>DATALT010000002.1:353211-706423 GCA_036260945.1 Candidatus Babeliales bacterium
AAGAAAGATTGCAAACGTTGTAGTTCTAATGCCACTGCCGGTCGAACCGGGAGATGAACCTATGAAAGCAACGATCATTATCATGAGAATCGTCGCTATATTCAAATCAAATATGCTGACGGTTAAAAAGCCCGTACTCCTATTTGAGACCGCGTTAAAAACTGAATTTAAAATTGCGGTAAATGGATCCATGTGCGAAAGTGTATTTTGTCTCTCAAGAAGCCAAAAGAGTACGATCGCTCCGGTCATAAGCAACGCGGTCATTGAAAGCGTGATTTTTGTTTGTAGAGAAAGATGCGGGCGTGTTCCGACTTTACGAGCTCGTGCATATTCAATGATTTCGTGAATGGTAATAAAGCCAATACCGCCTAAAAGCATGATCAAAATTGTTGAAATCAGCATCAGCCAGTTAGTTTTATAAGCTACCATGCCATCTGGAAAAAGAGAAAGGCCTGCATCGCAAAATGAAGAAACTGAGTGAAATAGGGATAAAAAAATTGCTTTTTGCAGTGAGTATTCATTATGAATTGCAAGAAAAATAAAGACTGCGCCTATAAGTTCAATTGCTATGGTGAGCCCTATAATGAAAAATATCATGTGTTTAATATTTTTCCACGTTTCCAATTCAAGCAATTTGCCCGCGAGGATTTGCGCCCCTAATCCAAATTCCATAAAAAATAGCATTAAAAAAAGTGTAAGCGTTATTATACCCAGTCCGCCTATTTGCATGAGGAAAAAAATAACCAACTGTCCAAAAGGAGTAAAGTCTGTCAGGGGTACTGTTAGTAATCCAGTGACACAGGTTACCGAAGTTGATGTAAAAAGAAGATCGATAAGAGAAATGGGTACTTTTCGTGCTATTGGCAATGACAAAAGAAATGTTCCTATTGCTATGGCACAACCGACTGAGGCAAGGACAATACGACCTGGAGAGAAGTGTGAAATATGTTTTACAGGCATGTACCCATTCCTTATGATCGCTTGAAATACCAAATAACACCAATCACTATCACAATCAGCAATAGTACTAAGTGGCTAAAATAGCGGTCAATATATTCCTTGATCTTTGCTCCGTAAATGCGCAATACGGTTGCAAGTAAAAAATAACGCATTGAGCGAGCAATAAGCGAACAGCCGAGAAACTGCCAGAGAGGAACATGAAAAAATCCTGCGCAAACGGTGAATATTTTATACGGAACAGGGAGAAATCCAGCAATGATAAGTGCCCAACCTTGATATTGTTTACACAAAGAAAGTGCCATTTCAAATTGATCAGCACTAAAAAAGCAACCGACCAATCGGGTCCCAACCATATCCCAACAAAATGCTCCCAAACCATATCCCATGAGCCCGCCAATTACGGACGCCACTGTCGCAATGCTTGCAAAGTACCAAGATTTACCAGGGTATTCAATGCAATAAAGAATCAGGAGCGGATCGACAGGAATCAATACGATCGATTCAATAAAGAAAACAAACGCGAGAAGAGGAATGGCGTACGCTTCATGTACTTGTGCGCCCATCCAATTATAGCAACGCTTGAGAGCATTCATCGTATGCACTCTTCCTATTTTATCAGATTTTTAAGATACTCGTGTACTCGATCAAGAGAAATTCTTTCTTGCTGCATCGTATCACGGTTTCTTGCGGTTACGCAATGATCATTTTCACTCTCAAAATCGTACGTAAAGCATACAGGTGTACCGATTTCATCTTGTCGGCGATATCGTTTACCAATAGAGCCAGATTCATCAAGTTGTACCATAATGCCACTTCGGCGTAATTCACGATACATCTTTTCAACAGGCTCAACTTGCTTTTTGGTGAGTGGCATCAGCGCTGCTTTTATCGGGGCTATCCGCGGATTAAGGCGAAGGACAATGCGTTGTTCTCCATCTGCAACATCTTCATCATACGCATCAAAAAGTGTGGTTAGGAATAATCTATCAACGCCAACCGAACATTCTACAACATGTGGAATATAAGATGTTTTGGTCGCTTCATCAAAAACCGCGAGATCTTTTGTTGAGTGTGAAC
Source organism: Candidatus Babeliales bacterium (assembly GCA_036260945.1). Taxonomy (NCBI): domain Bacteria; class Candidatus Babeliae; order Candidatus Babeliales; species Candidatus Babeliales bacterium. The sequence continues at coordinate 355,249 of DATALT010000002.1, forward strand.
CGTGCTGCGTTAAATCAAAATTGGTCCGGTATGCAACGCCCTCAAGCTCTTTCCAACCGAAAGGGAAATTATATTCAATATCGGAAGTTGCGGTAGAATAGTGCGATAATTCATCGGTTTGATGAGCGCGCAAACGAATTTGTGATGGATCAATGCCGATATGATTATAAAAAGCCAGACGTTGTTGGGACCAAAATTCAAAATCTTTTTTTGCAGTTTCTTCTTTGCAGAACCACTCGATTTCCATTTGTTCAAATTCGCGCATTCTGAATAAGAACTGTTTAGGATTAATTTCATTACGAAATGCTTTACCAATTTGTGCAACGCCGAATGGAATTTTTACACGATTTGTCGAAATAATATTTTTAAAGTTTACAAAAATTGCTTGAGCTGTTTCTGGGCGCAGGTATGCTTCGCTTGTTTGATCTGATGATGCCCCAACGTTTGTTTTGAACATCATGTTAAACATGCGTACATCTGTCCATTTTTTTTGTCCACAATGTGGGCACGGTTTTGAAAGGTCGAGCTCATCAGCACGATAGCGATGTTTGCAATTTAGGCAATCAACCATCGGATCGTTAAAATTTGAAATATGGCCCGAAGCTTCCCAAACAGAGCGTGGTGCTAGAAGTGCGCCTTCCATTAATAAAATATCGTCAGAAGCGGCGTTTATAGAAGTTAGCCATGCTGAACGTAAATTGTATTTCAGTAAGGTTCCCAAATTACCGAAATCGTATACTCCGTTCAACCCACCATAGATTTCTGCAGTAGGGTAGACAAATCCTCTGCGTTTGCATAAAGAAACTATTTTTTCAAGTGTTACTGCCGAATGCCGGGTGCTCATGAATGGAACTCCTTTAGCTCACTGAACAATTGCAAATATTCATGATATCAATTTAGCGTTTTTTGGCAAATCGAGTTGCGCGGTCTGGTGTTATTTTTTAAGGCTGCTACACTTTAAATCTTATAAAAGCTGTTCATAAAAAAATTATCAAGAACGAGAAAGAGGATATATGAATAGAAGCAACTGGATGGCATACACACTGGTGGTTTTATTTTGCGGGGGTGGTATTTATTGGATGCGAAATATTCAAAAGATGCAGCGCCAGCTTTATGAAGAAGTTCGTTCAAGTCAACTTTTTCACAGTTCATCAAACTCTCAAGAGCTGGGTACCAAAAGAGATGCAGGTGAACCACATATTCCCGGGCAAGCATGGAGCGAGCTGCAAGACAAAGTGAAAAATGCGGTAGTGCAGGTATTTTCGCAAGTCGGCACTATTGATTTATTGCAGCCCTATAAAACGCCAAACCAATACCAAGGAACTGGCAGTGGATTCTTTATCAATAAAGAGGGCGAGATTATTACAAATGCGCATGTTATTGATCAAGCAAAAGCCGTATGGATTCAAATTCCTGGCCTTGGAAAACAACAAATCGATGTAGAAATTGTTGGATTAAGCCCGGAAAGAGATTTGGCTCTTTTGCGCGTTCCGGCAGAAGGTTTGGAAATTATCAAGACCGTTCTTGGTGAGATTCCCCATCTTGGTTTTGGCGATTCTAATGATGTCAAACGTGCAGATGAAGTTATGACTCTTGGTTATCCGTTGGGTCAGCAAGGGTTAAAAAGTACTGTGGGCGTTGTCAGCGGACGCGAGCAACATTTGATTCAAATTGACGCACCAATTAATCCTGGAAATTCCGGTGGTCCCTCTCTTAATAGATCGTGCCAAGTTGTTGGAGTCAATACGCTTTATGCTCCTGATGCGCAAAATGTCGGATTTATCATTCCTATTAATCAATTAAAAATTGTTTTGGATGATTTGCGTACCGTTAAACTACTCAGAAAGCCATTTTTGGGAATTATCTTCAATAATGGCAGTGAAAGTTTGACTAATTATTTGTCTAATCCGCAACCGGGTGGCCTCTATGTTGTAGATGTTTACAAAGGTAGTCCACTGGCAAAAGCTGGCGTCAAGCGCGGCGACATGATTTATGAAATTAACGGCTATAAACTCGATATGTATGGCGAAATGTTCTGGCAGGGCGAAAAGGTTGCTCTCATAGATTACGTTTCGCAAATGAAATTAGGGCAACAAGTAGATTTAGTTGTCTACAGAAAAGGAGCCAGAAAAGATATCTCGCTTACTTTTGAACAAACCGAATTGCTCCCTATTCGGCACGTGTATCCCGGATTTGAAAAGCTTGATTATGAAGTGACTGCTGGAATGGTTGTTCAGCCATTGACGATTAATCATTTACCTATTCTTGTTAATCAAGCACCTGCTTTGGCTAAATATGCTGAGATGAAATACCAGATGGAGCCGGCGTTGATCATAACGCATATTTTTCCAGATTCTCAAGCTCACAGAAGTCGTTCTCTTATGCCGGGAAGTATTTTGAAAGAAGTTAACGGCGAACCATGCAAAACAATGCAGGAATTTCGCGCGGCTCTTTCAAAGGGCATGACAACGGGAAACTTGACGATTGAAACGAATGAAGGTGTTTTCGTCGTCTGTCCATTTAAAAAAGTTTTAGAAGAGCAAGTGCGCTTAGCAAAAGATTATTTCTTCCCCCTTTCAGACACGACCAAAACACTCCTAGTACAAGCTGAAAAGCAATCTTGGTTTAAGATTCAAAAAGATGAATTTCTTTTTGCTCAGGTGCCTGGCTTGATTCCTGTTGGTAACCAAGCAGCATTAGCTGTTTAGTTTTTTAAGGTTTTCTGCGGAGCTTTTTTCATGAGATTTGAAATAATTTCTTGTGCTTGCGGGTTTTTCAAAAGATCGTAGGTCATTGGTGAGAGAGTAATGCCGTAAGCATTTCTGTATTTAAGAGGCAGCTTTGCGTCTTTACGGTTTGGCGTACTTTTTATTTCAGCAATAAGATCTTCTGCAGGAATCCACAGAAACTTTTGTTTGGTTGCTCCAGGCAAAAGTTTGCCATCTTCATAAATTTTTGGAGAACGATCAAATTTTTCATGATCGATCCAATCTATGGGTGCCAAATACACAGAATAGTAGCTTGTTAGGGGGATTAATTGATTTCCCTTTAAGCGCGGCATAATATAGTCGATGCCTTTATTGCATAAGTTAATAGTAGGTTTTTTGGGTTTTTTTTCTAAACTTTCTGATTGCGTGGCTTCAAAGCCAAAATAACAGCGTGTTCCGTTGTTGAGAACACGAGCAGCTGTTTGGCGTGGGAAATCAATATCTTTTTCATCTTGTGCACCGCTAAACTCACTCCAGATAAAAAGTTTGCCCCTTTTCGATTCTGCACCTATCAAAAAATGAAGTTTCCCTTGAGAGTTGTAGCTATATGGTAAAACGCCAACTCGATTGGCCCGCTGAGCAAAGCACGTTGGGGACAATAATATTGAAATAACAATCGAGAAGAGCATTTTTTTCATTGATTTGCTTTCTGTTTTTTAATAATAGTTGTATTTTTAGTATGTAAATTGAGGTTGTTAAAAGTCAATAGTATCTAAGAGGAAAACATGGCCAAACAACGGCTTGATCTCGTTATTATTCAGCAACGGCCAGATTTAAGCCGAGCTTTCATACAAAGCATCATTATGCAGGGAAAAGTTAAGGTTGAAGGGCAGATTATTACAAAAGCAGGGACGCTTATTGCACCGGATGCTCAAATCGATATGGATGTTACTCAGCCAAAATATGTTTCGCGTGCAGGATTTAAACTTGAGGCGGCTCTAGATGCATTTAATGTTGACGTGAATAATCTTATTGCTCTCGATGCGGGAATCTCTACGGGAGGTTTTAGCGATTGTATGCTCCAGCGCGGAATTGCTAAAATTTATGGAATTGACGTTGGGTACGGGCAAGTTCATGAAAAGGTGCGCAATGATGCAAGAGTTATTATTATGGAGCGAACCAACTTGCGCCATTTAACTTCTCTACCAGAGATTGTTGATCTTGTAACGCTCGATTTATCGTTTATTTCAGTATTAAAAGTTATTGATGCGGTAAAAAACGTGATGAAACCTGGAGCTAAGTTGATTGTTTTAGTCAAACCGCAATTTGAGGCCGAACGATTTCAAATTGGCAAGGGCGGCATCGTAAACGATCCAACGGTTCACGAAGCGGTCGTACAAAAAGTAACAAGTGGTATTTCCCGCGAAGGATTTGAGTATAAAGGAATTATAGAATCACCAATTTTGGGTGGCGACGGTAACAAAGAATTTCTCGCTCTATTTATAAAAAAATAGTTCCGCTTTAACGGGATAAAAGAAGTATATCTTTTAGATTTTGAATTATTACAGCGAGATTATTTAACGCGTCTGATAATAATTTTCCCGTTTTTGCGATGAACCCGCTTTCTTCAAGCGCTGTTCTAAAATTGTTAGTTTCAAGTAGCTGTACGAGCGTTGGATCGACAGCTACAGCTAGTGTACGATTGAGGATTTTTTCGACGTTAACGAACTTTGCACTGCTCAGCACATCTACTTTAGGGGTAGGTATTTGTGCGAGAAACACAAAATGATTTTTTCTTTTTCCAAACTCTGAAAAAGGGCCAAACATTTGCCCGTGAATAACATTTTTTAACGGGAAAGCTATCAGATCCATTTTTTGCTTTGTTAAAAATTCATTGAAGAATTCTGTCGCTTTTGAAAGCGCTTCATTTTGAGACTCGAGCGTACCTGGCTCCGCGTTAATTATTACTTTTGCGCGTGGATTTATATATTCTTCATAACTTCTACCAAACCAGCCCATTTTTGTTTCTTTAACAAGAACTATTTGGAGGTTATTATCAATTGATTTATTGATGGGTAAAATATCAATATAAGCTTCAAATTCTGCTTTAGCGGAAGCAAAAATCAATATCATTACAAAAAATCGTTTAGTTGAAAGCATCATTAATATCCTCTGAATAATTTTATATTTAGACTACGCTAGACAGGTTCGTTCCTACAAGGTTTTGAGTTGGATTGAGAATAAATTCAGCTCGCTTTTTAGCCTTTTTTTGGTACAATTATCGAATGAATGCGCCCGTAGCTCAATTGGATAGAGTACCGGACTTCGACTCCGTAGGTTGCAGGTTCGAGTCCTGCCGGGCGCACCATACTTACCTCTATCCCATCCTAATTCTGCTATTAATAATTCACGATTATTAACAGCAGAATTGAAGACTGGGGACGATTATGAAATTTTGAGAGGGGTTTGTTATCTTTCTGAAGAGTTATAACTTAACTAATATGATCAAGAATTCGATTAGGCATTTCGCCCCATTTTTTTATTTGTGCGTTATGAGCTGATGAGTGTCAGGTCTACTGCTTTTGTAACAGGTTAAAACCTTCAATTATACGTGCTTTTGCCAAGCTGTTTTTTCCATGGTCTTGTAAATAACGCGAAAACTCAGTAGCTATATAATACAGATAAATGTTCTCCATGATTAATGGAACATTGTTTAGTCTTGCATAATATTCTGCAATCGATTCACTTAATTTAGGAATGCTCATGTAGTTAAGTCTTAAATCCAAATAAAAGCTGTCGATTGCAGCATCGGTGAAATCTATAATGCCGCTTAATCTACCAGTAGATGGATGAACTATGATATTTCTAAGAATTAAATCGTTGTGAATAAGCTTAGTTTGTTCTAAGGGTACTATAATATCTTGATAGTTTCGTATAAAAATTAGGAAAATTTCTTTAAGATCCTGATCACCAATTAGGTGTGCGTGCTCTTTGATCTTTTGTTGAGACCATGGCCAATTGGTTTGTTCCAATCCGATTTCTTGCGCCTCGCTTAATTCGATTCCGTTGTGAAGCTCATACAAGAAAAAAGCAATGTCGGCGGCGAGTAGATTCTGTTCCGATTCTCCTAGGCAGTTGTAAAAATTTGTTGTGAGTTCGATTCCTGCAATTTTTTTATAGACGATAAACCCTTTTGCCGCATATGCAACAGTTGGTATCTTCGTTTTTATTTTTCCTTTCAACAAATTCAGTACTTTTTTTTCGATTTCTAAAGTCGTAGAGTCTGAAGTTTTTTGAATTTTGCAAATCCATTTATCATTAATTTCGATGACGTGATGCTCAGCGCCTTGCATGTACACTGTTTTTTCAATTTGCTCTAACGGGAATTTTTTTTTGAATAGTTCAAGGTAAGGGGCTAGTTGAGTAAGGGACATAATTTTCAAGTTCTTATTTGATAGTTAATTTAACTAAAAAAATTTAACATATTTAAAAAAAAGAAGACTAGGCGTTTATTCGGGTGCTGTACCTTTTTTGCAAAATTTTGAAAGGCTTATTTTGATTTTTTTTACCTGCATATTTACGATATTTTTGATTTTTCGATATTCTCAAAATTAACAAGACAAAAAATGATGGAGAAAATATTTACTTATCAAAAACAACCATGATTTTTTGGGAGCTAATATTATGAATCGATTGCGATTGTTAAATACATATCTATTCTTATCAGTTTTTCTAATACTTTTGAGTGTATTATATTTATTTCCAATTTTGAAGCCGTTTCCTGAGCCTTCGGGACCATTTCAGGTAGGGACGCAAGCATTCAAGATTGTTGATCAACAGAGAGATGAGCCGTATGCTCCTGGATGTGATGGAAAACGATCAGTAATGGTTCGGTTTTGGTATCCAGCAGCGGTTCAAACGGATGAAAGATTGCAGTATGTGGCAGGTAAAATGCCGATTTTACAGCAGTTGTACGCGGCACTCTATAGTATTCCTTTATGGATATCTGCCTTACTGTGGCGTAACATTATCACACACTCCTATGTTAATGCTCCTCTTTCAAGATCTAAAGAGCATTTCCCAATTATTCTTTTTTCTCATGGCTTATTTGGTTTGCCGAGCGATATGTATGTTTCACTTATCGAAAATATTGCGAGTAATGGATACTTTATTGTCGGGATCGATCATCCGTATTTTAATATTATTACCCAATATCCGGATGGTAGCGTTGTCAGTTCAAATGAATTAAGTGCCAAGTTTCAAAAAATGAGGCCGCATGAGCAAAGGGCGTTTCAAGCTAATGCCATAAACGAATACATTCGGGATATGAAATTGGTGATAAGTGAATTAGAAAAGTTAAATCAAGACAAGGAGAGCACCGTTTATCAACGACTGGATCTAACGAGAATCGGAGTTGTTGGGCACTCGGCGGGCGGTACAGCTGCGATCGAGTTTTGCCGAAACAGTCAGATGTGCAAAGTAGCGATCGATCTTGATGGATGGTATGATCACGTTATTCGAGCTGAGCCGTTAAGAAAACCATTGCTTCTCTTGTTTGCATCAGAAAGTCTTGATGTTGGTGAGCCGACACCTGAATATCTACAGCGAAAGGAAATTACTCGAGACGAATATTTTGAGCAGAAAAAAAGAACTGAAGAGCACATAAAGAGTTTATGCTCAGCTTCTGAATGCTTTTTAGTACTGCTCGACCATACAAGTCACGAAGATTTTAGTGACGCCGTTTTGGCAAAATGGCCAATGCGTCGGTGGTACGCACAAAACTCATATAAAGTTCTGGAATCAATAAATAGTCGAATTGTGGACTTTCTTCAAAAGTATTTGATCGCAAAATAGTTTGATTGATTACAAAAATTTTAACTGTTAGTAGCACTGGGTCTGTGTCGAAAATAATTATTAATATGATTTTTGCATAGGTTGTGAAGATAAATATTTTTGTGGCAAAAAGTGCTTGCCTACCCAAAGAAATTTGGTTAAATTTGCGGATGTCAAAAAATCGTAAAAGGAGAAATTTATGACGTATGCCCTCTGCAGTATAATTAAATTCCAACTATTTATCCTGATAATAACCTCTTTCAGCCATCTTTCATTTTCGAGTCAGAAGGTCTTCGTGGTTCTCGGCGGAGGAATCGTCGGCGCTGTTGAAGCTTACAATGCTTTACGCGATGCTGACTTAAAAAAAGATGATCTGAGAATTATAATTTGTGAGCAAAATTCTAAAGTAGCGGATACCACTTCTTATTCGTTATTTCCTAGTCTTACACCTGATGAAATTCTGTCGGTCGTTCCTCGAGGCAATGAATTAGTTTCTAGATTAAGAACGTTGTTTAGTGAACCGAGTGGGATCAGGGTCGATGACGTTCCGGGAATTAGTGATTCCGAAACTTCTAAGTTTTTTATTTCAGAAGTTGAACGTTATAGCGCCGATCAGGAAGGGCATGAACAACGCACGAAAGCGTTGCTTGAACTTGGCAAAGAAAGTATGGATTTGTGGCAAAAGTTTTACGACTCTGCAGATCCTGAATTAAAAAAAATTCTTATTGAGTCAAACTTTAATCCATGCAGAGAAATTTCTGAAGAGAAATTGGCTCTTCGCAAAGGGTATCGTATCGACTTAATTTACAGCATACCAAATGCTAAACAGCGCGCATTAAACATGCAAAGAGATTATCAAGCGTTGGGATATAAAAGATGTGCTTTGTTGAGTCCAGACGAAGTAGTCAGATTGGACCCTTATCTTGCAAATTTTTGCAAACAACATTCTCAATTAAATTCGACTGGCGAACGGGAATGGTCAAGTGATACAGCAGCCTTGTTCAGGCCGGGTGGGTGTATCGATACTCGTATTTTTCTGCCAAAATTTTATGAGTATATGCGCAAAAAGATGGGAGTTTTCGTAAACCAGCGAGGCGAAAAAAAAGAACGATTCGAATTAAAATTTGGCGCTAAGGTTACTAGTCTTCAATTTGATAAAAACAGTTGTGGGGAGATGATCATAACTGGAATAAGTATAAATGGAGAGAGATTTGAGTTAGATTCGGATCGTGCTTGTGAATTCGTATTTTGTCCGGGTGAATCAGTTGGCACGTTAAAGCAACTAGGGTTAAGTGAACCTGCCTATGCACGTTTTGCAGGAGCGTCTCTGACATTATTTGTAGATCTACCAAAAGAAAAAATTGATCAATACCGTGATTTTAATCATTGCATGGAAGTTCATCAAGAGGGCGTTGTACTTGCTTGGCAAGCGCGTTTTATTGAAAATAGGATTTGCATAGGCGTTGCGGGAACGAAGGCGTTTTATGGAGACAAAAAGCCCACAAAAGAAGAGGCATTTGCGCGCAATCGAAACCTCTTGCAGCTAAATATGATTAATGATGTTTTGCCTGATTTTATATCAATAGCAATGAATAGAGATACTTTTGGCAAGAAATTAACAGAGGAAGATCTTTTCTTTCTAGAGTCTAGAGGCATAGCTCATCGTTGGGTGGGCACGAGAGCGGTTGCATACGATGGTTTTCCTTCTGTGGGTCATGTGTATCATGAAAATTGCAAAGTTATCAATGCCAGGTGCACAACTCATTTAGGATCTGGCGGTGTCTCTTTTTGTCATGGTGCGGCTGCTGCCAGTCGAAGTATTTTCGATGATTCAGTACTTCCTCCTGACCTGATAAAGCGTATTACTCGATTTGGAGATTCAAGCCGTTCAGCGTGTACTACTGGTCTACACTAGATAGGCGAATGATTAGAGATCAAATTAGCCGTTTCCCTCGCTTTGTAATAGGTTAACCAAATAAAGGCTTTTGATTTTCAATTTTTTAAAAAACTTTATACTTGAGCTAGAATTGCGCCCGTAGCTCAGGTGGATAGAGCGATAGATTCCTAATCTGTAGGCCGCAGGTTCAAATCCTGTCGGGCGCACCAGTCTTTTGCTTATTGAGGTTTCCGCTTTTGGCACGGCTAGTTATTTAATTGATTAGATTAATAAACAATGTACGTAAGCTTTTAGGCTCAATTCACGATGCATAAAAAATTTGTTGTTATAGGGACATCTGCAGCTGGAATGGGAGCTGTCGCTGCGCTGCGGCAATTAGATGCGCATGCAGAAATTGTTTGCATATCTGATGAGATGCAGATGCCGTATAATAAATGCTTATTGCCAGATTACCTTGCCGGCGATAAAGCGCTAGAAGATATTTTCACGCGGCCGCAAGAATTTTTTCAGCAACAAAAAATAGATCTTTTATTAGGGAAAAAAGTTGAAAGAATTTCGCCCTTAGCCAATAAGATTATTATGGCAGATGGTGACGAAATCCCTTACGATAAATTACTCATTGCGACAGGCGCACAAGCCCGAATATATGCTTCAGAAAAAAAGTGCGATGGGATTTTTTATTTTTACTCCTTGCAAGATGTTTTACGACTCAAAGAGTATTGCGCAAAATATGCAATTTCTTCAGTGTTGGTTGTCGGCGCCGGATTGACAGGAATGGAATGCGCAGATGCGTTAGTGCAGAATGGTATTTCTGTTGCCGTTCTGGAATCAGCATCGCGCGTTATTAATAACTTGCTCGATCAGCAGGGTGCTGCGGCAGTACGCTTTAATGCTGAAAAAGCTGGAGTAAGATTTTTTTTTGAAGAACAACTTAAAGAGATTGTGCAAGATAATGGCCGCGTTACGGGTGTTAAAACAAATAGCGAACGCATTATCGGTGCACAAATCATTGTTTTTGCCATCGGGTCGGTGCAAAATATTAAACTAGCGCAAGACGAGGCAATTGATACATCTCGTCATGGAATTCAGGTAAATGAATTTATGCAAACATCAAAACCGACTATTTACGCTGCAGGTGATTGCATTGAAACGTTTGATAGAATTACCAATAATCGTTTACCAAGTTTTAAATGGTCTGATGCGGTGGCCCAGGGCGTATGCGCTGCTCATGCAATGGCGGGTGAGGCAAAACCTTATTCAGGAATTTTGCAATTTTATAGTTCATATTTTTTTCAGAATAAATTTTTTATCGCGGGTGCGCAGTCGTTAGCTTTTGATCAAGAATTTAGAAAAGAATCTGAAGGCTCATATGTTTGCTGCAGGATGCGCAATCGAAAACTGTGTAGCGTTATTATTATTGGTTATGAAAAAATAGTTCCAATTATTAGGGCGTATTATGCGCGCCAAGATTTAGTAACAGAACCAATGTTGGAAGATATTTTTAATTTTTGAGTGTGCTTGATAATTGCAATATTTTTAGCGTTGATATTGAATGCGCTACGCTCCCATTTTTTTGCAAGCGATAAATCATTTTTTTTTCTCGCGCACGTGCTAAAAGTTGGCTAACCGTCTCGATATCTTTAAATACAAGGTTTATTGGTAATTCATGAATTTTTCCATATCCTTGCCCATACGCTCGTGCTTCAATAATTGAGTTACGGGAAACATCGCTAATAACTATTACGTGCCCGGGAAACCAAATAAGATCGCCATCTTGAATGTCGCTAGCATGCGATATTTCTTTTAAATGATTTGCGATGGTGGCGGTGTTTTTATAGTAGTAGGGTATGCCAGCAAGTTGCGCTGCGCGCGCTATTAATCCTGCGCAATCGAATCCGGCGCACATCTTCTTTTGTGTGCGCGGCATGAAAAGAGTTCCGCCTTTTGCCGCTGGCATAGAAACAAAGTGTGGTTCGTTTTCGTGCACAGTAAAACTGCATCCGCCCCATACATAAGGAATATAACCAGTGGTCGGATGCGCCCAGGAATGGAGTAGTTTTAGAAAAATATCTCTTCGTTCATCCCAAGAGCGATTATTACTTGTTTCGATACACTTATTAATAGGGAGAGAAATAGTTACTGGTGCATACACGTGCCTATTAAACGCAAAAACTTCGATTTCGTTAGGTTGTGTATTCTTTTCCGTACGAACAAATCGTGTTCCCACGGAGTAAGTTGTTTGTGTACGAGGATCGTAGTGCGGTTGCAAAAGAGCAACGATTTTTTGATTGCTGGCGTTTGATTTTCTTGGATTAAAACTGAGTGGCTCTGGGATTGATTTAATAGGTATCCCACGGGCAACCAAATCTTCTAATGCAACTAGATTTTTTTTGAGGGTCCAATAACTTGTTTGCGGTATACCACCTCGCGTAAGTTCATAAAACGCAGAGCTAATTTTTATGCGAACTTCAGCACCTTTTTCTTCTTCTATTGTAACAATTTCATTATAAAGTAGTTGATGAAGGCGAATGCAGCATTCGACTGGTTTTGCGCAAAGCCCCAATGCTTGATAGGCTTTTTCGCCTGACTGGTTCCCGACCAAATCGGCTACCGGTACGATGATTACTGCTTGTTTTCCTTGGCATTCAAGAAACAAAGCAGCAAGAAAAATGAATAATGAAATAGTTCTATGCATACATTCCCCTCATCTTAAGTATTTCAATTTGATTATAAGAATGCAATAATATAAAGCTTTATGAAATTTTGAAAGTTGCCATCTAGTGATGAGAAATTTAAAAAGAATGGAGACTTAGGGTTTTTATTAATCGCGTTCTTGTTCGGTTGAAAAATAAATGCAAATATATATATAATGCTAATAAGAGAATTTATAATGCAAAAGGAAATGATGAAACGTTTAATTTTTTTTCTAGGGATTTCGTGGTGTTACTTTTCTTTTGCACAAGCTATGCAGGAAGAATGGGCGCGATGCTATAAAAAACGGTTTTCGCATGCTAAAAAACTTGATCATAAAGATCTCTCTTCTTTAACTTTTGGAAAAAAATCGGTTCCGTTGTTTACTCAGCTTATTTTTTCTTGGAACGCTCATCGTCCTACCCGGGGGTATTACCGATTTTCAGCGCAGGTTCGCGATGCGGGAACTCAGCAATGGCACGATTGGCATACCATGATAGAATGGGGGCAGCACGCGCAGCGTTCTTTTTTTAATGAATCAAAAACCGGCACAAAGTATCAACATGTCCGACTAGAGATTCCTCCCGCAACGCCATCGGATGCATTTCGTATTAAAATAGATTCTCATGATGGTGCAGATTTGTCTCAATTGGCTTCGTTGAGTGTAACAACCGCAAATTTTCCTGATTTTCAAGCGGAAGATGCGCAGCGGTTGTCCTTATCACTTTCATCGGTATATGTGGAAGGCGTTGGAAAACAATCACAAATGGTTCTTGAACATCCGCGTAAAGAAGCGTTGTGCTCGCCAACATCATGCTCGATTGTTTCTAGCTTTTTTAGTGGAGCACCCATAGATCCTATTGCCTTTGCCGCGCGCTCATATGATGCCGGACTTGATGCCTATGGGAGTTGGCCATTCAATACCGTAACTGCATATGAAATGTGCAAAGGGGATTTTTTCTTTTATGTGACACGCTTTAATTCTTTTGTACAAATTCATCAGTCGCTCAAAAAAAACTGGCCGGTGGTTGTGAGTGTTCGCGGTCCTCTCTTAACAGCGCCCCGTGAATATAAAAATGGACATCTTTTGGTTATTGTTGGATTCGATGCTCAGAATAAAATGGTAGTTTGCCACGATCCCGCGTTTGAAAAAACTGAAGATACCGCCGTTTCTTATCCACTCGATTCCTTTTTGAAGGCCTGGGAGCGCTCACGAAGACTTTCTTATATTGCAGAGCGTGCAACAATCCCCGTAAAAGAGCATTAATTTTTAATTTCAATCTGAATTATTTACTTTACTCCCCCTCTATTATTAGGATGGTATCAGGCAAACGATTCTGCATCTAAGGATTATAAAGGGGGGGATAATGAAAAAGTATTATGGTTTGATCATGGGATTGTGTACATGTTTTATTGGCCAAGCGGCTCTACACAAATCTTCCGTCGTAACTAAAGCATTTTTCCATCAAGGTAAATTGAGTGACAAGGTGATGTTCTACTTTGATGTTGAACCGCTTTGTAATGAATTGCCAATGCGTTCGGCGCAAAAAAATGAAACGGGAATGAAGGAACTCGTGCTCTTCTTTCCCCTTACATCATTAGCGCGTGAGGCCAAACAGAATTTAAACAGTTTAAAAGACAAGAATAATTCATCCTATAAAATTTCTTTAGAAGAAGTTGAAAAACCGATAAGGGGCCTAAGGATCTCGGTTGCTTATGATCCTGAATCAATAATTTTTGATTATTCATCATGCGATGTCATTAGTGCTACCAAAGGGTTTGTAATGAGTTTTCATAACAAAAAAGTACTGGAAAAAATAAAGCATGCGAGTAATTCAGTTTTGCGTTACGCTGAGGCAGAAAAACCGCAAAAAAAAAGAATTGTTGTTGATTTTGGTCACGGCGGGAGAGATACGGGAACTATCGGATGCCATTCGTTAAGAGAAAAGGACGTGACGCTGCAAGTAGGAAGAAAGGTTGTTTCACTACTCAAGCAAAGGGGTTTTGAAGTTTGTGTTACTCGCGATCGGGATGTCTTCATTCCGCTTGATAGACGGACAACATTTGCCAATCAAAAAAACGCGGAACTTTTTGTTTCAATTCATGCCAATTCATCACGGAAAAAAAATATTCAGGGGGTTGAAACTTATTGGTCGTCACGATGCTCTGTGCATAAACAATCTTTTACTCAAAGATTAAATGATAATCGCGCGGTGCAAGAATTTTATTATCCATTTGATTCTAGAGCAGAACTATTAGCCCGGTGTGTGCATAATGGTGTTCTTACTTCTGTTTCGCCCACCTATCAACTTGTGGATCGTGCGGTAAAAAAATCTATTTCACAGGTACTCATTGGCACCGATATGCCGGCCACTCTTATTGAGATTGGATTTCTTTCCCATCCACAAGAAGCGGACTGGTTGTCACAAGATACTAATCAAATAAAAATAGCTGCCGGAATATGCAACGGCATTGAGGCGTATTATAAAAGTGCTTTTGCAGCCTGATAACAGCGCGCCTTGATTAACTCTTTGTGATCGTGCTACACTGCAATACAATCAAAAAAAAATGTATCACTTTTTCATAAAATAGATTAAGCGTGCTAGCAACGATTTGGGAACAATTTTTAGTTATCGCAAGCCAAGAGGCAGGAAGCCGCGTTGTTGAAACGTGGTTAAAAGCTGTTTGTCTCCATCGCTGGGATTCATTGCATAAAATTGTTTATGTCAAGGCGCCCAATGCATTCATTAAAGAATGGATTAAGACGAACTACCTTGCAATTTTTCATATGCATCTTAGTCGTCTATTTAACGTTGATCAGCTCAAAATTGTTTTCGTAGAGGAAAACGAATTAATTGTTTCGCATGATGAAAAAAACGATCATGATGAATCAATTAAAGTATTGCCTGCACATCGAATTGCACGTGAGCCATTACAGGAAAAAAAGGGTACAAAGGTTGTAAAGTTTGGCACACCTCTACGCCATCAGCTCAATAAAAATTTTATATTCGATACCTTCATTGTTGGTCCTAATAATCATATGGCGTACGCTGCGGCGTATGCGGTAACGCAGAAACTTGGCAAATTATATAATCCGCTTTTTATTTACGGTGGTTCTGGTTTAGGAAAAACGCATTTGATGCATGCGATTGCACATGAAGTAAAATTACATCATAGAAACGTTGAGGTTCTCTACCAACCGGCGGATAGATTTGTCAGCGAATTTATTTATGCAATTCGATTCGATAAAGTTCATCAATTTCAATCTAAGTATAAAGATGTTGATGTACTTTTAATTGATGATATTCAATGCATTTCAAATAAAGAACAAACCCAAGAAGCATTCTTTCATATTTTCAATACGCTCTATGATGCTCACAAACAGATCGTATTTTCTAGTGATTCATATCCAAGTAATATTCAAGGAATTGCAGAGAGGTTGCGTTCGCGAATGGCAAGTGGCTTAGTTGTTGATGTGCAGATGCCAACGATTGAAACTAAAATAGCAATTCTAAAACGAAAAGCTGAACTACAGGGTGAAGAGTTACCCGATGATGTAGCGGCTTTTATTGCATCCTCTGTAAATTCAAACATTCGTGAACTTGAGGGTGCGTTTATTCGGATTAATGCGTTTGCGCATTTAATGAAACAGTCAATCACGCTCGAATTAGCAAAAAAAGTTCTCGTAGTTCGTATGAGCAAAGAATCTGGTGAAAGATCTCAGGTCGATTTTGATCGAATTGTAAAAACTATTGGTACTCATTATAGGTACACGCTCGGGGATTTACGATCAAAAAAAAGAAGCAAAGAGTTGTCTTGGGTGCGCCAACTTGCTATGTATTTTATGAGGAATCTTACCGATAAGTCTCTTCACGAGATTGCTCATTATTTAGGACGCAGCGATCATTCAACGGTGATTCATGCGTTCAAGCAGGTGCAGGATCGTGTGGAGGCAGATCGAGAGTTCCAGGATCAGATAAATAGAATGAAGCACGAAATGCTCTAAAAACAAAGGGGAGGTCATTATGATAGGTTTGCTCACTCTATTAATTTTATTAATATGCAATGGTTTTACGGTTGCCAATACAGAATATGCGGCCCGAGATTTTGATTTATTTTTAAAACAGTTTGTTAGCTTTGAGCAACAGCCAGCTTTCAAAGATTACTATGCCAATCTCATGGTTCGTGAGAGAGACCGTGTCGATCGTGCAAAAGGAAAACAAGTGTTGCTTGATTTGGAAAAAAATGGAAAAGCTTCGCTGGAAACCCAGGCTCCGACATATTTTGCGCAATTAAAAAAAGATAAACACTCTGAGCGAGCACAAAGAAAATTATATATTCGCTACGGCGCATATCAGGAATTTCTAAAAAATGAAATCAAAACGAAGAATTCATTTTTTGTGAAGGCACGGGGATATGTGACCGGCGCAAAAACCAGGGTCGCCAATTGGTTTGGATCATGGCGCAAATCAAAAACTGTCGCTTAGATAGCTGATGTAATGGATGCGGGTGCATTATAGGATTGGTAAATTTTTTCTTCTATAATTTGTGAACCGAATGCGAGGTTAATTGCTCTCTTTAATTCCGCGCGGCGATCATTAATAATGTACACGCTTCGCGCAAGAGTGATAAATTCCTCGTCGAAGGACAGTAATCGCTCTTTCTCGCGAAGTTTATCTTCGACATCCCATAGCAATTGATTAACTTTAAAAAGCTCGGCTTTTAAATGATCCAATTGATCAGAATTACTAATTTGATCAGTTAATGTTTTTCTTAATATTGTTAACTCGTAGTTAATATTTTTCAATTTACTGGCATCAGCTGTTTTTGCCGATTTTATTTCAAGAATTGTTATTTTGTCTACTAACTCCCCTAATGATATTTCAGTCATAAGGGGCTGCGAGCCTTTAGCGCATGCTTTGTAGTTATTGAGCCATTCTCTCGGATAAAGATGATGCAAAATGAAATTTTCAACTGAACTATAGGTATTAAGTGCTGCAAATCTGATTGTTTGCAGCAAACTGCAAACGGGATCAGCAAAAACTTCTCCGTCATCATCGAATGCTGCAAGGTCGTTGCCCTGCACTAAAATATTCCAGGGCAATAAATCTCTATGTTTTATGTTTGCAAATTCAACCAATGACGAAATTAGCTGCGGCGTGTTTGGCCAAACTCCACTGAGAGCTTTGAACGTTACTAAATTAATGCCGGGGAGCCATTCGGTTTTACGCACTTTTCCGTTATGTTTTTTTAAAAGATTTTTTTTCTCGAATGTGCTATCAATTTCATAAGAAACGCTCTCTGCATTTGCCGTATTGCCATAAAACCAATGTTTAACCGGTAACTCTTTTTTTGGTGTTTCAAAAATCTGCATGAGCGCCATCGCGTTTGGATCGGTGTGCCGTGGCGTCTCTGCAATCACCTTCCCTTTTTTAGCTTTTAAGAAATCTTCAATCGCTTTGATCTCGGAATTATTCATGAAGACTTTATCGGTTGAGGGGGGCGTTTCTATAATAACGTAGTCGCCCATTTTAAAGACCGCTTGCGCAACGGTTTGCCACTCTTTTCCAAAATGGTGAATAACATTCAAGCAAAGCACTACATCAAAATGCTCACATTCAGCAAGGCGTCGAAAATCGGAAGGGTTCATATGTTTTTTTAGATAAATAATATTTTTAAGATCGGTATTAAGGGCGCAGAGCTCTTCGAGTTTGTTTGAAGCGTTGAATGATACGTTTAAGTATTCACCTTCAATCATAACAGCAGAGGAACTGGGAAAGTCGTGAGCTGTTCTAAATGAAAAATACCCTTGAGCGGCTCCAATATCCAATATAGTGAAGGGGCGCTTATACATTTTTAAATGCTCTTTGATTGCGGCGTAACGAGTTGCCGACTCTCTAACTCCCGGGCTTATAATTTGATTATTTACTATGATATCCTGATATTGTTCTGCCCAAAGTATGCGTGAACTGATCAATAATACGATGGTGAATCTACTGCACTTGCTCACTTTTACCCCCTGCGAAACTAAGTGACTATTTACAGATTCACCATAGCATTTTGGATGAGTTTCTTGTCAATGATTAGGTTTGTGCAAAGTGCCTTAGCAATCTGCATTCAGCAATGTATCAAGTGAGTTGCAAGCTTCTCGTACCGTTGATGCCCAATCGCCTGCGGAGGTTTGGCGAAATAAGCGCATGGTAGGATACCAGAGTGAATCACTTCGTTTCATGCCATAGCGCCATTCTGCTGCAAATGGAAGGAGCACAAAAACCGGTTTTGCCATAGCACCAGCTAAATGGGCAATTGAAGTATCAACGGTAATTACAAGATCAAGGTTTGCAATAATTGCTGCGGTATCAACAAATGCGCCCGTTTTTTTATCAAGCTCTTCGTCTAAAATTATAAGATTGCTACGATCATCTTTGTTCAGTTTGCAGAATGCATCACCAACTTGAAGATTATAAAAGCTGCATCCCTTTTTTTCAAAAAGTGGTTTTAAATAATCGAATGCCATAGATCGTTGCATAAGCTGTGCATCATCGCGTGCAGTGCCGCACCAGCATAAGCCCACTTTGTATTGCGGGTCACAACTCATTTTTTTTGCCCAATAATCGATTTGCTCTTGAGCAGCTTGAATGTAGGGGGGTTGAGGAATTGTTTTTGCGGTTGTTTTCATTAAAGCAGGTAGGCTGCACAAATGAGTTTCGTAATCGAAAGCAGGAAGCTTGCTTCTTTCAAAAACTACGATATTTGCTAAATAGGAATCATTTAACGTTCCGTTATTGATAATGATGGTTTCGCCTATGTAGTTTTGCATTTGCGCGAAAGGCATTATTATATTATCAGCAAAAATCACGATCGAAGCACCGCGGTTTTTAAGTTCTTTTGCGAATCTAAGAAACATAAATAGGTCGCCATATCCCCAAGATGGTGTGTGAATTAATAGCCGTTTTCCATTAAGATCCTGGCCGTGCCACTGTTTTTCCAAAAAAGAGAAGGTTCTGAAATGGTTATCAAGGAGTTCAAACCCTTTATTAAAATGTTCGCAAGCAAGATGCGCTAGTGCCAGTTCGAGCGATGCTTCTTTATCTTGTGGATCTTTAGTATGAGCGACACGGAAACATGCGAGTGCTTTTTGATAATTCCCTTGCGTGCGATACTCTTTGCCAAGTTTGCATAGTTCATTTGCTGAGTGGTCCGATAATGCACGATCTGCGTGCAGCGCAAAGCTACTTGCTAGTAGAATGATTAAAAAATTAAGCTTCATACATCCTCGCTTTTAAAAATTATTTTACGACTCTTTGTAATTCATTCATAACATTATTAATAACGGTTTGCCAATCACCTTGGGTGGTTTGTCTAAATAACTGCATGGTTGGATACCAAGGAGAATCGGATCGATCTAAAAAGAAACGCCATTCGCTTGCATATTGCAGCATTACCCATGTGGGTATACCCATTGCGCCTGATAAATGTGCGATTGAAGTATCTATGGTTATAACAAGATCTAAGTTTTTCATTACGGCTGCGGTATCTACAAATGCCCCATTGTCTTTATCAAAATGATCATCAAAAATATGCAGTTTGCTTTTGTGTTGAGGGTTCAAATCGTTTATTTGTTCAGATCCATACCCCTGCTGGAGGGAATAAATTTCGATATTTTCCATCTTGAATAGCTGCACCAAATCAGTGAGTTTCATCGCACGGCCGGCAGTTTGGGGGTCTTCTCTAAGGGCACCTTGCCAACATATACCGATTCTGAATTTTTCTTTATTCCCTAATTTTGCGGCCCATTGATCGACAAACTTTTGATCTACAAATAAGTAAGGTATTTCATCAGGAATCGTTTCAATACTTGTTTCAAATATTTCTGGAAAATAAGTGGTTGGCAATTGGTAATCAAAAGCTGGTAATGCATCATTTTTCGTTATTATTTGATCAATATATGGGCTATAGCTCAGTAATTGAACTAAGGGATTTTGCGTCTGGCAAATAACGTAAGCGCCACGTTTTTTTAGCTCTATTGCATAACGAATATACATAAACGTGTCGCCCAGTCCCCATTGGCAATAAATGAGAACTTTTTTGTTTGTAATATCCTCTCCGCGCCAAAGTTTTTCTTGAAATTGTTTTTCATGCTGCCATCTAAATTTAAATCCTGCCATTCCACGTTTGAAGTCGCCGAGTGCCAAATAAAGATCACCCAAATCCCAGTTTGCCGGCCAATCATCCGGTCGTTTTAGTAAGGCGGGTTTTAAATAATGCAGTGCTTCTTCGATTTGCCCCGTGACTTTGTATTTTCTTCCCTGTGAAAAAAGATCATTGAAATTTTTGGTGTTAAAGAGTATTTGCTCATCAGAGTTCAATTCAATCAAATCTGCCAGAAGTTCTGCCTTGGAAAATGGATACTGAAAAAAAATTAATAGGGTTAATAAAAACACACCTCTCATTTTTCTCCTTGCAACAAAATTGCGATGATATCTTGTTTTCCTCGAATATTATATTTTTTTTGGCTCTAAAAGCTCAAGATAAAAGTGTTTATCTATCGTTTGCCAGATTTTTTTGAATTGCTATAGAAAATAATATCCAAGATTATAAATTTGTTGCGGAGAAAAAATTCATATCTTGTTTAGATCTGCGTTGATGTGCAAGGCGCTGTTTTTTAGTACGCATGAAACTGTTGTTCCACATTTTGAGAGAAAGGCTTAAATACCAACTGACATAATCGGTACATGGTTCCGGTTGATCCAGGCCTACCATGGTGGGAAAGTGTTCGGTATCAACAAGCGCAATTTTTTTTGTAACAGCATCCACAACATAGTTATTAATATGTGGATCAACTTGTTGTTGCAGAAAATTTGTTAATTTAAGTGCCGTTTCTCGGTCGCTTGAACTTGTGAGAGAAAAAGTGCGTTCAATATATACCTCATCGCATATAAGCGCATAAACAGATGGCAAAGTTATAGTTTGCTTTTTCCCGACAGCACCAATATTTTCGCCTTCAATAATAAATTTTCTCTGTTGCTGCGGCTCCCAATACCATTTACGAGGAAATTCTACTTTATCTGCCCATTCAGAATTTTGAGCGACAAGTTTTTCAAGACGATCTAGATTTCTAAGACGTGTAAAACCACTCAAATAGCGATTGACGCCACCGCCCATAATAAAAAAACAACACGATTCAAAACCATAATCGAACGGCTTAAGAAACTGTTCTGGTGTGGTTATAAAGAGTTTCAACACAAAAGGATAATTTTTAAATTTTGCAACTAAAAAACCAGTATGATTTTTAAAATTAAAATCTCTTTTTTTCAAAATAGTAAAATCGGTAAGATCCGGTTTTTTTGAAGAAAGTTCGACAAGTAAATTTTCAATTAATTGGGATAAAACTGTTCCATCAACATGTTTTTCAAGTTGATAGCGATATGAGATGGGCCCAGGGGTCAGTTTTTTTGTATCAAAATAGTGTGCATCATAAAGGTGGAAGAGCGCTCCCTCTTGTAAATAGAAACTTGAGAGCGAATGCTTTTTTGAATCACCTAACCAATGAGTGATTATAGTTGGCGTTCCCGGTTCTTCGGTGCGGAAGGGGCTGCGCGCTTGTAGTAAGCTGATAGTAAAGAGGATAAACCCTGCAAGCACGAATATTTTACAGCGAGAAAAACTATATGGGACCATACAACTATTTCCTTTCTCTAGCAATTTTACCTGAATTTTAGGGTGAAAGTAAGTCTCTATGAAGGTTATTATTGCCTTTTTAGTGCTCTAGTTGCTACTATTTTGCAAAAGTAGACGATGCGGTGGAAAAAGGGAGGGCACTTACACCAATTTTGCTCGATGCATTCTAAAAAATGCTTAATATATAAAGCAAAAATTGGGGCATTTGCCTAAGGGGGACTTACATAGTAGGATGAGGAAACGACAGGGGAAAAAAGGCCCTGTTTGAAGCAAAACCTCTAAAAAAGGGTAGGTACTATGGAGCCGATACAAAATTTAAATAAACACAATGACATTTTACGATATTTAAATGAAATGCCGCGCAAAATGATGATGCTGCATGGCAGAGATAATATCGCTGCATTTCTTCTGCACGATCTTTGCCATGAACAGGGATTTAATTTGCATAAAGGCGCCTATATTGTAGATAATGCAGACTTTGACTGCCTTAAGGGTGTTGCCGGTATTCATCGACTCGAGCATGCAAAATATGCCAATGGTAATGGAAGCACGATTTGGCATACCCCAGATGATTATAGCGCATTCTGCTCAGATACTGATTTCAATAAACGCGTTCGTTCAATTGAGCACAAAAGTATTGAAAGAAGTAAGGGTGATGAGGCTCGAATGATTCACGAATTGGCCGAGCAACTACACATCGAGAAACCAGAATACTATTCTTGGCCTATCAAGCACTATAACAAAGGTATTTTGCTTTTTGAGCGGGCTGACGAGCAATCAAAAGAGCTTGATGAGCATATATTAAATAGTATTCATCTTTTTAGCTTTTGCCCGATTGCGTAATAAACGGATCAAGCCCTGGAAGATCTGCTTTACTTAAATAGGCAAGCGCTGCGCCGCCTCCGGTGGAAAGAAATTTAATCTGCTCAGCAACACCAGCATCAAATGCGTATTCGACCGAATCGCCACCGCCAATAACTGTGTATGCATTGCTTTGTGCCAGCGCTGAAAGTATTTTATTAATCGGAAGGAGCGTCTCGGGGCGCTCCTTAAATCCCACAGCCGCATTAAAAAATATTGAACGAGCAGAAGCGATTTTTTGGGTTACTAAAGAAACTGTTTCTGGGCCCACCGAAATACCGTAGCCATCTGCAGGGAACGTATCAGCTTTGAAAAACGAAAGCTGGCCATTTGCATCATTATCTGCGATTAAGTAATCAATAGGAAATAAGAGTTTTTCTTTTGTCTTTTTATCATCCAATAATTTTTTTGCTGCAGCGAGTTCATTTTCATCAATTAATGATTTTCCTGCTTCTTTATTTTGAGCAGCAAGAAAAGTAAAAACTAAAGCAGGCAGAAGAAAGATTGATGCATCTTGCTCGAGAAGGGATTTGATGAGCGGTAATTTTGTTTCAATTTTATTTCCGCCAAGCAGTACGAGAAATGGTTGCGCAGGATTATCAAGAAGTTTATTGAGCGCTTTAATCTCTCGCTCAATTAAAAATCCGATGGTGCGATACTGAGGAGAAAAATACAGAGGGGTTTGTGTTAATGAGGCATGGTTGCGATGCACCGTTCCAAAAGCATCGCACACATAATAATCGCCGCATGAAGCAAGTGCTTTTGCAAAATCAGCGTCGTTGTTTAATTCTCCAGCAAAGAAACGAAGATTTTCGAGTAAAACGATTTGAGCAGTTGATTTTTTTGCTTCATCAATCGTCTGTGCAAATTCCAGATGCAGGTTGTTTTTTTCAAACCATGGAATGAGCTGCCGCGTGGAAAATTCCGGTTCCTGTTTTTTCGGTCTGCCTAAATGGGTGGCGATAACGATCCGACCTTTTTTTTCGATTATAAAACGCAACGTTGGCAGCAAAGCTCTTAAGCGAAAATCGTTTTTAATCAAGCCTTTAGAAATTGGTACGTTACAATCGGCACGCAATAAAACACGTTTATTTTTCAGATCAGATTGTGGTAATCGAGATGTTAACTTTGCGTAAAAATAGTTCACAAGCCACTCCTTTTTTGTCCGATAATTTTTTATTATGTTCGGTTTTGCACTAATAATTTACCGCAAGTGGGATGATAAACGTAATCGATTGAGACTTGAGAGCGGTAACCAAGAAGCGATAAGGGAAATGGTAAATACAGAAAAACCAATAGCTATAAAGAGGATGGGGTTAAGATCTATTGGCAAATTGGTTGCATAATAAGTATCAGGCAGTTCCAAATGAATGCAGTGTTTGCAAATAAAACCAATTAAGAATGCGCCTATTAATCCGGCAATAGTTGCAGGTAGCGTTATGCAGGTTCCGATTGCAAGAAATAGAATTCGAATTTGGTGTACCGAGCCTCCCATTGCGCGTAAAATCACTATATCAGATTTTTTATGAGTGATAAGCATGAACATAAGAGCAACAATCGTCATACTCGAGATGATAATTATTAAAAGTAAAATAGCCATCATGGCAAAACGTTCTAATTTAAGCGCTGAAAAAAGAGCTGGATACAAATCTTTCCAAGAAAGGACGAGATAGGGTAATTCCCTTTTAAGCGATTGTATAACCGATGTTGTATCGGTTTTTTTCTGCAGACGTATCGCTATTGAATCTATTTCTTGATCAAAAAGTTGATCAAAGAATTCTAAAGAACTTAATGCCATTGACGAATCAAACTCATCAATTCCTGTTTTGAAAATGCCGGCAATTTTAACCGTTTGTGTATCTAGATGAATTTTTTTTCCAATCGATTGGTAATCGGTTGCGTAAAATAATTTTACCGTATGGCCGCACGTTACATTGAGCATCTCTGCGAGTTTAGAGCCGATAATAATTGATGGTTCATTTAAAAGAGTTTTCAGTGTTTTTTTTGTTTTGGGTGCAATGATCATCTGTTCAATGCAAGAAGTATTTGCTTCTTGAGCTGGAGATACTCCCTTAATGATAATTGCTTGAGGTACGTTGTTATCATTTATTGCACTTATCATTGCATGCCCACTTTTTGAAGGGCTATAGCCAATAATTTGTGAATAGTTGTTTAAGGTTTTTTCTATGAATCTTTCGTCGAGAGGAAAGCCATGAGGTTCGATAATAATATCTGAATGAATACTCTGCAACGTATTATGCGCTGCTTGCTCAAAGCCGCGCATGATCGATCCGATCAGGGCAAGTGAACCGGTCGCGAGCGCGATAGAAAAAAAACAAATTTTTACCATGCTGCCAAGCGTGTGCTGTTCAGTGGCCTCTCTTAGATAGCGCAATGAAAGAAGCTGGATAAATTGTTTCATACTATTCATGGTTCTCTTGTCAATAAGAAGCGATTTTTTTAGGATACCTACACGTGCTGCCCGTCTATAGAGTAAAAGAAAGAGGCATTTTAATGAAGCTAGTGATAATGGCCAGAGCTATTATTGTTTTATCTATTTTTTTTCTTTCCTCTTGTCGCTATTCCCGGTGGGCAATCGAGCAGCTTCCTCAAGCTGGCACCATTAATTACGAAGCTAAGCTTGTAGCGCGATATATTCGTTCGCTGCATCTATATGATCAGTTTGATACAATTGGCCATTTCGATGTTTTATGGCTCTCTGATGATGTGCGTTGCCAATATGCTTGCGTGCACGCGCGAAAAAATGAATTATGTGCTGAGAATGCTATTGAGTTTGAGAGGCGTCAACTTGAAGAAAATAATTATTTTATTTCTTTTTATCTTTTAGTAAGTGAATCCGATTCATGCAAGATCGATTCTGCAAGCGGCAATTCAAGTTTCTCAGTTTCTATGAAAATTGATGATGAGACGCACCATCCTGTTCAGATGAAACATCTTGATGACTTGCCAAGTGAATATGCACTCTTTTTTGGATTGCGCTTCAATAAATTCAAACGAATATATTTGGTAAAATTTGATGCGGCTGATTGCAATAGTAATCGATTAATTTCGCCGTTTACAAAGACTCTTGATCTTTGCTTTACCAAAATGACGCGATTTGGTTCAGTGCGCTGGTATCTGACACAAGAAGGCGAAGCTATCAGCGAACCTCACAAAGAATCTAATATTCTGGCCTACGATCTTAAAACGTAATTTGTAGAAAGGCGAAAATGCATAAAACGCTGGCTATTGGCGCAGATCATCGTGGTTATTTTTATAAAGAGCAATTAAAAAAAATTTCGCAATTTGGAGGTTGTTCCGTTACGTGGATTGATGTAGGCGTGAAAAGCGCAGAGCGCGCAGATTATCCGGTTCCTGCGCATGCAGCGGTTGAGGAAATTAAAAACGGAAAAGTGCAAGGCGCAGTATTGCTTTGCGGATCGGGTGTAGGGATGGCGATTGCAGCAAATCGATTTCCGGGAATATACGCTGCTGTTGTTTGGGAACCAATTGTTGCACGCATCGCAAAAGAGGATGATAATGCAAATGTATTATCTCTCTCCGCGGATTATGTAGATTTTAAAACAACGGTACAATGTGTCGAAGAGTGGCTGAACGCGACCTTTAAAGAAGGGCGCTACGCATTTCGACTTTCACTTATTGATAGATAGGTATAGTAAAAAAAGCGGCTGGCAAATATGCGAGCCGCTTTTTTTTGTTTTCAAAAATTAACATCTGCGGTAGCTAAAGGCGCAGATTCTGCTGACGGTGAAGGTGCATCAGCTTCTGTTGGTTGCTCTGAAGCCTCTGGCTTAGTCAGCGGTTTGCCTTGCATAATCAATTCAAGATGATAGCCGCTTAAGCTCAAGTATTTTTCAAGCGCTTGCGCTGTTATCTCAATTTTATCTTTATGCTGCATAAGAAGATCTGAAACTTCTTTTTCACAACGATTCATAAGTTGATATGCTTCTTCTTGTAATTTCTTGCATTGCTCCTTGGGCAATTCGCTTTCTTTGATTCCTTTAAAGACAATATACTTTGCCATAGCAAGTGCTTTTTGATTATCGTGTCTATGGTACGTATACCCACTATTGCCAAGGATTAATTTTTCAGCAACGTGACCAGCAAGATCGATTTTGCATTGAGCAATTAACTCATCGTGAGAATTGTACGTACCCTTACCATCTTTGGGGCATGTAAATACTTTTCCGTTCTCGACAGTCTCTCGCTGCTTTTCATTTTCCTGAACGTATTTCATCCATGTTGGCTCTTCTTTTGGCTTGATATTTACTGGACAGATAGTAACTTTTGCTACCGATTGCGAACTTTCAAGAAGCATTGTTGCTAGTGCATGACCAGCCTGGTGAATCGCAACTAAATGTTTTTCGTGTGCAGGTAGGCGAGGATCTTCAAAGAGAATCAGGCGCGTTTCTTCGTCAAATGCTCGTTCCAAATGAAATTCGTTAAGTGACTCGCCTTCGGTTTTTGCATAATGTAATGCAGTAGCAATTATTCTGCGTAGAGCTTCGAAAGAAATGCTTTCAGTTTCTTGCGCAAGTTTCTTCAGATAATCTGCATCAACGGTCATAATCCCGATTTTATCGAGCTCTTTGTGCAAGAAATATTGGCGTTCTTCTAAGGTTGGGTGCATAAACCAAAGTGTTTTTTCAAATCGGCCTGGTTGCAATAATGCATAATCCAAATTCTGGGGAGCATTTGTTGCGGCGAGCATGATAACAGGACGAGCATCATCTTCATCAGTTGTTACACCACTCATTGCAGTTAATAACTGAGAAAGGAGCGCAGCATTTTTATCACGTTGGGCTCCAAGCATATCGATCTCATCAATAAAGAGAACACATGGTGCGTAATAGCGAGCATAGAACATTACACGACTGAGGCCATGCTCATCTCTTAGAATGTCTGCAGCGACGAAACTCAAGAAATTAAAGTTCTCGCCAAATGCATCTTTTAGTTCGCCCGCAAATGCTTCAGCCATAAAAGTTTTACCAGTTCGTGTATCGCCAGCAAACAAGAATCCCTTTGGTGGTTTCATGCCGGATCTATTGAATTTTTCACGATTGCGGAAATATTCAACTATGCGGCTGAGCTGATCTTTAATGTGATCTTTTCCTATAATATCTTTGAAGCGATAGCGAGGATCAATCATCCATGGATCGGTTTTGCGTACTACGGGTCCACCGCGCAAGTATGCGCGTACATTTTCCCATTTTCGGCTCATCCATTTTTTAGTTTCGTCAAATCGTTCTTTAAGGGGATCCCTAATCAATTCCCAAGTAATCATTGGCGGCAGTGTTAATTTAAGGAAGCCAAGTTCTTGTCCGTAGTATTGAATCCAGCCAGCTTTATTGAGATGGTCTTCGTTAGCGAGAGTCCCATCGATTGCCACTTTTGGAGCTTGACCAATCGTATTTTTTCTGGCCGCTGTAAACCACTCTGGCGCTATCTTATCGGGAAGGTTTGCAATAAGAAGATAGGCGAGGACTCCTGCAGCAAGCAGTGCACCGCCTTTTGAAAGTAGCGTGTGATCGTTAGCAAATTTTTCAACACGGCGATAAGCGCGATTAAAAAGAGATAATCCCACTCGATTTGCTTCTACGTCGATTGAATTCATCAACTTTTCGTTAACTTCGATATCCAGCTTAAGAGAATCAATAGATGGCGCGTTTCGAGTAACCGTATTTTTTATGAGATCTTCTAATTGTGGCTCTGGAAACTGAGTAAAGTTTTGTTTGATCACAAATCTTAAATGGTCAGCAAGTCCTTTAAAAATCACGTTCAGGAGTTTAATGCTCATCGGGTCGTTTACTAAGGCGCTGGTGCCTTGCAATTGTGCAATGTTGAATCTGAGCATTTTTATATGCTCAAGAGCCTTTGTTTTATCGCAGCCACGGATCTGATTGTTATTGATAACTTGCGCCAAATTTTCTAGCGCAAAATCAAACTTTTTATAGAGTTCCAGGGTTGAACGCAAATGAAGTTCGATCGTGTCCTCCAGTAGTTGCCTATCGGCTGGAGCTGAATTTTCTTGGTGTGTCGATTCTGAAGATGCTTTTTCTTCTGTAGGAGTCGCTTTTGGGTTTGCATAGATGCTAGAAGTGACGATTGATGGGGCTGATGCGATCACGCACAACAACAATATGTTAATTCTATTAGTCAATTTCATTAGATTTCCTCTTGCAATAACCCATTTATTTTTTTGTTCGGCGGTAGAAAATATCGTACCTGAGAACAAAAAAAAGTCAATCTGGGTGGGCAAATAGCAAAGGGAAATTAAATAAAAAAACCCCCATTTTTAGTGGGGGCTTAAATCTTGGTAATTGGCTAATTGATTAGCAAGCGGGTTGCGCTGTGTTGCCAACAAAATCGCCTACTACGCCTTGTACGTATTTTGCTTGATCTTTGATATGCTCATAAACCCAAACGCCGACGCAGAGATCAACAAGTTTGTTTTCTGGCGTTTTTGCATCGCTGAATAAATACTTGTAATACGCAAATAGTGCTGCGTAAGGGAGCGCAATTTTGAAAGCTTTTAAGAAAGTGCATCCAACTGATAGCGAGCTGTCAGCATCGATTTTAGTCATTTCAGTGCTGCAGCATGAGCCTTTTTTATCGGCTGCTGAAACTGAAGGTGCTACTGCTACGGTGATAACGAGAGCGCAAATCATTTTCAAAAATAATTTCATCGCTTGTGCCTTTTTTTAAAGGAGTTAATTATACTGTTATTAACGACGGGTATTAAGGTACACAACTACTTATTTATTTGTCAATCTTGAAACATAATTGGAAGAATTTTTTAATAATTGTGGGTAAGGATGTGCGTATGCTAAAAAATCGGATGTTGAAAGTTGCCTTGTTCTTGGGAGTCTTTCTGCTTGGCGCAAGTGGAACGAGCGCATTGTACTACGTATGGCGAAATAAATCGCCATTCGATTTTTCGATGAATAAAATTAGTGAACATGATGGGGTAGTGCCTTTGGTCATACTCGGATCTGGGCCAGCATCGCTGAGCGCGGCGCTCTATGGCTCTCGCCAGAAAATAAAAACGATCGTTATTGCGGGAAATAAACCAGGCGGAGCGTTGACCGAAACGAGTTATATCGAAAATTGGCCTGGTAGACCGAAAATTCTGGGAACAGACGTTATGAGAGATTTGCAGGAACAGGCAGTTCAGTTTGGTGCAGAAATTATCAGTGATGCTGTT
Organism: Candidatus Babeliales bacterium; assembly: GCA_036260945.1. Classification (NCBI taxonomy): domain Bacteria; class Candidatus Babeliae; order Candidatus Babeliales; species Candidatus Babeliales bacterium. The sequence goes on from DATALT010000002.1 coordinate 385,145, forward strand.
GAGCGGGTCGATTTTTCTCAATGGCCATTTCAGATAGTTACTGAGAATGGCAGAACTCTCTATGCACTCACAGTTATAATTGGAACGGGATCTACCCCAAAAACGCTGGGTATTCCAGGTGAGCAAGAATATTGGGGCAAGGGCGTGACCACGTGCGCAATCTGTGATGCACCATTTCATCAAGATAAGGAGGTGGTTGTTATCGGTGGAGGCGACTCTGCGATAGAAGAGGCGATTCAACTAGCTGCTTATGCCAAAAAAATAACTATTTTAGTTCGGAAAGATCGTATGCGTGCTGCTGCGGCAATGCAAGAACGCTTGCACGATTATGCAAACATTGAAGTTAAATATAATACACAAGTTCGTTCAATAATTGGGGACGGCGATTTGGTTACCGGCGTTGAAATCTTTGATTCCAAAACCGATACGCAATCAACTCTGCAGGTGAGCGGTGTGTTTTTGGCTATCGGCCACGATCCTAACGCTGCATTATTCAAAGAATATCTTAAATTGGATGCTGAAGGCACCATTTCATTAGCAAATCGCACCCAGGCTACTTCGTTGGCGGGTGTTTTTGCTGCAGGTGATGTGACTGATCATCGCTATCGCCAAGCAGGCGTTGCTTCAGGCGATGGTATTAAAGCGGCTCTTGATGCCGTCTCGTTCCTTCAAGAGCATGGGTTTAATACAACGGTTGCTCGGGAACTAGAAAAAAGAAGTAAACCAACTATTGCTGAAAAAAGAGTTGAAGTTCCACAAATTAAGCAATTAGAGGAGCTAAAAGAAATAATCAACGCTGCAAAAGGGCTAGTAGTTATCGATTACTATGCCCCATATTGCCCAAGTTGCATGAGAATGTTGCCAAGTCTATCGGCAGTGGCAGCACAATTTGCAGAACAAGTGGCTTTCTTAAAGGTTGATACGAGCGTTTCGCCCGAAATTGCGCAGGAATTCCATGTTCCAACGATTCCATGTTTGATGGTCTTTAAAGATCAAAAAATGATAGCGCGCATTAATCAGCCGATGAGCCGTAAGCAATTAGAGGAGTTAATGAATAAGCTTTTAGACCAAGAGGACGCCTAGTTTTTCTTAATAAATCGTAGATAAATAATTTAGAGAGCGGAATATCAAACCCGCTCTCTTTTTTACTTGTTAATATTGCAAATAGAAATGATTTAATGCTAAAATTTTCATATATATGTCAGCGAGCGAGGGGAGAACGTATGTATAAAAAGGTAGGCAAACGCTTACTTTTCGGCTTATTTACAGTGGTTTTGGTGGCTTGGTGGTCGATTGTTGTAGTCGGCTCATTTAGCGCTATTATGCCCGATCGCGTGGTTCTTGATAACCAAACCAAATATTTAGACGGCGCGCAAATGGAATATGTTACCTTTGTTTCGCAAGCGGGTACCGATTGCAAAGCGCTGGAACGTCATGGGATTTTGGTAAAAAAGCCTGGTGCAAAGGCCACTATTGTTGTTTGCCATGGATTTATGTGCAATAAATTTGATATTTCGTTCATGCGCCGCCTTATTTTTCCCGATTATAATGTAATGATTTTTGATTTTCGTGCTCATGGTGAGCATGTTGAAGCAGAGCATTGCTGCACCTTTGGCCGTGATGAAGCGCTTGATGTTGCCGGTGCGGTAAATTATCTGCGCGCGCGTGAAGATTTGAATGGTGTGCCGCTTATAGCTTACGGTTTTTCTATGGGGGCGGTTGCTGCTATTCAGGCGCAAGCAGCATCTGAGCGTCAGGGAAATCCCTTCTTTAAGGCTCTCATTCTTGATTGCCCCTACGATACAAGCGAAAATATTTTAAAACGGTGCATGGATCATCTTAAATTTTCTTTCATGGGTTACACGTTCGATTTACCAGGTAAAAAATTTCTGGAACGGTACGCGTTCAATTCCTATGTGCAAGCACTCCTTAAATCGGTTTTAAAAACGGTTGCCCAACTAAATGCGACAGCAACTAATACGTATATTTATCCGGTAAATCCTGCAGAATCTATTAAGAGTGTTACTGCACCTGTTTTTTTAATTCACTGTTACAACGATGAGAAAGTGACGGTAGAAGCTGCACATCATTTATATGATAATGCCGCAGGTTACAAAAGACTTTGGATAACAAAGGGACGACGGCATTTTGATTCTGTCTTTTTTATTCCTGATAAATATATCTATAAAGTTCAACTGTTTATCGAAAACGTGCTTTCGGGAGCAATACAAAATAAACCATGCAAAAAAGTACTATCAGATATAAAAAAATAAGGAGATCTTTATGAAAATACTCAATATGAAAATAGTTCTGCTTGTTGCAGCGATCTGTTCACAAACTATTTTTGCTGAATTATTTATTCCCCGCTCGCTTAATGAATTCCGCTCGATTCTTAATAGCCATAATTTAGCAGTAGTTCATTTCAATTCGCACGAAGCAGCTAATGATCAAACCAAAGCAGAAGACATGAAAAGAGCATTTTTGCAATTAAGCCAAAAGCCTCGTTATAAAGATGCAATGGTTGCTTTTGTCGGGGTAAATAGTTCGCGCTTTCCGGAAATTGGCATGGCATATAAAGCAGCAAAAGAAAACGGTAGCAAATTAGTTCTTTTTCATGGCGGTGTAGCAATACAAGAAAATGATAACATTCTCACTAAAGATGAAATGAAAGATTATATTGAGCGTTATTTTGGCAAGATCATTGATGAGACGATTGAGCAAAATGCTCCAGCAAGAATGCGGCCTTATAGTGCTCGTGAGTACTATCCACGTTCCCGCCAAATAGTGCGAGAATATACCGAGCCAGAATACTATTATGATGATGCCGATTATTACTATCCACGTGCATATGGTCGTCGTTATTACAATGACTATTACGGTGGTTATTATGGCCCAGGAATAGGATTTGATGTAGGAACACCGCTTGGTGGTTTTGGATTTGGTTTAGGTTTTTAAAAATTGTTCTACCTCTCACGCTAAAAAAGGGCGCATGTAAAGTGCGCCCTTTTTTAATTCTTGAACCACTGAATTTAACTATGTTACGCTGCTGCCAGGTTAAAAAAATGAGCGTAGGAGAGCGTAATGGCCAATCAAAGAACTGTTGTAATTTTGCTGAGTTTATTACTCAGCTCGATTCTTGTTGAAAATGTTTTTTCAATGGAAGGTGTTGAATCAACACTTGTGCGCGAAGCGGCTGAAGAAGCTGGCGTTGTTGGCGCAGAATCTATAGGTAAAGCCGAAGCTGAGGCATTAACGCGAGAGGTTGCAGACTCAATGGGAGTTAGCGTTGAGGATATAAAGAATCTTCCGGAAGATGCAAAGCAAGCATTTAAGGATGAGCTCAAAGCTGCGCTTAAAAATGGCGATGTCACAAGCATTGAAAACGGTAAGTTCGTAACGGAGAGTCCTCAATCGTTCAAAACGTTCCTATCAAAAGCGAAAGGAGACTTTGCTACGCAAGTTGAAAAAATTGCTCAAGATAAAGGTTTGCCTTCGTTAAGTAAGGCAACGCTCGAAAAATTTGGAGTTGGGGCAGATATTTTTGAAAAATTTCCCATAAAAGCTCCTAAACTCGAAATTCCGAATGTAGAAATCGAAGCAGAGCCGCTTTCGCCTCAAGAAAAAGGAATACAAGAGGCTCAAGATGCGCTTGCTAGCGCCAGAGAAGATGCTAATTATATTGAACAAACTGGCCAAACCGATTTAGAAAAACCTACTCAAGAAAAAGTTGTACAAACTGAGAAAAATCTGGATGCAAAGTTTCAGGAAAATATAGACGCTAAAACTAAAATTGTGAACGAAGAGCAAGCAAAACTTTCTGAAGCGCAACAACAAGTTTCAGTAGACGAAAATGGTGGCGATTCGCAAAAAGCTTTGGAATCGAAAGATAAGCTCCAAGAACAAGAAATACAAACTGAAGAAGCGCAAAAAGAACAAACAATTTCTGAGCGCCAAAGTTCAAAATCAAAATATGATCGAGCGAATAAAAATTATAAAGACGCTCAAGCGAAAACAAAAGCTGCAAAAGAAGAATTAGCCGAAGCAAAAAAGAATGGTTGGTCAAAAGAAGTAGTTGATAGCAAAGAAGCTGCGTTAAAAAATGCGCAAGAGAGTGAGCGCACTTCCTACGAAGATTATGATGCAGCAAAAAAAGAGTGGATAGAAAAATCTGGAAATTTTGAAGCACTTGATTTAAAAGCAATTGAAAAAGCAAAAGCCATAATAAAAGAACATGTCATTACAAGTATTATTTCCGGCTTTGCGTTTGCTATACCCAATTTTGTTATCGGGCCAATAACTGAAGCAATGAATCGCAAAGCGCAGTTAGATCAGCTTCGACAGCCGCAGTCATTCGGAACTATTTGGATGCAAGTACCGATAGCGTTCATTAATGACGGAGCTCCGCTTTCATCATTTATGCTGTATGTAGGGATTAATGCGCAAAGTGGTTCAGAAGTTTCAAAGCGAAATGATGATGCTGATACCGATAGTTTTCTGCAAAATGCAAATTATTATGTATCAATTTCCGATTATGGTGAACTTGGGCCCAATAATTTGCCCATTGCGATAACCGATCCAAGTTTTCCATTTCGTATGTTGCATCTTAACTCTGGTTATCATTTTATCAATGCGGGATTGCCAGCCGACCCTGAAAATCCTGCAGTTCCTTTATTGAAAATAGATCCTAAAGGTAAAGCAAAATTTCCTGTGCAGGAATATCTAGATCAATTAGGTGGCAGTGCGCGCCAAGGAATTGCAGGTGCTGTTTATGAGGAAAGTCGTGAACAGGCCACAGGCTATAAAGGTGACGTTGTAGTAGCAGATCTTTTTGAGCAAACGAGTAATAAAAATAGTGCATTTACCCTCAGAGAGGGTGAAGGGTACGGAAAGCTTTTAGAATCTACGATCAACGTTTTGCAAAATAGTTATGCGTTCGGTCCGTTCAATCTTACCGGTTTTTCTGCGTTGAGCGATGATCAGATCAAACAGCTTTCAAGCGGACAGGTAGCAAAAGCAATTCCTAATTATCCGTATGTTTCTTATTCAGTTCCGCCAACGGGCTTTGTTTACCAAACGAAAGACACGCCAGATATTCAAGCGATTGTTAAGCAATTAGGATCCGATAGTAAGCAAGGCGCTTTATTGCGTGATTATGTTGTGCTTATTGATCCTAAAGCGCCAACGGTTTTGCAACCGCTCTTAGCTCCGAGCCCTATCGGCTCGCCTTACGGAACTCCTTCTTTACAACTTACGCCGAACGCGAGCGATTTAAGGATGGTAAGTTTGATTTCTGGAAACGTTTATACGTACGATGGCAATTCTTCAAAAGTGGATGCTAATTTAGCTCAGGCCGAATTTCCTATTGATGAAAATATTAGAGTGCAAGCAGCTGCAATGAAATCTGTTTATGATGCACAATGGAAAGATGTTTCTGAGCAACTGAAATATGGCCCATTTAAAATTGGCACGGTGCAATTGTCGATTGATAAGCAGTTGGCAGATGCCGGAGTATTTGTCTATAAAGTCGATTCTCCGTTAATTGAAAATGGTACGACAGATTATGTTGTTCCGCTTATTATTGATGAAAATAAAAACTTAGTTGTTGGGCAGCTGCCAGATGATAATGTGAAATTTTTTGTCAGCGTTATTACTTCACGCTTTTATGATAAAATGCTGAACCCGGCGCCAGAGCGAAGCCCGTTCTTCGTATATAAATCACCCACGGGAAGTTTTCGCTTGGTAGCAAGCTCTAAAGAGAATTCACAATATGGAGATGTTGTTTTTAAAGGCGATAAAACTGCGCTTTATACGCTCTTTATGAATCCTGAAATAAATCCTACAAAACCTACACCCGATCAACAAAAAGCTTTGGCTAATGCGGGCGCAAAAACTGCTGACGGAAAATCGACAGTGGCGGCACAACTATTGCCGCTTCCCGCACAATGGGCGCTTTCAGATCAGGGATTAGTTGTTGATCCAGCAGATCCTAAAGTATATCTTGGTGCGTTCATTAATCAGAAAGCGCCGCAGTTCCGCTCACAATTGGATGGCATTTTCACAGCATGGAAAAATAGCATGCTGAAAGATCCATCGCTTTTAAAAATTGAGCTCGGGCCTTATCGCTTTACAACCGATCAAGTTCAGAATATTGAATTGTATGCAACGAGTATTGATGACTTGAAAAATGGTAGTTATGTATATACAACCGATCGTTGGCCGGCAGAATTTTTTGTTTTATCTGATGATAAAGATGGTACCTCAAATCTTGGGCAAGAATATAATTTGGCAGCGCCGCAGCGCTATGCAGTTAGTTTATCAAATGGGCAAGTGCATGATGCGCAACAATCTGGCCAAGTAATCGGTACCATTTCCGACCTTGATCAGCTTTTAGATCGTGCACAGCGTTCAAAAAAATATTTGCCGAATTTATTAAAAAATATTCAGGCAACGCAAGGCGCTTATCTTCAAACGGTCGCTGAACAGCAATTTAATGAAAATACGATGTTTGGCAGATTTAGATTTTTCATTTCACAAGATGATTTGAAAAATGGAGCCTATATTTATGGCGATGCAACTGATATTAGCGATCCGCTTAGATTGCAACCACAAGAACTTCAAAGCCGCATCAAAAACTATTTTGTCACGATAGAAGGGCCAATCGATGACGAGAACCAGTGGGTTTATGGAAATAAATTAAATGAAAATACAAAGCTTGTTATCAGTCTTGTTTCAGGTGCGCTTTATGATCGCGGAGGATCATATCAAGGGAACTTGCAAAGATTTGATCCGTCGCTTGATACGGCGCAAGGTTTTTTAGAGAAAATAGTTTCCTATCTCGAAAAAACATGGGGCAGTAATAATCCTAGCATTACGCGATTAAAGGATCGCGTTAATGCGCTTACGCAGGCATGGTTCACCCAATTAGAACAAGAAAGAAAACAAATTGCGCAAGAGCGAGAAGCTGAAGAGAAAATTTATGCGTCGCTTTCTGCAAATACGATTGCGAATATAAAAAGTGCGCAATATATTCAAGATCTTTTAGAAATGCCAATACCCCGTTATCTAAAATTGCTTGGCGATGGAAAATATTATTTTGAATCTCCTGATGCACAAGCGGGGCAAGCACCAACGCCAAAAGTGTTTATTGATTACAATGTTGGTGAGCCGGGCAAAGATAACGGTATCGGCATGAGTTACGATAGTAATGGTGCTGTAATAGGTCGCTTTACCGGTTGGCTTCTAGAAAATCTCCGCGCGTATGCGGGAATTGTTGTTGATGCCACTGGTAAACAGAGCCTTGATATTGCAACCGATCATCCTTCGATTCCAACCGATTCTATGATCAAGCTCGAAGCGGGCGGAATGGAAAAGTTGCTTGGCCAGCAGCGAATAAATCTAGGCAATGCTCAGCAAAGATTTGCAAAAAACCCTAAAGACAAAGCAGCTGTCCAAGCTCTGAACGATGCGCTATATAATTATAATAAGATTCAGGTTGCCAATGAAAGTGCGCAAGCGGTAAAAGCAGCTAATTTGCCGACATCTGCCTCACTGAAATACGATTTTTATTATAATCCTGAAATAGCTACCTATTTTGTAAAAATAAGTTCTGCAGGTAAAGAATATTATTATGATCTTGTTGGTGGTTACGGGTACTATATCGATGGCAAACCGCGATTGAGAGAAAATCAAGTTTTCGTTAAAAAAGGCTCAACTAAAAATGAACTTCTCCTTGCGGGGCAAGATGGCGTCGGGCTTTTTGTAGCATCTTATCTAGACACTGATGGTAACTATCACTTGTGGTCGACAGCGGCCAACCCCGCACGTTCGAAGGACGGTAAATCGTATAGCTACACGTTGGGAAGCGATGATGGGCGCACCGCACTGATTCTTCAATCGCTAAATAATGATGGAAGTGTAAAGCAATATTCTGTTTGGCCGGTGGGAGATAATCAGCAGGCCAGCTTCTTGGCCGATTACAATCCTGGCCCGCTTTTTTCTACCATTTTGCGCTATGCGCGAACGAATGGGGCGTATGTTAAAGCTGATGCTCCGCGCGCTCCTGTTATGGTTCTTTGGAATGGGCAGGCCGATCTCAATTTCCAGTATCTTCTTTATAATCATAACCTGATTGAATTGAAACCTGCGGGCAACGGTTTATTCACTGGTTCATATAAAAAAGAGGACGGAACTCCTGGTAGCATTACGCTTAAAAAGCAGGAGAAAAGCTATTCTCCTCTCGTGCAATCTCATTGGGTTACTATAACTGATGGCGGGATTTCATACGACTTTGTTTTCGATACGATGGTACTTGATCCAAACGAACCAACCAAATGCGAAGTGAACGCTCTGGAAAAATTGAAATTAAGCTATTGGAAGCAATGCGCTTGGGGGCTTAATGTCGTGACCGATAGTCGCGGGCAAACAAGATTGGTTCACAAATTGCCATCGACCGATTCGCTCCAAACAGTTGATCAAACGATGGTTCATGGAATTCCGGCCAATTCTGATGCGAGCAAAATTCTTTCCGATTCGCTCAGCAGGGTTTCTTATGATGCTGCTAGCGATCGATTCGTTTATCAGCTGAGCCCGACCGACAAGGGTTTTGCCTATTATCAGGATAAGCTGAATAACTGGTACGTTGATCTGGCAAATGGCGTCGTGTTTGACCCAACAATGGCGACCGCCGGTGGGGTTTATCCGGTAGGGGCACTGCTTGCGAGCCAACTTGATACGCTGCTTGCTCGCATTAATCTTTCGGTCACCTTAGTGGAAGATCCTAATGGAAAACCGGGATACGATAGATTCGGCAATCCTATAACGAGAAATAATAAGCCGGTTAAGCTAAAACCGGGTCTTGTTTATCGCATGCCAGCAAACAAAGGTAATCTTCCTGCGCCGCGTCCAACGCCAATAAAGAGACCGGCGCCGGCAAAGAGAAGCGCAGCATTTCAAAGAATTGCCCCAGTCGAAAGGGCTTCGGCACGACAATTGATTTCGCCTGCACCAAAACAAACATCCGTCACTCGACGAGTGCCGAATAATGTGCGTCGGACAAGATAACAGTAGGATTGAGATCTGATTATCAAAAGAGCCGAGTGGAAACTCGGCTCTTTGCATGTTATACTCTCTAACTAGAATAAAAAACATGATTCTTAATTGTTATTTTCCTATTTTTTAGGTTTTAAAAAATAAGGAATATGCGTGAGGAACGTTTATGATTACATTTCGTTTTAATGAAAATTTGGTGGCAGATACCAAGGCACAAGGAATTGCATTCTTTATGCCAGCGGGCCAATCGTTTTCTAGTGAATTACAAGAAACGGCAAATCGCTACTTTCCAGCAATGGAAGAGTATTTGAAACAAATCGATTTTGCGGGCCAAAAAAGCAAAATCGCTACCGCTTCGATTTCGGTAGATGGTCATCCTAAAACAATTTTTTGTGTTGGTTTAGGAAAAATAAATAAAAAAAATCATGTCGATATAGAAGTTTTGCGTCGTGCAACGGCGTCTCTTATTCGTGCGATGCAAGCGCGAAAAACTGTGTCATGCGCAATTGAATTACCATCATCAAAGTTATTTGGGATTTCAGATTTTGATTTAGCGAAGAATCTTATCATAAGTTCAACGATGGCATCGTATCGTTTTGATGAGTTTTTTTCTGATGAAAAATCACGCGTCAACAAGAATCTGACCATTGATTGGTCGATTTCAAAAGATGCAAAAAAAGATGAACTTGAGCGTGGTTATAAAGAGGGAGCAATTATTGGAGCGGCCGTGAATAATACGCGTCATTGGGTTGATATGCCGCCTTCGCAATTAACGCCAACAGTGCTCGTGAGCCATGCGCAAGATGTTGCAAAAGATCATAATTTAAAGTTGACCGTTTTTGGTGAGCCTGAAATTAGAAAAATGGGAATGGGCGGATTAGAAGCTGTTTCTATAGGTTCTGAGCAAGATTGCAAATTAGCGATTCTTGAATACAAAACCACTAAAAAAGATGCTCCAACAATTGCATTCGTCGGAAAAGGAATCACGTTCGATTCTGGCGGCTTAAGCATTAAGCCAGCGCAAAGCATGGAAACAATGAAAGATGATATGGCTGGTGCGGCGGCAGTTATTGGCGCAATGAGCGTTATCGCGCAACTCAAGCCTGAAATAAATATTATCGGTTTGGTGCCCACATCTGAAAACTTGCCAAGCGGAACCGCGACAAAACCTGGAGATATTATTCGTTTTTATAACGGAAAAACGGCAGAAGTAAAAAATACTGATGCAGAAGGCCGTTTGATTTTAGCAGATGCGCTTTCTTATGCAGTCAAACATTATAAACCTGATGCGATGATCGATATTGCGACATTAACCGGTGCGTGCGCTTACGCTCTTGGCCCGTTCTTTACTGGCCTCATGAGCCAACATGATGAACTCGCAGAAAAAATTGAAAAAGCTGCTCAAACGACGGGCGATCGTGTATGGCGTTTGCCTATGGATGACGATTTCAAACCGGCAGTCGCATGCGACGTTGCAGATTTATGCAATAGCGGAAGTGCAAAATATCGTGCAGGCGCAATTACCGCTGCGTTTTTCTTGCAATCGTTCGTTGACGATATTCCTTGGGCACACCTTGATATTGCGGGTAGCGCATTTGCAGTTCCTGATATTGCTTATTTTGATAAAGGCGCGACTGGAGCTGGATTGCGTTTGCTTGTTGAGCTCGCGATGAACTGGAACTAATAATAGTTAGATTGGAAAAATATGAATAAATTTATTTTAATAGTTGCTGTTTTGAACATTTCATTTGTACGTGCGGTTGATGATAAATACATTCAAGATAGTGAAAAGCATGGGCGCAAGGCAATTAATTCTTGGTTAAAAGAAAAAAATAACAGTAAGCAGCTTCCAAAGGTTCCTGCAGAAAAACCTTTAGTGCAAAAACCACTCCAAGAAATTGAAAAATCAAAAACGCGGCCGATGCCAATCGTTCTTCAAAAAGAAGAAAAGCCTGTGATAGCACCGCAAGAAAAAGCAGAAATAAAAAACGATGGGCTTGTTGGTGCACAACAAGATGTAAAAAAAATTGAACAACATGAACAATCAAGAATTGAAAAAATTAAAGCTGCAATTGTTAATAACCCAAAAAGAACTACCGCGGCAGTTCTGGCGGCGCTAGGTTTTTTTTGGTTGTTTTGGAATGCAGATTCGTCTGGCAGTGATTCTTCAAACGTATAATTTTATAACTAAAGGAAAAAATGCTCATGAAACATCATGGAGTATGGACAAAAAAAGCGAGTGTAGTGAGCATCGTATTACTTTCTTTAGCAACATTGAGCGCAAGCGCTATGGATCAAGCCGCGGAAATTACTGTGGCTGAGCTTGCTGAGCGCGGGACTCTCCCAGCGCGCTATGATATCGATACTATTTTCGGCGCAATTAGAAAGAGCACCAAAAGTATTACCGAGAGCGATATGGTTAAACGTGCCCAGGAGTTCATAAAGCCTGTTAGTGCGCAGTCGGAAACTACACCAAAAGTAGTAATTGACTCAACTCCTGAAATTCAGCTACAAGGAAAGACGACCTTGGCAAGCGACGAATCTCGCTGGAAACTTCCTAAGTTTGATACCATATCTTTCGCGCCGCTTCTTGAAAATCAGGCGGTACTTTATGGAATTGGTGCGGTAGGAATTTTAACGGTTGGTACTATTTCTTACGTTCTTTATAAGAATGGCGTATTTACCAAAATTGCGACGATTGCCAAAAAGCACCCATGGTGCACGATGGCAGTTACCGGAACAGCAGCAATTGCGGCAGCAGCGGGGGTACTTTATTATAAGGGTGCCGACGCACAAACGGTAATGAATTTCTTTGGCAATCTTAAAACGCATCTTATGAATGCACCGCAAACGTTTTCAGATTCGGTCAAAAAAATGGTAAAAAACATTTAAAATATAATGTTTTTTAAATTTTAATAAGAGGCGCTCCTAAAAAGGCGCCTCTTATTTTTTTGTGTTTTTATTGTCTGATAATTAATCAATATGTTAAGAAATAAACACCGCAGGTAAAGCTTTCTTGCGATGCGAAAGCGCACGGTAGTAGAGTGAACAACGGAATGGCTTCATTACTACTCATAACAACGTTAATTTTAGAAACGAACAATATGAAAAAAATTGTAATAGTATTGAGCGGAATTATATTTATTAATGCGCAAGGATGCGAGGGTAAGATGATTAATAAAAGGAAAAACAAATTAATAACTTACCAATCCAAGCGAAATTTTTCGCACACGCGCGAACCACTCAATTTCAAAATAAATAAAAGGAAAGATAAAAATTTAAAATTTGTGATACAAAAGCACGCTGCATCGCATCTGCATTACGATTTTAGGTTAGAAATCGACGGAGTGCTCGTTTCATGGGCAGTTCCAAAAGGCATTCCAACAAAAAAAGAAAAACATTTAGCAATTATGACCGAAGACCATCCCCTGGATTATGCAACATTTGAAGGAACAATCCCGCAAGGGGAATATGGTGGCGGCACGGTCATGGTGTGGGATATTGGCACCTACAAAAATATAAAAATGAAAAACGGAAAACCGGTCCCAATCAACACAGCCTTAAAAAATGGACAAGTAGAAGTAAACCTCGACGGGAAAAAACTTCACGGCAATTATGCACTTATCCGCTATAAGGATTCAGATAGAAACAATCAATGGCTCATGATAAAAATGCATGATGAGCCCGGCACACCCCGCTCAAAAATTAATCAGCGCTCCGCACTAACTGGGCGAACCATGAAACAGATAACCAAGGAGGAAGCGTCATGAAACTCACTTTTCTTGGAACGCGCGGCAACATAAAAATAAAATCGAAGCGGCATTTACGCCATTCTTCATTACTCGTAGAATCAGGTACATCAAAAATAATGATCGATGCCGGGCTTGACTGGAAAACAAAACTAAAAACTATTAATCCTGATGCAATTTTTATTACTCATGCACACCCAGATCATGCGGGAGGCCTATCGCCCAAAACGCCATGCCCTGTTTTTACCACGCCTGAAAGTTGGCAAGAAGTAAAAAAATATGAAATTGAAGAATGCCGCCTGATAATGCCAGGCGATCCTGTTTTAGCAGGAGATTTAACGATCGAAGCGTTTGAGGTAATGCATTCTTTAAAAGCTCCGGCAGTTGGTTTTCGCATTTCTGATGATGAACATACTATTTTTTATGTGCCTGATGTCGTCAAAATAAAGAAAGAAAAAAAAGCACTTGAAGGGGTGGATCTTTATATTGGTGATGGCGCAATTATTAAACGTTCGCTGCTTGTACGGAAAAAAAATAATACCGAGGTGGGGCATGCGCCCATAATTATGCAATTGCAATGGTGCAAGAAAAATAAAATTTCGCGCATGATCGTTACCCACTGCGGCACCGAAATTACTGCCATGGATCCGCATGAGGCTGATGAAATCATCCATGAATTAGGAGATCGAGTTCGGGTTATTACGATGATTGCGTATGATGGATTAAAAATACCGTTATGATTTTTCGCTCATTTATTTTCGTATTAGTATCGAGCATACATTGCTTGTCATTCGCGCTGTGCGCGCAAAAAATAAAGGAAGAAGGGATGAGTATTAAGGCGGGGCGGTATGTAGTTGAAATTTCACATCCTGAAAAAATTCTTTTTGCTCCAACAAAAATCACTAAAGGCGATTTAATTAACTATTATTTTGATATCGCCGATTACATGATTCCTTATATGAAAGATCATCCACTTACGATGGTGCGTTATCCAAACGGCATAAAACATGATGGTTTTTATCAAAAAGATTCCCCCGAATATTTTCCTCAGTGGATTAAGCGAGTTTCGGTAAAAAAACAAGAAGGGGGCGTAACGCATTATGTAGTGTGCAATAATCAAGCAACGCTTATTTATTTAGCAAATCAAAATTGCATAACCCCTCATTTATGGCTCAGTAAATACGATAAATTAGAAAATCCAGATCGTATGATTTTTGATATCGATCCATCCATCAAAGATTTTCAAGTGGTTAAAGAAGCTGCATGGATTGTCAAAAAAGAATTAGATCGTTTAGGATTAAAATCGTTCGTGATGACAACCGGCGCTCATGGATTGCATGTTACCGTTCCGCTCAATAGGCGGGCAACTTTTGACGAAGTAAAAGAATTTGCACGCGCGATAGCAGAAAAAATAGCGGAAGATAATCCTAAAACAATCACGACGGAATTGAACATAAAAAAAAGGGGTAGGCGTACCTTTATCGATTATCTGCGCAATGGATTCGGGGCAACTGCCGTTGCGCCCTACGCTGTCCGGCCAATCGCGGGAGCCCCGGTCGCAACGCCACTTTCATGGCAAGAACTCGATAAGATTAAATCTGCGCAACAATTTACGATAAAGAATATCTTTAAGAGGCTCGATTCAATCAAAGATCCATGGAAAGATTTTTTTAAAGTGAGGCAGTCGATTAAGAAGTAAAAACTAGTAATAATTCATGGTAACTTTTTTACTTATATAAGTACATATTTTGAAGAAACAACTCGGCAAACTCATAGAAACCTGAAAAGAATGTGCGCTCTTGATCATTACACGCTTTAGTTTTTTCATAAACGCTCTTAAAAATATTTCCATATTGTCCATGCTGCGTAAAAGCAATCAATCTGTATTTATTATGAATGTAATTCGGATCGCAGAGCTTTGCTACAATAGCTTCACCATCTTTCGACCCTTTCCAACGAAACGCTAAAAACTCTCTAGCTTCGCCAACCAACCGTGCTGCATTGGGCTCTTTTTCTAAATACTTGGCCAACTCGGTGCATTTATTGATTTGATCTTTAGTTGAATCAGGCAAATCTTTTAATAATAATGGTTGAGAATCTAATCCAAGCGAGGAAATTTCGGTGCTGTGTGGAAAGGGCTTTTCATAACAAAAACACCCGTTTTGAGTATTGTAAATCTTCATTAAGTAATGAGGAAAGCCATCGTTAGTAACCATGGGAAATAAATGTGGCGCGTTTTCAGATGGCAAACTGATGCCAGAAAGATGTGGCAAGTTTGCGTTGCTTTTATAATCATTTGCATTGCTCAAAAAATAAGACATTTCCATTGTTGTGTTATCTTTTAAATTATACATGGTCACTTTTGATTGACCAGAACACATAATGAGAAAGCGATCATTTTTTAGAAAATAGTTTCGTAATTTTGAATGAGTAGTTCCTGTATAGGTAGAAGATTTTTGAAATTCTTCATCTACGTGCCATTGGGCATCAAGAGATGCTCGCTTTAACAGAGAAAGTTGCCCTGTGTTTTGATCACTTACTATGATTGTTAGTTTATCTCCATCTAGGGACTTCCAAACTGCATTATCCTGTTTTTTTGGTGGGAGAGTGCCAACCGCAAATGAATCATAGAGTGTTTTATCAATTTCATAAAAATTATTTTGGGATAGCGCGGTATCTTTTGCTACAAACAAACTAATCGTGCTTTTCTCTACATGGACCGAGACGCTGCTATCAATAGCAAATCTATTATCGACCGGAACTCGGGAAAGAATCGTTTGCTGTAGTGGAATAGGTAATGCAGCAATTCGCGTTGAAAGTTTTATGCTCTCAGGTTTAGTATCTTTTTTTTCTAGCAAAGAAAATCCTGTGCCTGCATATTTTTGATATATTATTCGCTTAGTAAACGCCTTATTTGTAAATGAACTAAAAATCTGTGGGCGTTTTTCCATCCCAGAAATAGCAAAGACGTAAGTTAGGGCTGTGAATAAAATAATTTGCGAAGAAATCATGTGCTAAAATTCAATAAAAAATTCATTCAGTAATTATTGTTTAATAATAGTCGATTTATTAATATTATCTACTAATTTCAATTATATTCGTTCGGGTTCATAATGAAGCAAGCGATTAAAAAATAAAATTACATATTATTTCTTGTAAACCGGACTCTCATATTTTCTTCTATTTGTTTCTCGGCAAATAAATGAAAGGGAGAACTGTAAATTCTTTAAAATTAATTGTTTATTTTCGCTTTTTTTTTCTTAATGCACCAATTGAAATATCCGAGAAATATGTTGTTCTTCAATGCAAAAGAGAAAAGCATGAATAATAGGATGTTTTTTTTTAATAAAAAATAGCAAACTTTAAAATAAAAATCGTGACAAGTTTCTAACTGTGTGATAAAAATGGGGGGGCGATTAATTATGTTATTTTTTTTAAATGAATGCTTCTATGAAAATGAATTTTTTATTCGGTTGGTTATTTTTTATGGCAGCTACACTTACAGCCATGGAAGATCAAAATAGAAAATGCGATAACGTAGATTTCTCAAGCTTATCACTTACTACATTGAATGAGCTGATTGAAAAAAGCGATAAGGCAGAATTGGATCAAATCTACAAAGATCTTGAACTGCGCAAAAGAGACGAGGCCCCTCTGGAAGAACGATTGTCGATTTTTGAATTACAGGAGTTTGTCTTAAAGCGTAAAGGGCAGCTATTCGAGTCTCAACTCAAGCAAATAGAGCTTAGTTATCAGAAATCGCCAGAAGGCGCCGTGAGCGACTCAACAAAACACGCAGCTTCAGTTGTGAATGTCACCCTAGACCTACCTACATTATTCAAAACTGCACTTCGCCTTAAAATATTTTCACCAGAACCGGGCACATTAGATTTGTCAAATCAAGGAATAAAAGATTTAAAAGGTTTTCTTGCTGCACGAATTAATGAGACTAGAAATGCGCAACCACCTGTTTTTCGACCATCAAAAAAGGTTTTTGTTCCTGTTCCTGTGCTTAAGAAACTTAATCTTCAAGGGAATCATATAAGTAGTTCAAAATTATACGAACTTCCTGGGACTCTCGAAGAACTTAATGTGACCGGCAACGACACTAGCATCTGCCTACCGAGTGATTTATCACATTTAAAAAAGCTTTCGACATTGAAAGGACTTCAACTTGATAATACATTTGATTTTGGACAAAATCTGCCGGAGTCTCTCCAAGAATTGGAATTAACTATTTTGGAATTGATTCCTGATGGTAAAGGAGTCATTAGACGGCCACCACTGGAACACCTTACCCGGCTGACGCGTTTGAAACTAAATAGAAAGCATAATAAACGTGTTTCGTCAGAGATTTTACCCAAAAGCTTAGCGCAACTGGAAGTGACCTACATGGTCCCTTATGGTAAAAGTTGGCCTGCAAATAAAGAATGTGTTAATCATGATCAAATTCTTTCAACTGTTGATGAAATATTTTATAAATGGTCAGCTAAAGATCTGCCCAATCTTGCTAAGACGAAAATAGTTTATGCCCCGCTTCCTCAAGAGGAAATTACTGTTTCTAATAAATCTTTATCTAAATTTCCCATGTTACCTCTTTCTCTCAAACGATTGACTTTCATTTATGATGGCAATAATAAGGAACAAGCACATCCTAAGAATTTTAAGGAACTTACCAATCTGACGAGTTTAAAGGTTAGGTCCTCGGCAGTGGATAATTTTGAGCTGGCTTTGCCTGATAGTATTGAGGAATTGGAATTTCATTATACGGTAAATCGATTCAGAAACATCCCTGAAGATGAATTATATTCGACTCGTCCGGCGCTGCTTGATTCAAAATATAAACTATGGGCTACAAACTTGCCAAATCTTAAGAAAGTCGCTGAGCTCTATTATCATGATGGCGATGAGTGTACCATTTCATAAAGCTATTTATTTTATCTCCAGAATTTGGGCTGAATGAGGCGTTGACAACGCCACTCTTATAGAAAGAATAAGACTCTATTAAATCTTCGCAAGAATTTAATGTTAATAAAAAGCTCAAAGAAAAAAGCTACGCATTTCTATTGTGGGCAACGCAATTCATAATAAGGCCGATCATTGCAAGGCTGCAAATAAGTGAGGAATTTCCGTAACTAATAAAGGGCAGGCCGATGCCTTTAGTTGGCAGCAGGCCAGTGGTTACCGCAATATTTATCGTTGCTTGTAGGCTCGTCATGATCACGAAACCAAGCGTTACAACCATGGCAAAGGGATTGCTCAATTTCGACGCTATGCGCATACCAAAATAAAGAAATAGCATATACAGAAAAATAATGAGCAGAGCGCCGATAAATCCCGTTTCTTCTGCAATGATGGCGAAAATAAAATCGGTATGCTGCATTGGCAAATAAAAGAATTTTTGGCGAGAGTTTGAAATCCCAACGCCTAACCAACTGCCCGATCCGATAGCGATAAGTGATTGAATAAGTTGAAAACCGGAACCTTGCGGATCGCTCCACGGATTAAAGAATGTCGTAATTCGTTTTAATCGATAGCTTCTCATGTAAATAAGGGCTGTACCAACCGGGATGCTAAGTGCTGCGCCGCTCAAAAGCAATTTAGTGTTTATTTGCATAATAAAAAAAATAAGAAAAACGGTGCAAGTGAGCGTTACGGTCATACCAAAATCCGGCTGTTTGAGCAGCAAAAGGCATCCAGCGCCAAAGAGAGTCAAAAATGGAAGATAACTTTTTATAGAATTGCGTTTACCGGTCATTTTAGTTAAATAGGCAGCTAGGTACATTAAAAGGGTAATTTTCAGAAGTTCGCTTGGCTGAAAAGAAAACCCGCCCAACGATAACCAACGATTTGAACCGTGAATTTTAAGAGTTAAACCGGGAACAAAGGTAAGCGCAGTTAATCCTAACGCGCCAAGATAAAAGAGAGATGAGCAAGATTCAATCAGTGATAATGGTAAAAAACGGGTAATTAATAACACGAAAAAACCAAGCAGGATCCCAAAACATTGTTTTTTGACAAAATAGTGGGCTGATCCGCATTTTTCAAGCGCGAAAACAGAACTTGATGAGTACACGAAAATTAATCCGAGTACAATGAGCGCGCAAACCACTCCTAAGAAAATACGCAGATCGGTCTTGAGTCGCTTCTGCTCTATATACATTTCTTTATTTCACACCAACGGGTTGCTCGAGCCAACTTTCGTGAATACATACGGATCGCTTATTACTCAAAAGCGTGCCATAAAAGATTCTTCCCTTAAAGAGAGGTTCACTTTTATAGAAAGCATTATTGCCTAAAAATTCACCACGCTGATATTTATTAAATTCTTCCACTAAATGAGGCTTAAGATCTTGCTCACTTATCACTTGGACATAAGAACCAACCGGAAATTGGTCGTTTAAGTCAAAAAGATTTACCGCGGAGTTAGGAAGAGGCTGTTCAAAAAAAAATTCCTCATTTTTGAATGGCCCATTAAAAATTTTCATTACTCGAGGATCATTCGCAGTATGGGCGTGCGGCATACTTCTTCGAGGTTTAAATCCAGAAATCCAGCCGTAAATAGCTTTTCTGCATGATTTAAAGAAGGACTGTGGATCCTGGCAAACAACGTTAAAAGTAAAGGTTGAAATACACAAGATTGTCATTATTTTTGGTTTGATCATGTATTCCTTTTTTAGTTGAATAACTGCTTGACTATAAAAAAATGTATTAACTTGATCTTATGCTGCAAGCTTACCGATTATTTTTTCTTGCTACAATATTAAATTCGAAGATATGAAAAAAAAGGGAATATACATGAACTATCCAAACTTATTACCGTACGATCAAGTCTTTTGGTATTTAGAAAAAAATGAAGTCCGTCCTCTGAAAGAATCAATTAAAACCGATGTTGTCATTATTGGAGGCGGTATGGCGGGCCTTTCTGCGGCGCAAGCATTTGCCCAGCGTGGTCTGCGAGTCGTTCTGCTTGAGAAAAATTTCTGTGGCTCCGGCGCAACCGGAAAAAGTTCTGGATTTATTACGCCCGATTCGGAATTGCCACTTCGCACATTTAAAGAAAAGTATGGTGCCCAAGAAGCGAGAAAACTTTGGAATTTCATACTCTCGGGCGTTCACATCATTAAAGAAAACATCAAAAAACATGAAATCGATTGCGATTATCAAGAACAGGATACATTGGTAGTCGCCACCAGTGATCGTGCTTTTACAAACGAAATTAGACGCGAATATCAAACGCGCCAGGAACTTAATTATGAAAGTCGTTTGTATACGCATGATGAAATCGGTCAAGTAATAACTGGTGAGCATTATTCTGGTGCGGTGCGCTACGCAGATACGTTTGGCATCCATGCTTATCGCTATTGCGCTGGCATGAAAAAGGTGCTTGAAAAAACCGGAGTTCGTATTTACGAAGAAACGCCGGTGATCGATATAAAAGATCATGTAGTGACGACGTTTGGAGGAAAGGTACAAGCTGAGCACATTATTATCTGCACCGACCGATTTGCGCGTTCGCTTCCCGCTTTAAAAAACAATTTGTATCATGTGCAAACAAATCTTATGATTTCGGCGCCGCTTTCTGATACCGATATACAGAAAATTTTTCCTGATAAGCTCTGCATGGTGTGGGATACAGATTTGGTCTACCATTATTATAGGATTACGGGCGAAAACAGATTACTTCTTGGCGGAGCTCGGCTGATTGATACCTATGCAAAAAAAGAAACGCATAATAATATGAGCACAGCAGCTTTGCTTGAAAATTATTTTGAAAAAAAATATCCCCATTTTCCAGTTTCATTTGAATATATGTGGCCAGGCTTAATAGGCGTCAGCAAAGATTTGTTTCCGCTTGCCGGAAGAGACCAAACTATGAAATCGGTCTATTATATTGCAGCCGCTACCGGATTGCCTTGGGCAGCTGCACTTGGAGCATATAGCGCCGATTGCATGCTGGATAATAACGCAGAATTTGATCCATATTTTTCGCCAGATCGTTCGTTTACGCTCGGACCACTAGCAAATCATCTGCTTGGAACGCGATTAACTTTTGCATTGTCAAATTTCTTGACCGTAGGAAGCGTATAATCGTTCGATACAATTTTTAACTGTGTAAAAAATCACTCACGATGATTGGAGGACTATAGATACAAATGTTTAACAGTCTTGATAAATCGTCTTTAGCCCTAATCTCGAATTCTAGTTTCACTTCAGAACCACGCAAGGTAAGGGGAAAAATTGTGTATAAAACCAGGTAATTCCTAAGGTACCGATAATAGTATACATCACGTATCGTTTCGGTATTTGAAAATTATTGGCAATACTTCTTTCTAAATTAGCAATCTGAGCATTCTGTTCAGTTATTTTTTTTTGAGCTTTTGTTAAAGAATTCGTTGTAAAATCATGTATCCACATAAAGTCATCAATTGGTTTGGTTTCAATTAATTTCCACCGAGATTTTTCCATCGCATCCCCAAGGTTTGCGACAGCGCTCAAAAAACGAACTTGATTCATCGAGAAGTTTTGAAGTGAAGCACGATTGAACCGCTCACATATTTCTTTAAAGGAAGGACTATTGGACCTATCATTTAATAGATCTTTAAGTTTGTTTTCTCTGTCCAAACTCGCTAGAAAATTGTAACGAAAAGAAATCATTTCCGTGGTGATCTCTGATCTTTCTTTTTTTATTTTTGCATATTTTATTCTTAATCTTTCATTTTCTTTTTTAAGCCTATCAATTTCAGCTTCATAATAATTAGCTATAGTTATACCTTCAAAACTGGATTCTATTTCCATTCCGTTTAAGCAAAACATCTGGAACATAGATAAAAACCCAATGAAATTCTTTATGAATGAAAGAACAACCACATCCGTCAGCACTTATATAAAAGCTTTATGAGTTTTGATAAATCATCTTTGGCTTTATCGCCGTTATGCAACCGCTCAATAATTTCATGCGGATAAAGCCAGTATGATTCAATAAAATCAGCCTTGTTATAATGCGGCTCTGTGTCCAATACTATTTCGTATACGTGCATAAAACCGGAAACTGAATGGTTTGCTGGCGTAAAATAACCTATTTGTTTATGTTTTAATTCTGAAATATCAAGATTTAATTCTTCTTTCGTCTCTCGCGCAAATGCTTCAAGATAACTTTCTCCAGACATTACGTGCCCGCCAACGCTGGTATCAAGTGCTAAAGGAAAAAGTTTTTTATGCGCCGTCCGCCGCGGAATCCACAGTTGTCCTTGAGAGTTTTTAATAAATCCGTTAATGCCACGATAATTATGTAAATTATTTACATAAATTACAGAGCGATATTGCTGACCGATTACTCTATCTTCATCGTTTACAATATCTAGAAGTTCATCGTCTTGAATATTATGTAGGTTCATTTATGGGTTTTTAGTGAGTTGGTTTTTTAATTGTACAATAATAAGCTCGATTGCATCAGATCCATTGTTGACGCTTCTATGAATTTTGGATTCATCTTCCGAAGGCCTAAATACTGCTTGCTGCGTTGGGAATTCAACGTCAGTCGTTGAGCCATCAGCTTCTAGTCGCGTAATTTTGCCGCCTTGAAGCGCGAAAACCACTTGTGGAAAAATATCGTAATGCAGACCAATTTCTTCTTGGGGCATTATTTTTATCAGTGAAACGATAACTGATTCATTTTCAAGTTGCTTTTCGTACTCCAGGGCTAGAATAGTATTCTGTAGAATGACGCTGAGAATTAATAATTTTTTCAACATATTTTTCCTTTATTTTTTTTCAACCATAGAAGAATCAATAAAATATCCTTGGCCGTTTTCATCTTTTGCAAAGTAAACATTTCTTAAAGATTTCTCTTTTTTAACAGGTTTACCGTCTGGATCGTTAAGCGACGTATTTTTTATATGTAATAAAAAAGTACTACCCATAAGTCGTTCAGCGGTATCCTCAATGGTCACGATTGTTCCTTGCAAGTTACCGCTGGTAAAATAATATTGGGATCCAAGTATAAGTTGTTTATCATCCATCGAGTTCAGATAAAATGGCATAATGAATAATATGATTGTGTGTCTTTTTAACATGGTGCATCCAAAAGGTTTATATGATTTGCGATAAGTGTAAATTACTCTCGAATTCATTGCACGTTTTTTAATGCGAAATACCTGGCAATTCGCCAAATAAAGCAGCCGATGGGCGCGGTATTTGCAAAATGGAGGTAATGGTCGGCGCTACTTGCGGAACTAAGACCGGTTTATCTACCCGTTTATCTGAAATAATGTTTGGCTGATAGAAGATAAGCGGAACGTGTATATCGTATTCGTACGGCGTTTTATGTCCCGCGCCAGTTGTATATTTACTTGCGTAAACATACGGGTAAACCTGAAAAATTAATTGGCCTGATCGCCCTGGAAATAGTTGATTTTTATAAAGCTGCCCCTTATCCCACAAATGAAAATAAGCTTTTTCTAGCTCTTTGTAGGTCCATACCTGTTTAATGCCAGGTGTTTTACGGATCGTTTTTTTTAGTAACTTTAGGGCCGTGGATTGTTTTTTTTGATCCAGGGAATTCCATATTTTCTGATCAAAATAAATATTGGGCGTATCAACTAACGTTATAAGATTTTGTATTCCGATTTTTTCTTCAACAGTTTTATTTAAGGTATTTGTTAAATCAACCGTATTAATTCTTTTTGCTAAATTAAATTTCTTTTCGGTAAGGAGTTCGACAATTGGCATACTGCCATGATCTGATGTAAGTAAAAAAAGGGTATCGACTGGGTTAATTCTGGTGCCAACTTCTCTCATAAATCTATCAAGTTGTGCATCAAGGTGATAAAGAATATCGCAATATTCTTTGCTGCTGTTGCCAAAAAGGTGGCCTATTTTATCGGTGCCGCTCAATCCGATCCACAAAATAATCGTGGGCACGGGATCTTGCTTCAGGCAGTGATCTAAACATTCTGTGGCACAGCCAAGAATTAAATCGTGATAAAGGGGGGTTCTTTCAATCAGATGATAAAATTCTTTTGGATTCTCCTCATTTAGTTCCATGGGTACGTTCAAAATCTCCTCTGCGCGCGCATATTTGTTACTATTTGGATTCGTACAAGAATATGCTTTATGAGAAGTGATAAAATACGGTTGCCACGTATACGCAGTAATCTTTTTTTTGATCTGATCATTATATGAAGTGAGCCAGGTGGGAAGTTCATCAAAAAAAGCTTTGCTCGATGTGTATTGCCCGGAGTTATCATCGAACCAAATTGCTTTACCAAGCTTTCCGGCCATTGCAGTTCCTGATCTGCTCTTTCCTGAAATAGAATAGACAGCAAACGGACGCTCTGCCGTTGATGCAATCATCGCTTGATCGCCAACGGTATCGGCCATCGTATTGCGCGTTGATTTACCAAAATCATAAAAACCATCAGGTGAAAAAACTGCCGCGTTTTCCGGAGTGTCGCCATCGCACATAACCTTATTGCCATTTTGATCGGGCCAATCATTACCGATAATGCCGTGAACCGATGGAATAGTCCCAGTCACCAATCCCGTGTGTCCTGGGCCCGTACTTGGTAGTGAATGGGGCCATGTTGCATTCCTAAACACAACACCATTCTCAAGTAAACGTTTAAATCCACCAGTAAAATAGGGCGACAGCTTCATAAAATTCGAACATGAAAGTTGATCGATAACAAACGTAATAATAAGTCGTGGAGGTTGGGATAAAAGATCTGCTGGCGCTATAGAACAAAGGAATAAAATAAAATAATGATGCACGAACTTCATATAACTCCTCTAGGTTTATTTTCAAAATAAACGAGGCGTGGCACCAATATATAGAGATGGGTCAATAATTATAAAATCGTGTAATGCTGCGCGACCAACTCTTTAAACCGTTTACCCCTCATTTTGTAATCGGTAAAAAGATCGTAGCTTGAGCCGCTGGGCGAGAAAAGAACCGGCGTTTGAGCGTCGGCATAGCTGGTGCATGCTTGAAAGGCGTCTTCAAGGGTTGGGCAAGAATAATGTATGAAATTGCGCGCGGCGCACCATTGTGCAAGCTGATCAGCCTCTTTTCCAAAACAAATGATCGCTTTGATCGTGGATGGCAATTCAGCAATTAATGCAGATCTATCGACGCCCTTGCTCAATCCACCAAGCATTAATACCAACGGTTGATTGTTAAATGATCGAACTGCCGCGAGCGTCGATTGCGCGATGGTCCCTTTGGAATCATCAAAAAAAATTATTCCTTGTTTGGTTTTAATTGCCTCCAGCCGATGGCTGAGTACATCAGATTCAAAAGAAATAGTACGTATGGGATCGATAGGCTTATTTAAAATTTCTGCTGCGGCCACAACAGCAATCCAATTTTCCACAAATGAATGCTTAGGTAATTCTTCAATTGCAATGAGTGGTTTGGTTAAGCCATTTTGATGCACCACTATTTTATCATCTTCAATCCAAAATAATTTATGCGTTTTTATTGCATTCAACTCATGTATATCGATCTTTTGTTCAGAAAAAAAAGATACTAATTGCGGAGCGCAGGCCAAATAATTTTTAATCGCATCAAATTTTAAAAGGTCCACCGGCACTAAGGCATGTTGCCCACTCTTTTGATTGCACATTATATTCAACTTTGCCTTTAAATATTGTTCCATCGTGCCGTGTCGGTCCAGATGGTTTGGATAGAGATTTGTCCAAATTGCCAATTGCGGTGCGAACATTTTGCAATATTCAAGTTGAAAGCTAGAGAGCTCAAGAACAGCACAATCTTTATTCTCTTGATGAGCAATTAAATCCAGCATCCCGGTCCCAATATTACCACCGGTTGCAACTCGCATCGATTGAGAAAGAAAGGTAGAAAGAAAATGGGTTGTTGAAGTTTTTCCAACTGTTCCCGTTACCGAGATTATCGGTTTTGTAAAAATTTCAGAAAAGATGTCTAGTTCGCTTAAGAATTTAGAACGATAATGTGCGTCATCGCGCAGATCAATTCCTGGGCTTGGGATGATAACATCATTAGAATTTAGGAACTCACTTTTTTGCTCTTCACTAAAAAAAGTAATCGAATGCTGAGTGCAATATTCTTTCTCTTGATCAGAAAGTGATCGCTTCTCCATTACCGATAATTTTACCGGATAATCGGTAAGAAATTGCGCAACGGATTTACCGACCACACCAAACCCCCAAATTCCCAGGGACTTACGAGAAGTCAGAAGATCATTTAGTGCCATGAGTAGCTGAACCTCCTTTAATTATCGCAAGATATACTTTCGAAGATGATTCAAAATTAATTTTGTTTCGGTCAAACAGAAATCTATACTGTTCGGTGCTTACGGGAATTATTGCAAACATCGGTCGCATTTCAGGATCAGCAAAAATTATTTGTTTATACGTACACCAATTTTTAGGAATTATTTTAGGAATACCGCTTATCATCTCATGCTTATAGAATGGGGTAAAAGGTTGCTCAGTTTTATTATTTTGAGCTTGCAGAATCAATTCATTGCCAGCTTTGAGGCCAAAAATATGTGCTATAGTCGATTTTTTCTCAAACGATATCAAAAGGGATGGCTTTTCGTTCCAATCCATTGGAAATAATGGAGAAAAGATACCCATTAAAAAAAGCGTCTTAAATATCATCGATGATCTCTTTTGGCTTAAAAATTTGTTCTATCGGCACGTCAAAACTCTTTGCGAGAGCGGCCGGAGAGAAATGGTACGTTGCTTTTTTTTCAGAATCTATATGCACGGAAAATAAAAATTGGTCTTTATTTTTCCTCTTTTCTCCAAAAAAAGTAATGTTATTAACATTTTTTAAGATTCGTTGATCAATTTTGGGATAAATATCGCGATGCAGTTCAAGTAAAAGCTCTCCGGGAAAGCCAGGATTTTCTTCTTCAATTGCATATAGGGCGGTTGCAATATGATCACCAAAAATCTTGCGTATATTTTTTTCAGATCCGAGCGAAACGATGCCAATCTTATCCGTTCCTTTTTTAAGAATAATTGTGTTAGCGGCACTGTGCCCTTTACTCTCCATTGTATAAATCAATTGGTTGCTCAAAAAAATGCACAATAACAAGAAAAAAAACATTAAAAACCCTAACCCTGTCAATACGATTGGCTAAAAAGAATACCGATAGTATACTTATTTAAAGGCTGTTTGCAAAAAATTGATATTATGAAGGATATTCATGGTCGACGAAAAATCACCAATAAGCTTTAAAGATACACTCAATTTACCGACGACCACGTTTCCAATTCGCCCTAATCATAACATTGATGATCCGATACTCCTGGAGCGCTGGCAAAAAGAAAATCTTTATGCAAAAGCGTTTAAACTGAATGAAGGAAACGAAAAGTTTATTTTGCACGATGGCCCTCCGTACGCAAATGGGCATATTCATTTGGGGCACGCCTACAATAAAATTTTGAAAGATATAGTAACCAAATCGCAGCGCATGGCTGGCAAACATGTGCCGGTAACCCCAGGTTGGGACTGCCATGGTTTACCAATAGAAATTAAAGTAACAAAAGAAAAGCCGGAGCTTCATGGCCTTGCACTTTTGCAAGCATGCCGCGCGTATGCGCAGCAGTGGATCGATGTACAACGCAAAGAATTTAAACAGCTTGGCGTTGTAATGGATTGGGATCATCCATATTTGACGATGAACCCAAGATACGAAGCAGAAACCATTCGCGCCTTTGGCACTTTCGTTGCCGACGGGTATATGGAAAAAAAGAAAAAAACAGTGCCTTGGTGTTTTCACGATCAAACGGTACTCGCGACCGCTGAAATCGAACACAAAGAGCGCAAAGATCCTTCAATTTATGTTCGTTTTCCACTCGCCGCTGACGCAGTAAAAAAACTGCTTCCTACTTTAGCGGGAAACGAAATAAGCTTCCTGATTTGGACAACAACGCCTTGGACGCTTCCGCTCAATCGCGCGGTACTTGCAAAACCAAGTGCCATGTACGCCGTTATCAAAGCGGGGGACGAGTATTTAGTTATTGGAAAATCGCTTATTGAAAAAGTAATGGCGCTTAATAATGCAAAAGCGGAAATAATTGCAGAAATTAAGGGGGAACAACTTGCGGGCGCACAGGTTGAACATCCTTTCATTGAAAATTTGCGAGTACCAATTATTGCTGACGACTCAGTTTCGCTTGATGATGGCACCGCATTCGTTCATTGCGCTCCCGGTTGTGGCCCTGAGGATTACGAAGTCGGCGTAAAAAATAACCTTGAGATTTTTAGCCCAATTAGTGCCGATGGCAAATATCTACCTAGTATTGAACCAAAAGAACTGGAAGGCATGTTGGTTACCGACGGGCAAATTTGGGTAATTAAAAAATTAGCTGCACTCAATCGCATGTGGTTCAAAGGTTCAATAAAACATAATTATCCGCATTGCTGGCGTTGCCATAACGGGCTTATTTTCCGCGCAACAAACCAATGGTTTTGCAATTTATCCCATGGCAACTTAAAGCAAAAAGCGCTTCAAGCAATTGAAAAAATAGCATTTCTACCTGAACGCAGCGGTAATTTTTTGAAAGCGACGATTGAAGGGCGCCTTGAATGGTGCTTATCTCGCCAGCGCAGTTGGGGTGTGCCAATTCCTGCGGTACTTTGCACACAATGCGAGCATGTAATAATTACTCCAGAACTCGTAGAGTTTGTCGCAAAGGGTGTTGAAAAAGAGGGGATTGAATATTGGCAAGATCTTAAAATGCATGAACTGCCTTTTAAGCTTAAATGCCCAAAATGTTCATCAACAACGTTTGCTAAAGAAAAAGATATTCTGGATGTATGGTTCGACTCTGGCATAAGCCATTATGCAGTCTTAAAAAAAAATCCAGCACTCCGCTTTCCTGCCGATATGTATCTTGAAGGAATTGATCAGCATCGTGGATGGTTCCAGAGTTCATTGCTCACAAGCTTAGTGCTTGAAAAAGAGGCGGCTATGAAAAGCATTTTAACGCACGGATTTACAGTCGATGAAAAAGGGCATAAAATGTCCAAATCGATTGGAAACGTGGTAAGTCCCGACGAGATGATCAAACAAATAGGTACCGATGGATTGCGCTTATGGGCGTCAAGCATCGATTATTCTGGTGATGCGATCGTTTCTAAGGAATTGATCGGAAACGTTTCAGAAGTTTATCGTAAAATTCGCAATACGTGCCGGTTCCTGCTTTCAAATCTTTACGATTTTGATGCAGCAAAAGATTTAGTGCCTCTTGATGAAATGATGGTAATCGATCATTATGCGCTCGAGCAGCTTTATTATTTAAACGCCTCGATTCGTGCCGCTTATGAAATGGCAGATTTAACTGCAGTATTTCACGAGCTTTCAGACTATTGCTCAAAAGAATTAAGCTCATTCTATCTTGATGTCATCAAAGATCGTTTGTACACCGAGCGAGCCGACGGTAAAGCACGCAGATCGGCGCAAACTGCCTGCTGGTATATTCTCGATACATTGACGCGATTAATGGCTCCAGTACTTTCATTTACAGCTGAAAATATTTCGGATGTCTATCAAAAAGAGAAAAAAGACTCCATTCATCTGCAATCGTTTACCAACCTGGCCGATGTTTGGCAATCAATTATTGCGCGAACCGCTCAATCATCGGTGCAAGGAATCGATTGGTATCCGTTTGAAGGGCGTGCGCAAGAAACGGCAGATGCAATTCGCAAGCTCAGTTTCGTTACTGAGTCGCAAGAACAATGGGAACTGTTAAAAGAAATTCGTAGCGCGATACTTAAAGCGATTGAGGAAAAACGTGCCGAAAATCTTATTAAGCATTCGCTTGAAGCCCGCGTATCGGTCTATTTCAATTTTGATGAGCATCGAAATGAAATTCTGAACGATTTTTTTGCATCACTTGAACGCCATCATGAAAAGATTGAGGAATTCTTTCAAGAATTCTTGATCGTTTCGCAATTTCAAGTGGAGCTTTCGCCAAAAAACTTGCAAGAATCGGATTTGAAAGGCTTTTCTTTAATAGTTGAACACGCACGCGGAAATAAATGCCCTCGCTGCTGGAAATGGGAAGAGAATAATAACGAATATCATTTATGCAATCGCTGCAAAGAAGTATTAACGTAATGCTGCAAATTTGTTAAAGGAATACATGAATAAAATTCTTATTCTTGCCGTGTTGTTGATTAATTTAACAACTATTCAAGGAATGGTTTCCAAGGATATAAATGTCGATTTACTCGAAACTGATACAATAAGAGAAAATCTTAAGAAAAATGGATTCAGCTATTTGGCAGACAATACAAATTTTCTTGGTGATATTAAAAATAAAACAGACATTATAGCGGTTTTTACCGAAGTAACAGTTGCAGCTGACAATTATCAGGCATCCTATAAGGAAAGAACCAAAGCCGCACTCTTAAGATGCGTTTTGAAAGACCCTGAGCCATCTATTGAGTTCCTTATAGAGATCGGCGAGTTGAAATAAATTTTTGAAGTTAAAGAGAAGAGGCAATATGAAAAAAATAATAATT
The DNA here is from genome assembly GCA_036260945.1 of Candidatus Babeliales bacterium. Classification (NCBI taxonomy): domain Bacteria; class Candidatus Babeliae; order Candidatus Babeliales; species Candidatus Babeliales bacterium. The sequence goes on from DATALT010000002.1 coordinate 415,466, forward strand.
AATTTAGTTTTGTTGTCGCTTTCTTCAATGAGCAATGGAATGGATAAGTTGGTAACATTACCATCACAGGAAGCTTTAGAATCGCTTTTAGAGGGAATAGGATTCGAAGACTTTGCGGAAAAAACAAACTTTACTGAACAAGTTGGCAATATGACCTTTAAAAGGTCAGACTTGATAAAAAAGCTGAATGGTGCGCTTGAAGAATATAAAGAAGTTGCATTTTCCGCATTGAATGTTGAGAAAGCTAAGCCCAAAATTATTGCGTGTTTTCTTGGAACTACAGCCAAAGAATCATAATAATCCTTAAAAAATTACTCAATAATAGAAAAACCCCCGACTTCATTCGGGGGTTTTTCTATTATTGAAAAAAATGATGTTTACGTTGCAATGACAGGGACTCCTCCTGTTGCTATCGGCTCAGGTTTTAGCTCTTTCAGCATTTCCTGATAAGCATCCATGAATTGACCCATATAACTTGCTTGTTGCGATGGCGTGCTGGGGCCTGCAGGTATAATTGGCGGATTGAGTTGCATAAGTACCGCAAAATCTTGCGGGCTCAGCGTTGTATCAAGCCCATCGTTTATGCCAAAAAGAAGATATTTCATTTCTTTGCTAATATCTTTTGGCGCACCGCCTGCCGCAGGAATAATTTTAAAATCTGGCGTAACTTTGATACGCAGTAGTTCGGGTATTTCTTGCATCAGAAGCTTTTCGTAATCTTGAAAGAGCGCTTGTGCCTGTTTTTTTAGTTCACGCTTTTCAAGCCGCGAAAGGTCGCCAGTATTTCGTACCTCTTTCTTGATTTTGTGAACCGCTTCGGTCATTTCAGTTAACGCAGAGATCATGTCTTTCGCGCGAACAAAAAGCGGCATGTTCGGATCGTACGGTGAAGCAACAGGGCCAGTTAAGAATCCTTCAAGATCTTTGAAAAGATCCTTTGGAGAAACCTTGGCAACCGGTGCAACCCCGCCGCCGCGCGTTATAGATTTCTTAGTCAAATAATCGCTAAAGCCTTCAAGTTGTTCTAGTATTTTTTCGAGCTTCTTTTTTACCGGTTCAGATGCAGCTTCAGGAACTTTTACTCGTTTTTCAGAGCCCTCTTTCTTTTCCTCTTTTTTATCATCCTTTTTCTTATCATCTTTCTTTTTGTCGTCTTTTTTCTTCTCGTCCTTCTTTTTATCCCCAGATTTATCAGCTTTTGAAGGGCTTGTGCTATCGGCCGCTTTTCCTGGCCCAGCATTTACTGCAGTAGAAGGAAACGAAGGATAACTTGGATAATTAGAGCCGGTAGGTGTGTACCCCAAATCTCCACCTACTCGTCCAAATGCAGGCTCAAAAACGCGAGGCGCTAATGGTGGGCGGCGCTTAATCGCTTCTTCTTGTTCCTTTCGCGCAGCGGATTGGCGTTTTTCTTGCTCTTCTTTTATTTTAAGCGCTTCAGGCTCATATTTTTGCAAAAGTTTTTTTGCATTTGTTATAAATTCTTGCGTATAAATAGCTTTTTGCACCGCTTGCAAAATACTGCCAAGTGTTTGCTTTGATTGTTCTCGCGTTAAAATAGTTTGATATGCTTTATTGACAGCATTCAATTGATCTTCGTTGATATCAAGCGCAACGCCGAGCTCATCTATCGGTTTGCCTTCTAATTGTTTTTTAATAAGCGCCGGGCTTTTTTCGCGTAATAAATTTTGATACGCCAGCTGAATTTCTGGAAATGGTGTACGAGAAGTTACTCCCAAAATTCCGTACGATTTATCGGCATCGATCGAAATTTCTGGAACATAAAATTGCGGCTCGAGCATGCCGAGTGTTTGATGAAGCTCTTTAATTGATGAAAGAAGCGTATCAAAATCTTTATCAAAAAGATAATTTACGATTTTTTCTTGCTCAATTTGATGTGCAAAATACACAATGTCTTCAAAATGATATTTCCATGGCTTTAGTGCATCGGCAAATTCACGATCGCTTTCCGCCTTGCGCGCAATACGCTCAATTTGATCAGCAAGTTCTTGCAGGATCAAACGCATTTCTTTTGTTTTTGCTGGTGGCATTAAAATGATCGGATGGCCCGTTGGAATTTTGGGTTCGATCGGCTTTGTAACTGCTGCAGGCGGGGTTGCTGGAATCATCGGTTCGCGGAAAATTTCGTACGGATCTTTTCCTTGCGCTTCCATTTCTTTGATGTATTCCTCACCTATTTGTGCAAGTGCTTCAAGAGTTTTTTCATCCATGTTTTCAAAAATTTGTGAAAAAAGCTCTAGTTCTTCTTCACTTAATGGAGGAAGATCGGGAATATCGCGCATTCCTTGCCCCGTTGCTGCGGATGTGGAGCCTCCCGCTATTTGGGCACAAAGTGGCACTATGCCAAAGCCCATTGATAATGAAAAAAAAGTTATAAGTAGAAATTTATTCATAAAAGTCCTCATACTATGGTATGGGTAAAAATTAATTTACAGCATACTCGCGGACGAGCCTAATTTCAAACACTAATCTTTGTGCCGGTGACCCAAAAAATGCGATGTGTTACTAAAAAAAAAGGGTTTTTAACCACAGAACTCATATATGCAACAGCGATTGCATTCGTGAGCTTAACGCTTATTATAAAATGGCATAGCGTTCTTGCAACTCATCGCGCAACTGCTTTAAGAAAGCTTGATATGATCCGCCAAGCTTCGAGCCTTATTGAGCGGCTTCAAGTAGACGATCATTTTCGTCAAACGGGCCGCATGAAAAATCAAAGCTATGAATATATCTGGAGAGTTCATTCAGTTTCATTCGAGTTGGCCGATCAGATCTTTGGCAAATCGATAACTCCCGGCTTTGGCAGCACTATTGAACTAAAAGTAATTTGGCACGATGCTCAAGGGGTAGAGCGTACTTCAACATTTCAAGGGCCCCTAGCATGAAGAGCGTCCACTCCGGATTTTTGTTAATTGAATTAAGTATATATGTTGCTCTCGCGCTTTTTCTTTCTTGGCTTATTATCAGCTTTACTGCGCGCAGAATTACCGTTATGAGCCAGGAGCAACAAACGGCGCAACGCCTCGTTCAAATTCATACATCATTTGCTGCACTCAAAAAAATTATTAAGCATTTTGAAAAACCGATAGAGCATTGGAGCGTGCGTTCGGCTAACGAAATTATTGTAGCCCGCAACGGGCAAGAACACCGAGGTTTTTTGATTGAAGCAAGCAAATTGTGGTATTTAAGCGGCATTTATTCACCCAAAAAAAATCAGTGGATTAAAAAAAGCAAATCACTCATTTTTGATAAGGTAAAACAGGCACGGTTTGAAATACAAACTATTAATAAACAGCCAATTGTAGTGAGTTCGCTTATTTTAAAGGCTGAATTTGAGTTACCAAACAAAAAAACTTACCAAGCGGAGCAATGGTATGCAATCTCAGGAGCGATCTAATGGCAAAGAAGTCAGCAGGTTTTGCAACCCTTATGATTCTTATAATGATCGCTTTTATACTTCTTTATACCAGTATTGTTTGGCAATCGGTGGGCTACCTCGATGAACTAGCAACGGCGCATCAACAAGACCTGCTAGCGGTTGGGGCAACCCATGCATTAAGTTCTTGGGCAATAGGGCTGACAAAACATCGCTTTGATCAAATTATGCAGCAATTGGCAACGGCTGGGCACAAACTTTTACTGCCCATTGACGGAAAGAAAACAAAGCTGACATTAACAAATGCTGAGCTGGGATTTTCAAAAAAAACGAATTCCTGCATTCTCCTGAACGGAACTATTAATCTTAGGGCAAACAAACAACGATCATTTTCATGCACTATAGAAAAAAGAGCAACCGAAAAGCCTGACGAGCCGACCACATTTATCGTGAGCGGGTATAGAAGTGCAACCTAAAGGTTCCTTTTTGGCCAACCATAAAGGTACACCCTGCGGACAATGTTGTCTTTTTTGCCCCTAAAAAAAGGCTCTTTTAAAACGCCCCATCAAAACCGATACCTATTTTTTTTTGATCAAACCGGTATGATTAAAAAAGAACACAATGGCTAAGAAAGGCATCGTATGAAAGTTTACTTACTAAAAAATGTCGAAAAAGTTGGGATGGCTGGCGAAATCATTTCAGTATCTGATGGATTTGCAGCAAACTATATAATCCCGCATAAACTTGGCGTCCAAATTACTGCAGAAAATCAATCGTTTTATGAGCAAAAGAAAAAAACGGTCGAACATCGTAAAGAAGTTATCGCCACTGAAACTTCAATGCTTGCTGAAAAAATCAAATCTATTCATGTAACGCTCAAAAGAAAAATGGCCAACGGCACGAAACTTTTTGGATCTATTGCACCAGCAGAAGTTGCAGAACTTTTAGCAGAAAAGGGTGTTAAGGTTGCAAAAAACCAAATTATCTTTGAAAAGCCGATTAAGGAAAAAGGAAGTTACGAAGTTATCGTTAAGCTCTCTTCGCGTTTACAACCAAAAATTAAATTAACGGTTGCTCCGGCACCTGAATAATACAAGGAAGCTATGGCTTATGATGCCGTGCGCAGTCAGCACAAGGTTGCACAACCCGAAAAATTGCTTGGCAAAACCATGCCCTATAGCCTGGAAGCTGAAAAGGCGGTCCTTGGTGCTCTTTTGCTCAATGATGAGTATATTCACAACGTAATCGAGATTATCAGCGCGCAAGATTTCTATAACCTTGCGCACCAAGTAATCTTTCAAGCAATAACGCAACTCACCCAAGAGCAAAAACGCGTAGATTTGGTGACGCTGCAGGATGCGCTGACAAAAAATAATAAGCTTGAAGAAATCGGTGGCATTTCATACTTACTTGCTTTGCAAGAAGATATTCCCGCTGTTGGGATGGTGACCCATCACGCGCGCATTATTAAAGAAAAGTCTACGCTCCGTTCGCTTATTAGTTCTGCAACGCAAATTATCACCACTTGCTACGATCAAAATGAAAAAGACATCGATGTTGTACTTGATGCTGCAGAACAAACGATTTTCCAGATCTCGAATAAACGGACAAACCAAAATTTTGTTCAGCTGAATATCTGGCTTAAAAAAACATTTGAGTATCTTTCTGATATCAAAAGCCATAGCAAAGGAATCACTGGTATTCCTTCGGGTTTTAAAAAGCTTGATGCGATGACCTCCGGTTTTCAAAAGGGTGATCTTGTTGTACTTGCTGCGCGACCATCAATGGGCAAAACCGCTTTAGCGCTCGCGCTTGCATCGCAAGCGGCGCGCGAAGGGTACACGGTCGGTTTCTTTTCTCTTGAAATGTCTGCAGAGCAACTGACGCTCCGTTTGCTTTCAACCCAGGCGGGTATTTCTCATCATAATATACGAAATGCAACGATTTCGTCAGACGAATGGCTTGAATTGACCAACGTGGCAGCGCAATTAGCATCAATGAAACTTTTTATAGACGACACGGCGATGGTTGAATTGATGGAATTACGCGCAAAAGCGCGCAAACTAAAAAATGAACACAAACTTTCGTTCATCGTCGTAGATTATTTGCAGCTGATTCGCACCGCAAAAAAACATGAAAACCGCCATCAAGAAGTTTCAGAGATTTCTCGATCGCTCAAAGCGCTTGCTAAAGAACTTGAGGTACCTATTGTTGCACTTTCACAGCTTTCACGTGCTGTGGATAGTCGAGTGGATAAACGGCCTATGCTTTCAGATTTAAGAGAATCTGGGGCAATCGAGCAGGATGCGGATCTTATTATGTTTTTATACCGCGACAGCGTTTATAATCCCGATGCAGAAAATCCACTTCTTGCTGAAGTAATTATTGGTAAACAACGGAATGGGCCTACCGGGACGGTGATGCTCAATTTCATCCGAGAGCTCACTCGTTTTGAAGATCTCGATTACGACGAATAAATATTGCCAATAATAAAATTGACTCTGCAAGTGCTGATTGGGTAGGATAAAAAGTGTAATTCTTGTTTGCAGCTTTGCCCGTAACATTGTTATCGGGAAAATCGCTAATGCCCCACAAATCATATTGCCTCGTGGCACTCTGCACAAAATCTCTCTTATTGCTCACTATGGAGCAAGATCAGGCGAAAACGAATAAGCTTATGGAACTATTCCTCAGCGAAATGTTTCTTAACACGATTGCCCAAAGACAATTGGTCGAATTTGATAATAGATCTGAAATTCGTCTTGAAAACCCACAACACGTAATTAAATATTCAGGCAACCTAGAAGAAGATTTTAGAGAAATTTTAGGCACAGAGATTGGGGTACTTAGAGCTTCTAATGCTATCATCCCTAAAGTATTAGCATCACCTATAATTATTCCAAAAACAGAATCACCCCCGTTACTTGCAACTAATTCAGATGAAAGCAATGTCAACCCTCTAGCGGAATTACCTTCAGCGAAGGGTCCTCATGAAAATTGGAAAAAGAAATCAAGATCTGCCAAGCTGGCTGAGCTTGAAATGCAAATGAAAGATGTAACTGCTGCAAAAAAACCTCTTGTAGGAGAATTAAATGTTTCACCTCAGCACAATGAAGAATTAGTTACACAACCCCCGCCTATGATTCATCTTTCAGCAGAACCATTAGCATCGCCACCGGTTCTTGAAACCGTGTCAGGCGAAAGTAATATCAATTCGCTAGATGAATTATTTGCAGAGCGGGCTCCTTTTCTTTCTGAAACCTTTGAGTCTATTTTGGAAGAACAATTTTTAATTAATGAAGCAACAAGAACGACCGATCAAGTTAAACTAAAAGCTAACATGCTCCACTATGGTCAATTAAATCTTAATCTTGACAAAGAGTTGGGTCGTTTTTCATATAGAGAATTGGAACAGTTAAAAAACAAAATAGTTGCCAAACTGAGACAATCCGAAATGCATCTCAAAAAAGATGAAGATCCTCTTAAGAACCAACTCATAGCTTTATTGAACGAAATAAGGGAACGCATAAAATGCCATAAGCAATTACGCGAGGCGAATGGTCGTACATCTAAAAAAAATAAGACATAAACTAGGCTAATTCAACAAAAAACCGCAAAAGATGACTGATTATTTTTTTGATATATAATCAAATCGCCAAGGATGTTAATTAAGGAAGAGCAATGATAGTTTTAGGCATCGATCCAGGGTTTTCAGTAACAGGATTTGCGATTATTAAGCATGAAGGGGGCAGGGCTCATCTTATTGATTATGGTTTCCTTAAAATGTCCCCAACGAAAAGCTTGCCCGAACGCGTCGGTATATTTCACGCGCTTTTTCTAGAAAAAATACAGAAATTCGGGGTTACCGATATTGCACTTGAAACACCTTTTTTGGGAAAAAACACGCAAACATTCTTAAAGCTCGGTTATTTACGCGGTATTGTTTATCTCCTTTCCGACACGTATAAAACGGCGCTCCACGAACTTTCCCCAAGCGAAGTGAAACTTGCAGTAACCGGATCAGGCAGCGCACAAAAAGAGCAAGTTGCCCGAGTTGTCTATCGATTGTTTCCTACTGTAGGTGTTGTGCAAAAAGCGGACGTCACAGATGCAATCGCTATCAGTTTATGCGGGCTTTGGAAAGGTAAACAGAATAATTCTTTGGCACAACAATATCTAAGAATGCACATAAAATAGCACTATTCTGATTCTTGTTTTTCGATTTAGCTAGCAGTTATGATCGATTCAAGTATCAAAACACCTTTAAACGTGGAGCATTTATGGTTTTTAAAAAATACGCATTTTTATTAATTTTTGCTGTTGTTGCTTTTGGTCAGATTGATGCATATCACCAAAAAAGAAAACATTTCTCTCGCGAGCAATGCGAAAGCTCAAACGAATGTTTTTGCTCAGAAAAAGGTGATTTTAGACAAAGACAAGCTGACGATAATCTCGTATATGTCGAAAATGATCCCAACGGTGTTTTTTGTTATTGTAAACAATGGGATTTAGACAACTACCCCGGTCCTAAAAAACGCAATCGACATAACAAATATCGAGCCATGAGAACTAAGCAAACCGGTGTTGTTTACTAAAAAGTAGTTCATTCTAATAAATATACCCCCGAACGGTATCTTTATTTATCCTCGAGGATGAAAAATGAAATATTCTATTTTCTATGTACTGATTTTCCTCATTAATTCAGCAATCTATTCAGCTCCGCATATAGAATTGCAGCAGACACTTCCTGGAATCATTAGCCTCCTGGCTTATTGTTCAGAAACTGCAAAACCACTTTCCATGCTAGCAGAAGTATTATTGCGCGGCGAATCCACTTTATCTTCAGGAGAACGTGAACTTATAGCATCTTATGTTTCATTTCTTAATGAATGCAACTTTTGCTGCAATAGTCACAGCGCGGCAGCTGCCCATTGGTTGGATAATGGCGCATTGGCTACGGTGGACGCAGTTAAGAACGATTACCAAACAGCACCGATATCGGAAAAACTCAAAACACTCTTGGCAATCGCGCAGCAAGTGAAAAAAAATGGAAAGTCAGTAACACCGGCACATATTGCACGAGCAAAAGAGGCGGGGGCTACCGATAAAGAAATTCACGATACCGTTCTTATCGCCGCAGCTTTTTGCATGTACAACCGTTATGTTGACGGACTGGCAACATGGACACCCGAAGATTGGGCAATCTATGATGCAATGGGCAAAGAATTGGTGCAAATCGGCTACATACGATAAATCTATTGCTATTAACATGGTTTTTTACGCAGAATCTTAAGAGAAAAAGAGCGTCGAGTCAAAATTCAAATTGAAAAAAACTTGTTCCGATAATCATTATTATGTTAAAAAATGGGTGCGCCGTGAATAATAAAATTGCAGTAGCCGATTATAAACCATACAAAATACCGTTTTTGATTGGCATTTTATTATTGATTTTAATGATCATCGGTACCAGCATGCTCATTTTTAATTATTATCACTACAAATTAAAACTCAACACCGATTTGGTAGAAGCTATAGAATCTAATACCACCTCCGTTACCGAAGCGATTACCGTAGAGCTCAAAACGTTAGCTGAACAGATTACTCAATTTTATACTCTTAATAAATCATTACCGCGAACTGAATTTATCAATAATGCGATCAAATTTCTTAAAGGGCCTACCCTCATTAAAGAGATCGATTATATTTCAACACAAAGCGCCTTTGCGCTTATTAAAACGACTAATGATACAATAGATCAAAAAAAATCGGTGAGCGTGCCGCAATCTGCACAAGACAACAAATGGACAGAGCCGTTCTTTTCTGAAAACCTAAATACAAAAGCAATAGCATATCAACTTGTTACTTCAACTAATGAGCGAATATTATTCCTCTTGCCACTTTCTGCGGTGCAGCAACATCTTATTTCGCTCAATCCCCTTGTTACAAGCCTCAATTTTTTGATTCATGAAGATGGAACTATTATTGTGCATCCATCGACGCCGCATATTGGCTACAGAGGAGAACGCTCTATTTTCGATATTCTGTTTGTGCTTCCGGGAGATGCGCGTTATCAAGACATACAAAAAATCATAAGAAACCCACAAGGCGGCGTCATTAATTTCCCAAACGAGGTGAGCGGCCAAGAAACATGGGTTGTTGTGAGCCCACTGGGCCTTGATTCACTAAAGATTGCGGGCATTTGCTATCCAATTGGCGTTTCTGAACGGCACAGCACCACCTTACGACACAAAATATTTCAAATCACGATGGGCTGCCTTTTGATCGCGTGCCTTGCAAGTATACTTTTAGCGAGCTGGTTTTTCACAATTGTTGCATGGTGGCTTGCTGCAATTGCTATTGCATTCTTTTGTACGCTGCAACTTTTTTTCTTGTGGAATCAGGAAATAAAACATGGGCTGGAGCGCCATTCCGATTATACGGTGATCGCCGACCAAAACCAACTTAATGTTCTCATCGGATCGCTCCAGGAAAAATATTCTATGTCGCCCCTTTTTAAGCATGTGAATTTTGTTCCCACCGGTGTCTTTTTAGAAAAGATAATTTTTTCACGAGAGTCCAACGATGTGCTTCCAAGTGTGTTGGTAAGTGGCTACATTTGGCAGCGCTACGCAAAGTCACTGACTATAAAGCCGGCATTTATAATGCCCGATGCGTTCAGTTTACAAACCGATCTTCTTCAAAGCTCTTCGCGAGGTCATGAAGATTATTATCTCTGGCAGTTTTCATGTAAATTATATGCGATCGACACGTTCCTTACCTATCCGTTTGATCATCGCCATATTAATTTGCGCATCTTGCACCCGGTGTTTAATGAAAATACAATTCTCATTCCCGATCTGGATGCTTATACGCAAAACGATCCTAAAACGTTGCCCGGCATTTCGGCGCTTGTTTCTATCAGTAGTTGGTTTTTTCAAAGTTCATTTTTTAATTATCGAAAAAATCATTATAATGCAACGCTTGATTCTTCAAATACTGCATTCATGAGTTTACCGCAATTTAATTTTTCATTTATTTGTCAGCGTACGCTGATTGGTGAATTCATTACCTATCTTATTCTTCTTATCTTGACGATCATTTTCCTCTTTATATTATTGCTTACTTTCTCAAAAGAAGAAAACTTGATGGGATTCACCAACCTGGATGTTCTCATAGCGTTGAGTGGATTACTTTTTGTTCTTATTTTAAGCCAAGTATCGTTACGGCAAGCGTTGGGCGTTATCGGAATAAGCTACATAGAAAGCTTTTATTTCATTTGCTATTTCTTCCTCACCGCTATTGCGATTAATAGCACCCTTTTTGTTATGGGACGCGGTGGCCAATTCATTCAATATAAAAATAACTTAGTCCCTAAACTTATTTATTGGCCGCTTTTCTTTCTCTTGGCAGTATTGGCTACTTATTTTTCATTTTATTAAACGACATTATCCGCAAATTGACGTGCAGCAATCAAACGATTTTTGATCCCCCGCGCTTGCTTTACCCATGAATCGTTTTTTAATGCATCATGTGCAAGTTTTTTCTGAGCACGATCTGGTAATCCTAATGATTGAAGCAAACTTTTACGTTCCGGGCTTACTATCTCTGAGCGTATCGAACTAATAATATGATTAATGCCCTCTTGAACCGATGTTGGCACATTGAAGCTTTCTGGGAACGGCTCAGCATGTGTTTGATTAATAAATGCTATAAAATTATCTTTAGGATTCACGCTATTCAAATATTTTTTACTATAGAGTTCAAGAGGCTCTAATAGTTTAATAAATACAGCCGCCATTAAGTCTTCAAACGATTGCGCTGGAAATTCTTTTTTGAGCGCTTTAATACAATGTAAAACAAAAAGAGCTGTTCTCATATCCAGAACGCCAAGTATCGTTTTATTTTTCCAATCGGGCGTTGGCGCAAGTTTGAACGTTGCATGATAGCAAACATTTAAGAGTTCATCTTTGGTAAAATCGTTTTTAAATTCACCCAGTAGCAATGCCAAAAAGCCACTTGTAAGCGCCGCTGCCATCGAGGTACCGCTGCGATACATATAAATAGATGATTCAGGCAAGTTTGGAATTATTCCTGCTCCAATAATATTAACACCCGGTGCAACAAAGAGCGGTCCTTTATTAATTTCGTATTGGGAGAATTCAGGAATAACCGGCGTATGATTTTCTAATCCAAACGCGCCAACATCAAAGGCTACCGTTTCAAATCGGGCCGGGTACGAAAGCGTAGGCCGCCTGCTATTGCCGCCATCATTGCCCGATGCAGCGACAACATACGGAGTCAATCCAATTAATTGCGCAAGTGTTTTTGACGATTCGTGCGATAAGTCAATACGATCTGCAATTTTGAGACTTAAGTTTAAAATATCTGCGTTGCCAGAGATCGCTTTTTTTACCGCATCGATAAGGAGCGATTTGGTACTCAACCCTTTTTCATTAAAGGCTTTAATCATCATTACGGTTGCTTGTCGAGCAACACCTCCAATGTGATGATCGTTGAGTGGTGGACATCCAGAAATGAGGCTAAGCGTATGTGTTCCATGAGTCGCTACTAATAATTGTGACGGATCGTTCAAATATGAAGTCGGTAAAAAATTAAGTACTGCATATTTATTATATGGTTCATCAAGCCAACCGACAGAATACGTACCTATCGCCTTTGTAACTTTTTGCACGAGAGCGGTACCCTGGCTGTTGAGAGATCCCGATGCATCGCAAATAGATTGATTGCCATGCTTTGCTAAAAATTTCTCAATCCCTTCTTTGCTTTTGCGAGATGCATAATCGCAAATCCAATGTGCGATCAGTTGCTCAAGCGATTCAGGCGGAACAGTTTTTTTTAAATGCGGTTGAATAGCTGTTACCAACTGAGAAACTTGGCCAGATTTCGTGCTATTGTTAATGGTTAAATTTTCAAACCCAATTCGAGGATAATTAATCGCAATATCTCGGTGTTTATAATAATGGGGATTATCTTGCACTTTAAAAGCACATGCTCCCGTATCAATCAATGCGATTGTAATTCCTGAACCCTGATGCGGCGCAAGTTGAGAAAGTGAAAAAAAATGCGGAAGATAAGGATACTTTGGAGGATAATAAGGCTCTTCAAGCACTAATCCAGTGGTGGGAAAAGATTGATACCAATATACATTCTTATCGTTCAAATGCTTTAATTGATCGAGCGAAAAGTAACCCTCTCCTAGTGTTCTTTCATTTTTTTCTTCTTGCGCAGCTAAATAGATCGGAATATCAGCATCGATATAACATTCAAGATTTTTTTTCTTAAACACATCATGCGTAATGGAGGAAAATTTTTCATACGGCACACCATTAGGAATATATATCGTATAAAAACCAAAATGTGGATCGCGCCGTGGATAAAAAGCGTAATTAAGCTTATCCGGATATTCAGAGCAGTATTTATAATAAAACAGTGAATAATAAAATCTTTTAAGACGGTACGAAATTGAGTCCCAAATGGAATGCCGTGCAGTATTATTGTCTTCATAAGGAATGAGATAATTTTGCACAATTAAGGCGTTATTAATCTCTGTAAGCGCATCTTTTTCTATTATTTCCAACCGGTGCGCATCGCTCTCACTACCCACTACGGAAGGAAAATGAAGAATAAGATGTCTGAGAGGTTCTTGCTGTTGAATATCGATCGGACTCAGCGAAAAAATTTCAGAGAAAACGCTGAATGCAAGGAGCATAATTTTTATAGTATGATACTTCACTATCCACCCGCCTCCCTTTGGAGTTAATTAATACGTCCTCTTTTTTATTACTCCAATAATTAAATTTGAAATTTCTGGAGTAAAAGATGTCCTACAATTTAGAAAGAACTCTTAAAAAAAGCAAATAAAAAACACATACAAAACAAAAAAGGGATTAATTGATTTTGCATTAATTCAGATAGTAAAATTAGTTTGTAGTATATGTTGTTTAACAAAGGAGATCCCTATGAACATTCGTTCTTTTTCTGCGATTTGCGCGCTGAGCCTTTCCGTTATTTTTTCTGCACATGCAGGTGAAATAGCTACTGCTAAAAATCATAACGAATTCGCTGCTCATCTTCAGGCTGCGCCTATTGCTGTTGTAGAATTTTACAGCCCAACATGCAGCCACTGCATAACTTTTAATAAGTCGGGAACATTCGAGGCGCTTGCTAAAGAAAATCGAGATGTCCAATTTGTTCGTGTTAGTTATCATGAAGCGCCAATGCTTTTTGGAGCGCACAAAGTAAACGCTTTTCCTACCTTTTTAGTATTTAAAAATGGACAAGAAGTAAAAGAGCTTCGACAGGCTGGTGGCCTTACCAAAACATCAATTCAAGATAAGATAAATAAAGCGAAAAAATAGGTAAAAAATAAACCACCGCACTGATGGCGAACCATCGGTGCGGTGGAAAAAAGGAGAGTAGTAATGAAGCCTAAGTTAAATGCGTGAAAAATTGCTTTTTCAACACATCATTCATTATGATTAAAATTGCTAGAATGTCAAATAATTTTTTATTTAATAAAGCTCTTTTTTAAAGCTTTTTTCAATTATTTATTACTGATAATGTACCTATTTTTTCGATAGTTGTCAAACGGCCTTGATTTGCAAAAGGCCCTATAAAACGCCCAAAGTTTCCATCTGAAAAGATAAAACAATCACAAAGAGATCTTATGGCACCCTTGCCCCACCAGCGCCGCTTCAAAATGGCCTATTACCAAGGGGGATGTAAATATTGCCTGTTGGGCATTTTCTTTGATCAGTTCAATGAGCCTGAAGGCGGTCGGTTCATCAAAGTCGTTCATAAAGTCATCAAGCAATAAGAGCGCAGGCCCTTTGGTTGCTTTAAGCTCCTGAAGCTGGGCTATTTTAAGGAGCATTAGAATGAGTTTTTGCTGCCCGCGAGAAGAAAAGCTTTTGGCCACTTGTCCCTTGAATTTTATATCTATTTCATCAAGATGCGCACCAAAAAGAGTTCTGCCCATTGCAAACTCTTTAAACGGCAATTTATCTTGCGTTGCCACCCACTCATTCCAGGAACTACCGAGTGTTTCGCATTTAGATTTGTAACTTAGTGCGATGCCGCTCTCGACTTTAAAATGATGCAATAACTGATTCACCCGAATCTCGATCGATGATAAAAGCGCTGCACGCATTCGCGCAATTTCTTGTGAATGCTCAAAAAGCTGCTGCGTCCAAAGCCAATACGATTCATCCGCTGCGCCATCTACGCGAGAAACAAGCGCATTGCGTTGCGCTACAATGGAGCGGAGCGTTCTTAATTCTTGTAAAAATTCTGGCCTGTGCAGCATCACCGCTTGATCGATAAAAAGGCGGCGCTCTTCAGGGCCGCCTTTAATAAGTAAAAGATCATCCTCAGTCAATGTAATAGTCCGATAATAATCAATAAGTTCTCTATAAGATTTTATCGGTTGCTGATCAATTTTAACCAACTTTTTTCTTGAAGAGAACCCAACTTGAAGTTCATGATCCAAGCTATCAGCTGCGACCGCAACTTTCAAAAAAAAAGATTCTCGTCCAAAAAATAAAAGATCTTTAGGAACATGCGTACGAAACGATCGCAAATAGCAAGCATAATGAAGTGCTTCCAAAAGCGATGTTTTTCCTGATCCGTTCGCGCCAGAAATAAGTACCAGGGGGGCTTGAAAATCAAGTTCATACGAAGGAAAGCAGCGAAAGTTTTTGAGTTCTACCGAGTTTATCTGCACTCAACTTCTCTAAAGATTTTGCGTTGGTGATATTGGCATCACCAAATATGTAATTTGATACGCGTCTTTTTCCGATTCAAAAATAATGGGCTTAGTGGAGTTCTTTAAATAAGCAGTAATTTTATCGTCTGCAAAGGCAGGAAGCCCTGAAAGCAAATACGGAGAATAAAAACGAATATCTAAACGCGCCCCAGTAAATTGATCGAGCGAAAGCTCTTCATTGAGCGATCCAACTTCTTTATTTTCCATCGAAACAAAAAGTTTTTCAGCATCAAATCCAAACTGTGTTGCTAAAAACTGTCCAGAAAGCAAGCAGGTTGAGCGGCGCAACGCTTTTAAAAATTGTGCGCGATCAAGAACTGCCGGCACAAAATCTTTTCTTTCAAGAATTGCTGAATAGTGCGGAAATTGATCAGCTAATAGCTTGGTAAAAAAATTAAATGTATCGCCTGAAAATACTAATTGATTGCCGCAGGTTCCCAAAAATATTGCAGGGCTTGTGACGTTTTCTAAAATCTTTTTTATTTCAAAAACAGCTCTCCGGGGCATCAACCAACGATGCATGCCTTCAAGCACATATTTATTTGTACGCACCTGTGCCAAGCAATGACCATCGGTTGTGGTCATTTTAAACGCTTGGCCATCAATTTCTAGAAAGAGACCGTTAAGCGCTGGATTTGCATTGTTAGGCGGTATTAAGAACGCAACCTTATCAATTAAATCAACAAAGAATGAAGCTTCAAGATGCATGAGATTTTCGATGCGTTCTGGAAATGGAGGAAATGTTTGTGCATCTTTAATATGTAAACCAACATTAACAGCGCCAGATTTAATAAAAAATTGATTATTTTTCAAAGTGCATTCAATATCACCATCAAGTTCTTTAACCAAATCAAAAAGTCGTTTTCCTGGAACAAGAAACGTAAGGGTATCATTAATAGAACTTGAGATAAGCGAACAGCTCGATTGCAAGCTAATTTCTAGATCGGTACTTTTTAAAATAAGTTCACGGTGACCAGCTTGGAATAAAATATATGATGTTGTATCAAGCGTCGTACGCTTGGAACAAATTGGTTGCATCGAGGAAAGAATCGAGAAAAGTTCTTTCTGCGCAACAATAAATGTGTGTGCCATGAACAAATTCCTTTATAATCATTTTTATTTTCTGCGCTATTTTCTTGATTATACCGAGTACTAGAAGTATGGTCAAAATAATTCATTTTAAAGCTGTTATAAAGACAATCTGAGATATTCTTACGTCGTATCACTATTTTCTGTGATACCAGAGGATGTGTTATTATGAAAAAATTGATATTCTGTATAGTTGCATGCAGCGTGTATTCAAGTTTTGCGCTCAGCAAAGATAGTTCTCTATTATCAAATAGTGACAGCTTTATGATTATCGATGATCTCTATAAAAATATAAATGGCTTTTCAATATCGGAAAAAGAGCGCAGCACTATTCGCGAGCAAGGCGGTAATCCAACGTATGGAGAGATTACGCATAAGGGCGCCGTAGAACTTTTAAGCAAGCTTAATTTAAAAGAAAGCGATGTGCTATACGATTTAGGATCTGGCGTTGGTAAATTGGTAGTACAAGTTGGGCTCACCACTCCGGCAAAAGTAGTTGGCGTTGAACTTTCCAAAACGCGGTACGAAAATGCTCTTTCTGTACAAAAAGAGATCGAGCAGCGCAATCTTGCCAAAAAAGATAAGATCAAATTCATTAATAAAAACATAAGCGATGTTCCATTGGATCAAGCAACGGTAGTCTTTATGTGCTCGACCTGTTTTTCTGATCAATTGATGAAATCGTTGAGTGATAAATTAGGAAAATTAAAAAAAGGCTTGCGAGTTGTCACTTTGCGCAAGCTACCAGAGCCGCATAACTTTAAACTTATTGATACACTTCAACTACCTATGACGTGGTCAAACAGTACCATTGTATATATTTATCAACTGCCCTAAAAAAATAACGAGGAACAAAATGAGCAAAGAACTCCTTCATCTTTTTACAGCAATCAAACAAGAACATCTTGAACAAGTAAAAGTTGCTATTAAAAACCATCCCTCACTCGTTAACATGAAAGATGATAAAGGAAATACCGCCCTTTTAATGGCGGCGCAGGGAAAAACAACCGACATTGTTGACGCACTTATCAAGCACCATGCTTCTGTTAATTACCAACATCCCAAAAGTGGCCAAACCGCTCTGATGCTTGCTGCACAAAATGGGCGACTTCAAAACGTGAAATACTTACTGGAGCATAATGCAAACGCAACCATTAAAGATGCACACGGTAAAACAGTTGCCGATTATGCAAAAGAAAGTAATAACAAAGATCTTATGGCGCTCTTTCAGTCTTAACACCAAAACATATTTTTTGCCTTTTTACTCTCTTATTGGTTAAGCTGATAAAAAAGACAACTAACTAAGGTGGGGATCTCTATGAATTTTGGTGGTTTTTCGTGGAAACGACTTCTTGGCATTTCGGGGTTTAAAGCAAAAGTTGGACGCAAAATCGGCGTTCCGCTCACCCGCTCGGGTAGGCAAAGAAAAATTGGCGCGTTTCTAGAAAAGTTTTTAACAGCAAATATCTCAAATATTATTTCTAGTCTTACAAAAAAGAAACAATAGCTGCCTGATTAATAATCAAGTAAGTTGTGGGTTGGTAAAGTAGCTGCCGTCGTCTGTTGCGCAGCTGGAAGCGTCGGCGCTTGGCCCGCTGCTTGCTCTTTTAAGTCGCAATGGCGCTTACGATAATTTTGATAATCCCAATCTTTACACCAACACACACCGTCTTTAAATACAGGTCTATCGCCCTTTGCTAGCTCTTTTTTTCTATAGCCACATTTTACTGAACAATAGCATTCGCAATTATTATCATTAACGCACGCTTCTTCCGAAGAGCATGGGGGTTTGTTTATAGTAAACGCTTCAACGAGAGAAAAAGAAAACGCACTCAATGCGATTAATAAAAACATAATTTTTTTCATTAAAAATTCCTTAATTTTTTTTTATTTAATACAATTATAATTTTAACACAATTGGCCTTGCCAAAACAATAAAAAACATCCTCGAAATAGTAAAAAACCCTTTATTTCAGGCCTTTTATTCCATTATCCTAAGAGGTAGGAGAAGCCCTTTTTCGACTAGGGCATTTATTTAATATAAAAAAAGGATAATAAATGAAGATGATAAAATACGTACTTATTGCAGCGTTTGTGATGAGCGCTGGATTAATCGATGCACAAAATGGTTTCCAGCATTTGATTGATTTGAAAAAAACCATTCTTGATCACAAAGCGCAATGGCTTAAATGGGAAGGCGAAACCCATCAGCAAAAATATGATCTCTTGGAGCACAACGTCAGAGAAATGAAACAGCATTTGAGCGATAATGCCCAAAGCATTAAGAATTTAATGGCTGCCCAAAACACCGCTGGCAAAAATCAAGAAGAACTCGCGGATCAACAAACTCAAAGTCTTTTAGCATTGCATGAAACACATATGAAGGCGATGCATGATTTCTGGCAAAAAAAACATGAAGAAGCGCAAAAGCTCTTTCAAAAACAAGAACAAGAACTTGCTAAATTCAGAACTGCTGGATACGCAAAACAAGAAACGCTTCTTGAAAAGCTAAGCCGCGCTTGGAATTCGCAAAATACTAAATAAGACTTTCTTGTTTTAACTATTTTAATAAGCTGCGGTAATTATCGCAGCTTATTTTTTTATTGCATTAAAGAAATTGTATTGCATAGATTGATCAAAAAAGGAGATCATCTATGCTTTTTTTATTGCTTGCAGCAATCGGTTTTTTCATCTCTCTCTATGCCGCTCTAACTGAACGAAAAGTAAGTGAGGATCAGAATTATAAAGCGGCGTGCGATTTAACCGATACTATTTCTTGCACCAAACCAATGAAAAGCGAATATGCGCATCTTTTCTATATTTCAAATTCATTTACTGGCATGATTTATTATGCAACTCTAGCAGTTCTTGCGTATTTTCATATACCTCTGCTTGTGATGATAATGGCGATTGGTGGCGCACTCTTTTCATGCTTTCTTGCCTACCTTCTTTATTTTAAAATTAAAGCTCTTTGTTTAGTTTGCACATCGCTTTATATTATTAATTTTTTATTGCTGTTGCTGGCTATTAAAAACTTCTACGCATAAGGAAAATGTTTATGATCAAGAATTTACTTTCATCATCACCGGCTTTAAAAGAATACGGTTTTGCTTTTATCCGCATCACGATCGGCATATTAATGATTTGCCACGGATTTCCCAAAATAATGGGCGGCGTAGCAACGTGGCAATTTTTGGGATCCACCATGGCAAATCTAGGTATTCATTTATGGCCAACCTTCTGGGGCTTTTGTGCTGCATGCGCTGAATTTTTTGGCGGTTTTGCATTAACGCTCGGATTAGGAACGCGCATCGCATCAGCTTTTCTCACTTTCACCATGATCGTAGCATTTTTGATGCATTGGAATAAAGGTGATGCATTCCAAGTGTATTCAGCTGCTCTTACGTTGCTTTTTGTTTTTATTGGCCTCTTTATTGCCGGCGGCGGAAAATATTCGCTCGATTCGTATTTGAAACGTTAATTTTTTTGAGCAATAACAATTATAGTTTGTGGTCGATTTTTTTTAGGCAACAATGCACCGAGTCTGTATCGCATCGTGTAAAGCATAATATGATAGGTATCTTTTAATAAATCCTTTACAGGATTTGTTTTTACTGGTGCATTGCCCGATGCATTAGGAGAAATTTTTTGCTGCTTATCTTTTTTGCTCAACAAACCAATAAGCTTCAACACCATTAAATGCAGAACGATAGAATAACGATACATCTTTTTAAAAACGAAACCGTTTTGCACTAAAAGTGTTTTAACGCTCTGTTCGCCAAAGAAGAAAAGGTGATCAGGATATTGAAATGAGTTAAAAAGAGAATAATAGCGAGGGTGAACATCGCTTAAATTGCCCGTTTCAAAAATGATAAACCCGCCCTCATTTAATTTTTCATGCATCATAGAAAACGCGGCATGCGGATCATGCAAATGGCTTATAACATCGCTATGATAGATAATATCAAACTTTGTTGCCCCAAATGATGAAAGGGAAAACGGCTTTTCTTCGCATGGAATTTTTTGCTTTTCAGAAATAAATGTTGCTTGTACTGGATTAAGTTCAATCGCATACGGCTCAAAACCATCTTTTTTTGCTTGCGCCAGAAAATGCCCGCCGCCAGCTCCAATCTCAAGAATCGCTCCGCACTTTTTATATTTTTTTATAATAGAAAGTGTATGGACGCTATGCAAATATTTAAAATAAGATTGCGTGATGTGCGATTGTGCAGAAATATGCGCATCATTATGCCCATAAATATCCAATACTTCTTGCATCGATGGTCGCGGCGAAATATAAATGAGTGCGCAATTAAAACATTTATTGCCTTCATATCCAGACTCATTAATAACAATGCTGCTTGGCGCTTTGCAATTAAATATGCACGATATTTTTTCCATACTCGCTCTCCCAAAAAAAGTGTCGCGATTTTTTTAGTAGCGTACCTCAATTAATAATCGTTGTAACTGAAAGCTTCGTTGTATTGCTTTTTAAAAAATAAAATCGCTAAGCTACAGTAAAAATAAGAAAGGAAATCGCTATGAGTAATGCTTCCACAATTAAATATTTACGAGAACATGCCTCGCTTTTTATGCTTTTAGGTATTGGATTGGTAATTCTGGGTGTTTTAGCTGTTATCTACGCATTTACCAGTACCCTTATATCAGTAATGTATCTTGGATTCTTTTTGCTTATCGGTGGTGTTTTTGAAGGCATTAAAGCATTCAAAATGAATCGTGCTGGCCACTTTTTCCTGCACGCCCTTCTTTGCATTCTTTATATCCTTGCAGGCCTTTATTTATTCTTTAATCCTGCAATCAATGCAATAACGCTCACGCTCGTTCTTGCAATATTTTTTGTCGTCGCTGGTATATTTAGAATCGCAGTAGCTTTAACCAGAAATGTCCCCCATAAAACATGGCTTCTCATAAATGGTATCATTTCAGTATTGCTTGGCGCATTAATTTGGTACCAATGGCCAGTATCTGGATTATGGGTAATCGGCACGTTTGTAGGGATCGATTTAATTTTTACGGGATGGACCTGGATTATGCTTGCGCCTACCGTAAAACATATTCACGCCCGCCACTAAATCCCTTTTGTATAGCAACGTTAGAAAATAGCCTCTTTTATAGAGGCTATTTTTGTTTTAGCCTCCTATAACTATCCCTATTTTGAACCCCACTGGTAAGGTTGCCTTTTTAAGCACAAAAAATCTTTTCAAGTTGACAATATATGCCCATAGGGTATACTTAATAGTGTTAAGTTACATTCACACTTAATTTACAGAAAATGGAGTTATCTTATGAAAAAAATACTATCACTATTAATGATATCTACTCTCGTTACAAACGTTGCTCTTTCAAACGACTTTTTAAAGAGTATTCAAACTAAAGCAGAAAATTATGCATCAAATATGTATGCATACTTGTACAAAACAGCAACTGATAAATCAGCGTACCAAGAGAATGCAGGCAAATTTGCTACGTTCGGTACTTACGCTTTTGCAGCAAAGAGTATCTTCAAATACGGTATGAATAAAACTGCACCAAAAGCAAATCAGCAAACATTCGGAACTATGCCTAATAGACTGTTCCGTTATTCGTACAATGTATCTGCAAAGGCACTGCCCGCGACTATGATAACATCACTAGGATTTGGCGCAGCCCATTTCTATAACAAATGGAAAAATGCTTAATTTTAGAAATTAAACAATCTTTAAAAAGCGCACTGTAAAAAGTGCGCTTTTTATTAAACAGGAATACAAATGAAAAGAATAATAGCTGCGCTCTTGGTATCGGCTTCGCTGACCGCAGGATTAAACGCGCAAGATAAAAACCTAAGTGATCGCATCGCTTCTCATCTTCAAGCAGAAGAATGTTTTACTATGTCCAAATACTTTGCCGGTGCATCGGCAGCATTCCTTGGCCTTAAAAGTTACTTTGGCTACGCTGCAAATAAGAATGGTAATGCGACGATGAAATGCGCGCAAGAGATGCAGAAACTCAGCATAGCAAATAAAAAATATACGCAATTAAACGCCTATGAACATGATCTTTTTGGAAAACTTGGCAAGCATGCACTACGCGCTACACGCTTTGGCTTTGCACGAACAGTTTCTGGGTTTGCATTTCCAATAGCATTGGGAACATCACTCATTTACGCGTCTTTTGGTGTTCATTCTCAATGGAACGATGCAAATAAAAATTAATAAAGTTATTAAACTGAGAAAAACGATGAAACGCTCTTTTCTGCTCACTCTCTCTTGCTTACTATTTATGAATGTTTGCGACGCGCAACAGCACAAAGATCTGTGGAGTTTGGCCCGTTCATATGTGTGGCCTGATAAAAAAGAAGCTGCGCGCCAAGAGTTCATAAAAAAAACTGTTTCTAATAAAGAATTTAATACCATATACGACTTGGTCAAAGATAAAAATTATCGAGAGCAAAAAGCTTGTTTTTTGCGAGGCAACTGCTCAACTCATCCAATGGATACTCTTGCGCGAGAGATGGAAAAAAACTCTATTTCTATAAAAGAAATCGTTAAGGATATCCACAAAAAACAAGGCCGCGAGGCTTTTGTGCAGAGTAAACAGAAATGGTTGGACTCCACAAAAGAAGAATGGCGACCTAAATTTGAAGGATGGATCCAAGAATTTGAATCATTGGTTGGTCCTCGAATTGAGATGCTTGACGAACAAGAGTCATTATTGAAGCGAAAGCTTATTTTCGACGATTCAGTAAAAGAAATACTTCATCCCGAAATAAAACTATATATAAAACAATTAGTAGATGAACATAAACTTCCAGGAACAATATTTTTCACAGCGCCTGTTTATGACTGTTATGCGGACCCGGGACTTGCTGCGACATATGAGCATCCAAATGTAATAGGGTTCAAAGCACTTGTAGTTGGAGAAATGTTTTTTAACTCCCCCCTACTTAATCAAAAGGCGACTATTGAACATGAAATAAATCATTTAGTTCATAGAGATGGCGTATTTACCGATACTTTGAGCAAAGTTACTGGGATGAGAGGCAAAGAGATTGGAAGGGCCCCAATTTCCCATTTTAAGGAATATCGCTCAGATCAGGAACCTGCAGCAAAAAATTTAAAAACTGCTCAAATAATGGAGAATGATTGGAAATTTCTTGCCGAAGAGAAACCATATAATACGATGCCTTCTACGCATCCACATAGTCTTGACCGTTATAAAGCTGTTAAAACCATTCGCCAATTGCATGAAGCGCAACATCGTGCAAAAGATGGAAAATCTTATCCGCGTTTCACACCTGAGCAATATGAAAAATATGTTGTTGGTTATGAAAAAGCATGGGATAATCATTGTAGTCAGTTGAAGCAAGAAGAAATTAAGAGAAGAAGTAATCAATTATTTACGAGTATGGATCTCTTTTAATAATTTCAAGAATGGTTACTGTGAAAAAACGTATACTGCATCTCATCATTCTCGTTATGATACCACTCAATTCTTCTCCCATTCCTAGAATTTATACGCAAAGAATTGCTTCTATAATAGAAACTTTTGCCAGCACCTCTTTTTTTTCGTTTGTGGGAGCAGTTGCATATTCATATTATAATCAATCGGGCGATATCCCGCCCGCAACAAAAACAGCTCTAGAAAAAATTCTTCGCACCAAAGGTTTGCTTAAACCGAATGAACAGCAAAAATTTGCTTGTGGGCCAGAATGGGCGACGATACTTAATACTATCTATATACCAAAAGAAGAAGCTGCGCGTATGGCCATATGGCCTATAACGGCAGAACAATCCGCTATCACTCTTGATGAAAAAGGCCATCAAGATTACTCTCATTCAATTAAAATGGGTCTTTTGGGTGCAGCATATTGGACGATCTGGCCAGAATTAATTTATTCACGCCCTACTTATTCACTTTTATTTCTAGGGCCGGCTACGGGTTACTTGGCATTTAAAAAATGTTCACGACATTTTGAAAAAGAGGCAGATGATTTTATGATTCAGCATGCGACAGATGCAGAACTCATAGGTGCGAAGAATTTCCTTAAGCGTCATTTGCATAAAGATCGAAACGATCTTTATGCAAAACTCACCGCAACTCATCCATCGTTTAAAGATCGCATTGCAAATATTGAGCAAGAAATTAATCGACGCAAACAAATTAAATAATTTTATGCCCTTGGGTGCTTTTTATCGTACACTTTGCGTACATGGCTTTTTTCTAAATGCGTATAAATTTCCACCGTCGCTAAATTCTCATGGCCTAAAAGCATTTGCAATGAACGCAAGTTTGCCCCTTGCTGCAATAAATGCGTCGCTAATGAATGGCGAAGCATATGCGGCGAAATAGATTTCTTGATGCCAGCACGTTCGCACAACTCTTTTAAAATCATCCAAAACGATTGACGCGAAATTGGTTTTGCAACCTTTCCATAAAGCACTGGAAATAAAAAAGGTGTTGCGTTAACCATTTCCACTGGCATTAATTGTGGGCGCACTGTATTAATATAGTTTCTGATCATTGAAGTAATATGTTCCGGAATCGGAACGAGTCTGCCTTTTCCGCCTTTTCCCAGCACGTAAATAAGTCCACTTTCAAGCTGAAGATGTGCAAGCTCTAAATTAATCAATTCGCTAATGCGCATTCCTGTCGCATACAGAAGATAAAGGATGGCACTATTGCGTTTACCGTGAATCGAACTATCTGCTTGAGCAGTTTGCAAAAGCAGTTCAATTTCTGAAGGTTTTAAATAGGTCGGTAATTTTTTTTCCAGTTTGGGAGCGCGAAGCTGATGAGCTTGCACCTTCCATGAAAGCCGTTCGTTTGCCCAGCGGAAAAAAAGTTTAAGTGTTGAGATTTTACGCGCCATGCTGCGCGCCCCAATCTCTTCGTTTTTAAGAAAATGCAAAAAAGATTTTAAGTTATCTGCCGTAACGTTTTCAAGCTCAATTTCGTCGTTTTTTAAAAATTGAACAAATTGGTTCATATCGCTTTGATATGCTGCAAACGTATTTTTGGAAACCCGCTTTTCTGTGAGCAAGTATGCTTCAAATTGATTCACTACCGATTTCATAATTGGTCTCTTTAAGAGGCGCTATCCTTCGATACTATTTCTCATTGCATTCGAAATCACTCAGGACGAGCGCCGGGTGGGAAACTTCTTAAGCCTAAGCAGCACTGTCCAAACTGAAATCGATATTTCCATGCAAATAACCAGAAGAACTAGCCAATTGAGCTCGCCCTGAATGATTTTTAACTTAGTTAAAAATTGTATCGAAGGGTGCGCAATTATTTAATATGATTTTGCCACAACCGTATCAGTTTTGCTCTTGAGATCGCAATTAAAACAATATTCAAATTCATGGGTTTGCAATAAGCAACGAATCGTCGCTTTATAATGTTTTAATTGTGCCTCGCATTCAGGTTTACCGCACCAACCGGTTTTATAGAAACCATTATCTGCCTCAAGCAAAGGGCCAAATTGAGTTAGTTTTTTGCCGGTGTGCCACAATGCACTTTGCCGTTCATTTGCACGGTCAAACATTGTTTTTTGGAGAAGCAATGTGCGTCCTTCAACCGCTTTTTCTACGGTGGCCATAGGAACCGCTTCTTTTGCAAGCCCCAAGCGATCGCTCAGCATTACGGTGCCATTTGCAACATCACGCGGGCCGATTTCTATGCGCATTGGAACTCCTTTGAGTTCCCATTTATAAAATTTTGCACCCGGCGTTTCATCTTCTCGATCATCTACGTGAACAGAATAACCATGGCCGATTAATTTTTTGGCAATTTTATTCGTTTCATCTTTAATGATCTGAGTATCCGCATCTTTTCTGAAAATTGGCACGATTACAATTTGAATTGGCGCAATTTTTGGAGGAATAACCAAGCCCTTTTCATCACCGTGCACCATGATAACAGCACCAATGGAACGCGTCGTAAATCCCCAGCTTGTTAAATACGGATATGCTTGATTTCCTTGGCGATCCTGAAACATGATGCCAAAAGATTTCGCAAAATTCTGGGAAATAATATGGGAAGTGCAAAGCTGCAACGCTTTTCCGTCCCTCATGATCCCTTCAACCGTGTACGTTGCATCCGCTCCTGCAAACTTTTCACTCTCCGATTTCATGCCAAAAACAACCGGAATTGCAAGGTAATCTTGATACAAATTAATATATTCGCGCCACATCTGCTCAGCTTCGTCTTTGGCTTCTTGAGCTGTTTCATGTGCGGTGTGGCCCTCTTGCCACCAAAACTCAGTAGTACGCAAGAAAGGCCGCGTTCTCATTTCCCAGCGAACGACGTTTGCCCATTGATTTATTTTCATTGGCAAATCGCGCCAGGATTTAATCCATTGCGCAAACATAGAGTGAATTATTGTTTCAGAGGTAGGGCGAATCACCAATGGCTCTTCAAGTTCTTTGCCGCCTGCGATGGTTACTACCGCCAATTCCGGCGAAAAGCCAGCTACGTGCTGTTTTTCTTTTTCGATAAACGATTTTGGAATTAAAAGAGGAAAAGCGGCGTTTTGATGGCCCGTTTCCTTTATGCGTTTATCAAGAATTTCTTTAATATTTTCCCATAGTGCATAGCCGTACGGGCGAATTACCATGCATCCGCGAACCGGTGCGTGATCAGCAAGCTCACTTTTAAAAACAACCTCATTATACCATTCGGAAAACTGGGTCTTGATATCTGGCAATTTGGTACTCATTGATAAAAGTCCATTCGGCTACGATTAATATATTTTTATGTTAAAATACTATAAAGCTCTCAAAAAGTAAAAATTGACCCTGGAGACCTGTCATGAATCCAACACGTTTAACGCTGGAAGAAATTAATGATCTTATTTCGAATTTACCAGGTTGGCGCGCCTATCATCTTCCAACCCACAACTTCATGAACAAACAATTTGAACTGCGCGATTTTGCTACAGCGCTGCGGTTTGTTAATGCAGTTGGTGAGTATGCACAAAAAATTAATCATCACCCTGATATCTCCATCTCGTACAATAAGGTAACCTTGGCGCTCTGGACACACAGCGCCGCCGGGGTTACAGAAAAAGACCTAGTTCTAGCAAGTCAAATTGAGCAAATTATTAAAAAGCCGTTTTCTCAAGATACCACCGTCACAATTGCTCATCTAAAAAATGAGGTCGAAACTTTCATTTCAGAAAGAGAATGGGCGCAATTTCATAGTTTAAAGAATTTAAGCATGGCAATTGCTGCTGAAGCAGCAGAACTCATGGAACCATTTCTATGGACCGACGCATCTCAAGAAAAAAATAATGAAAGCAAACGGGTAGAAATCGAGAATGAACTTGCCGATGTTTTAATTGCATCGCTCGCATTTGCAAATAGATTTAATACCGATATTGCAAAAGCGATTGAACGAAAACTGGAACACAATAGAAAAAAATATCCGATCGAAAAGGCTAAAGGCCGTTCAGATAAATATACAACGTACATCGAAAATTAAGGAAAATAATGAAAAGAAACCAATTGCTGCAATGCCTTAATAATTATGTACCAACCAATGAAGAAGCGATATATAAAAGTCGCATGCTCGCATTCATTCTCGATAATCCTGAATGCTTTGAACGATCACTAGAAATTGGGCATATTACTGCCTCTGCATGGTTATTAAATAAAGATCATTCAAGAGTTCTCTTAATGCACCACGCCAAATTAAATTTGTGGGTACAGTTGGGCGGCCATTGCGATGGTGAATCAGATGTGTTGGCGGTCGCGATTAAAGAAGCGCAAGAAGAATCTGGGATTGATGAAATTGCGCCTGTAAGTACTGAGATATTCGATATCGATATTCATCTCATTCCCGCAAATAAGAAGGAAAAAGAACATTATCATTATGATGTTCGATTTCTTCTTGCAGTTAACAGTAATGATTCGTTTGTACAAAACTCAGAATCGAAAGAACTCAAGTGGTTTGGCATGAACGATGAATTACCAACCGAAAGCCGTTCAATTGCACGCATGGTTGAAAAATGGAAAAGAATGTCTTTAATAAAACCGCTTGCCCAAAGCTTAAAAGAAAAACAATAAAATTTTTTAATAACTATAAATTATAAAGTGACACACGCATTTTTTCTTTTATCTAGCTCTTTCTTGCACACCTTTATTAATTCTTCTAGTTTTTTATTAAAATCCCCGTTAATAAGATATAAGTCGCGCTTTTTCGTCTTAGTATCCATGATAGTGGCAATAATCGTATTATTGAGTGGCATCATTTTTGTAACAATTCCTGAAAATTGTTCGATACCCTTTATTGCATGATTTGCAATCGTGTTAATATTCAAAAGAATAAGCGATGCTTTTAATTCAGTATCAGAAAAGCAAATATCGCCATTTTCAGTTGCAATGATTAAGCGATTGTTTTTGTCGAAAGCAAAAGCTGTTATATGATTTCTTAAAAACTTCCATGTCCCAACTCTATCGTACATGCCGTTCTTCTCTCTATATGCCTTTACACATTCTAAATCGCCAATAGCAACGACCGATCCATCCTGCGTTGATTCAACATGCGGAGTTATACGCGTGGTAATACCGGTTTCTTTAATTGTTTTATTTTGGGGATCTATTGCATAAATTCGATAGGGAGATTTATTTTCGCTTGCAGCAAACAAAACAGATTTTGAATTAATAGCCGCAAACCCGCGCAAAAGTTTTCTATTTTTTATTTTGGTAAATCCTTGCGTAGAAAGATCATAAAATGTGTAGACCGGCAAATCATCCGCCACCGCACTTCCCGGGTGCAGGGGATACCCATGTTCAGAATGCAGATAAACCAGATCGTTGCTTACGAAAAAAGCTGATGAATGAGAATCGAGTTCGGGCTTATCTTTTGGCTTTATAGGCGCTTCGGCTTTCTCGGATTGCAAGTTATAAAAACAAAACATTCTATTTTTGCCGTTCGCATCGCTACTGCAATAGGAAAGTCGTTCTCCATTCGGGCTCAAACTAATACTATTTTTATCAACGCTGCTATCTGGCTGCCAGTAAATATGACCGTTGGCAGTACCGATCACATTCCCTTTTCTATCGATTCTTCGGTTAAGTTCGGGATAGAGTGCGACATCATCATCGTTTCTTTCTAATGCAAATTCACCTTTTTTCTGTTCCATCCCATTAAGGGCATTCGAAAAAATACATAATGCCAAGATTAAATTTTTGATTGCTTTCATAAAGGCTCTCTCCTGATTATGTAAAGATCTTACCATACACTTCCATATAAAAAATAGTATCGATAACTCGTTTTTTCGCTTATCATAGAAGAACGACTAACATTACGAATAAAGCGATAACAATGATTACTACAGAAAAATTGACCATACCAATTGCTAACGCTTGGCGCAAAAATCGCACGACCCCAAGTTTGCAGGAAAGTTATCACACGATTCCAATAAATCCTGCATGGCCTTGGTGGCGGAAGATGCTTGCTTTTGGTGGACCTGGCTATTTGGTAGCGGTTGGATATATGGATCCGGGAAACTGGGCAACCGATCTTGCTGCTGGATCTGCGTTTAACTATACCTTACTCTCCATTATTCTGCTTTCAAATCTCATGGCGATCCTGCTGCAACATTTAGCAGCAAAGTTGGGGATAGTTACAGGAAGAGATTTGGCACAAGCATGCAGAGATCACTTTTCAAAACCGATTACGCTGGGTTTATGGGTATTGTGTGAAATAGCAATTTGTGCCACAGATTTGGCAGAGGTTATAGGTTCTGCAATCGCTTTAAATTTACTTTTTAATCTCCCAATGTTTATTGGCGTATGCTTAACAGCGCTGGATGTTTTTGCATTGCTTTATTTGCAAAAATTCCATTTTAGATACGTTGAGGGAATAGTAATTCTATTGATGACGGTCATCGCTGGTTGCTTTTGGTACGAAATTGCTATTTCATCTCCCAACATTGGCTTAATCATTTCAAATTTACTCCCTAGAGCAGAAATATTTTCTCATCCTGAAATGCTGTACATAGCAATTGGGATAGTGGGTGCGACCGTAATGCCGCACAATCTATATCTTCATTCGTCAATTGTGCAAACAAGAAAACATGATCAAACAAAAGAGGGTAAGCGTGAAGCGATTAAGTTCAGCACGATAGATACAACTGTCGCGCTGACGATAGCCTTTTTCATAAATGCAGCAATTTTAATTGTCTCTGCGGCAGTATTTTATTCACGAGGCTACAAAGAAATAACAGAAATTGAGCAAGCGTATCAGCTTTTGAGCCCACTTTTAGGAATTCCGCTTGCAAGCACACTTTTTGCTGTGGCTCTTCTTGCGTCAGGCCAAAATTCAACGTTGACCGGGACCTTAGCTGGTCAAATTGTAATGGAAGGTTTTTTGGAAATACGTCTCAGACCTTGGATGCGAAGACTGTTAACTAGATCGATCGCGCTCGTTCCTGCAATTATATGTGTTCTATTTTATGGGGATGCGAGCGTTGCACGACTTCTTCTTTTAAGCCAGGTCATTTTGAGCTTTCAGTTAGGTTTTGCGATTATTCCACTTATCATGTTTACAAGCGACAGAAAAAAAATGGGCCCGCACGTTAATTCTCGCTTGATCACGATCCTTGCGTGGCTTTCTGCTGCCTTAATTATTGGGCTTAATTGTAAGTATTTATTTGATCTAGCGGTTGGTTATTTAAGCTAAGATTTGCTATTATTTCAACAAAAAACGCTCTTTAGAATTAAATGGGAACTTAAATGAATCATTCAGTATCTGCACAAAAGAAAATTTCGAATGTAATTATGGCCACTTTTTTGATAATTACCGCACCTGCTCAATGCACAGAATGGTATGAAAATCCGATTTTTGCTGGGCTTGCAGGTCTTTCAATCGGTGGATCGGTCGCTTCTGGGTTATGGTGGTATAATTCTTCAACACCGCCCAATGTGGATTCACTTCTTTTAAAAGCGGATGCACTGCAAGAGAAAATAGATCCAATTATTATCAGTTTTAAAGATGAGCAAGAAACAGAAAACTATCTCTTTAGCAATAGGAATGCAGCCGATAGATTAACCGAAAAAATTTCAGAATTTTTTACAGAATCGGATGCACTTTTGAAAGAATCGATGCGACCAGATCTACTTAAAGATTTGAATCCAGAAAAAAAAGAACTTCTTAATAAAATGCGTTCAGAAATCAATAAAAATAGAAGTGCTGCAAAACAATTATCAATTTTAGTCGAAAGCCGCTGGCCATTTCTTAAAATAAACAATTATTTGGCAAACAATTATATTGAGCTTCCAATTGCAAAGCCGGATGCTTCCAATCCTTATCCGCATATGCGCAAAATAAGTATGTTGAATAATGAAGTCGCCGATTTAATAGAGACGCTTAATAAATCAAAAGAGTTATTAAGCGATAAAAAGAACACTCGATTTGAAATGCTTCAAAAAAATGCTGAAATCAGAATAACGAAATTAAACGCTGAATTAGGAAAATTGAGCGAAAAGCCTGAATACAAGCAAGAGCTTACCCGCCGAGAAACG
Organism: Candidatus Babeliales bacterium; assembly: GCA_036260945.1. NCBI lineage: Bacteria > Candidatus Babeliae > Candidatus Babeliales > Candidatus Babeliales bacterium. The sequence goes on from DATALT010000002.1 coordinate 447,264, forward strand.
GAACGCCATCACCGGGAGTTGGAAGTAAAAAAAGAGCGTAAAGTGAAAGCAAAAGAACAAGAAGCTGCAGCTTTATTAATTGACGCAACAGCTAGACAAACACAGGCAGAGTTGGCGAGTTATGCTTATCAGAAAAAATTAATTGACGCAGAAAATACCGCAAAAATCGCTCAATCAAAAATCGATTTGGCTGAATCGAAAGTGAAATCAGCAGAATCTAAAACGATAACTGCACAAGAAAATGAAAAACAGGCCCAGAATAATTATGAAGCGGAGAAAAGTCTCGTTCAAAAAATACGTGCATGCATAATCGGTTTTGTGAAAGCTCAGGATGCAAATCTCAAGAAAGCTCAGGATGCTTACGATTCACTCGAGCGTGAATTTATCACCCCATCAGTAAATCCTGAATTGGTTGAAGAGCGTATAGCAAAACTTAAGGAACATGCCCAAAAGATTAAAGATGCATTCGTGCCCGTTTGTCCTGGATGCATTAAAGACCTTGAGAATGGCACTTTTGATCATCCATGCAATCACGGTGCTGGAAAATAGTTCTAAAATAAAAAAACGCCAGATTTTGGCGATTTTATTGAAAGTGAGATGGGAACTCATAGGTTTAACCCTACGTCTCTCGTCTATACTTACGCATGTAGAGAGCTTAGCTTCTAACTACCTCCCCATCTCCTAATTACAATGATAACAAAGGCTAGCACGCAAAATCAACGATTCAGCTAGGTTTTTTATATAAAATTAGCCCTTAACTAAAGCCCTATTGGTTTTCTCTATTAATTCAGAAAGAGATAGTTAATGTGTCAAATAAATAAAGAAATTAGCTTAAGAAAAAAGAAATTATTAGGCTTGCTCTATTGATGATCTATTAAATCCTTGAGAGCCTCTTTAAAACTTCTTTATACTAGTATCAAGGGATAGTTTAGGGGAGTTAAGTAATGAGCATATTCCAAATGCGCAGAGGCGCATGGGGTATTTTTTGCGTCTTTATATGCTTATTTTTAGCTATTGGTGCTGCTGAAGATGGTAAAGGTTTTTCACAAGCAGAAAAACCGCAATTTGCTTATTTATTTGCTCACGGTTTAGGCGCAACTCAGCAACAATTCGCTCTTTTTGCGCAAGTGCCCGAAATAGATTTAAAAAAAAATCAGAATTGGTTTCTTTATGATCCCGTAGTTCTTTTTAATTTTCCAGATGCAAAGAATGATAAAGGCGAGTATCTAAAAGAACATGTAAATTTAGGTCAAAAAAAAGATATTGATCAACTCCATGCTACTATCGTGGCAGCGCTCGCTCAATTACCCGGAGCTGGTTTGGTTCTAACAGGGATTTCACGCGGAGCGGCAACGATTCTTAATTTGCTAGCACTCGCGCAACCTAATTATGTTGCAGCAGTCGTTCTTGAATCTCCGTTTGATTCGTTCAAATCTGTAATCAATCATCTTCTCAAGCGGTTTGGCGTACAATGGCTTCCTTTTTCAGAAAAAATAGGTGCCAAAATCGCACAATCACAGTTCCCTTCTCTCAATCTGGACGGTATCGCTCCGTGCAAAGTTGCTTCATATATTCCGCAGCATGTTCCAATATTATTTGTGCATTCTGCAAAAGATAAAGTCGTTCCAGTTCAGTGTTCGCGAAAATTGTATATAAAATTGAAAGAAACCGGGCACCAGCATGTTTATTTACTCGAACTTCCATCTGGTGATCACGGAAAATTAATGAACAGTGAACATTCTCTAATGTACCAAAATGCGGTGCACGCTTTTTATAAAAAATATGGGTTGCCGCACCAAGAAGATTTCGCCAAGCATGGCGAAGCGTTCTTAGCGCTTGCACAACCAGGAATTGCCGAAGTGCAAGCTCGTGATAAAAGAGCTTTAAATCTTTCCGATGATCAAGAAGATTAGCCAGATTGTGCATTTCCCATCAGTACAGAAGCAGCTTATCAAAAAAACATAGATAAGCCCAACTAATCTTATAGTGAGCTCGAAAAATAGCCCACTTGACATTTATTTCCTATTTGGCATAATATTAATAAATAGTAAATAAATGGAGAAATCTATGAAAAAATCACTCATCTTTTTAGCGCTTTTTGGAATTCCACACGTACTCTTCCCGATGGAGGAGGGAAACTCTAAAAATACTAAAAACCAATTTCAAAGTTCCTTAAATAATAATGCTACTCACGATCTTGCTCAACTACCTATCAAAAAAGCACTGATTTGCGGGTCTCATGAGCGCTTTACTTCTATTTTGCAACCGTACAATAAGACGCACGACGTAAAAGATATTGTAAAACTAATTCATCAAGAGGATCTTACGATTGCGAAATTCATTTCTAGCTTTTTTAATTACCGTTGGATGCATCTCTACTTCAATATGTTGGTAAAAAACAAAACGGAAAATCCTAAGCTGAAAACAGTAGCCCTCTTAAAAGAATCATCTGATTTAAATAATGCCATGATTGACCCTGCCCCGACCGTCCAGTTTTCAGATTCTATACCGGCTAACTTGCAATCGCTTATTAATAACATCGTTGATAGTCATTCTCTATTATCCAAAAAATATTTTTACGTAAAAACATTCAAAGATGAACCGAAAACATTAAAAGAAAGCGATGGCAAGCTCATTACGTTCATCAAAAATGGTGAAATCCAGTTGAATATTGAAGTTACCTCTAACGAAGAATATAACAAGGGCGTAATAGTTCATGAGATAACGCACGCCATTGTAGGGGAAACCTGGATGAAAGAAAGGTTGAAAAAAGAAAATTTGTTTTTTACAAAAGCAATGAATCATTTAGTAGAAAGACAAGCGGATCTTCTCATTTCCTCAACTGATAAAAAGTATGCAGCTTTCGTTCAGGAACATCTGGAAGTATTACATAAAGAAGAGAAAGATGACGGTAGCGAAACTCATCCTAGTACTCTCAGCCGCTTAGAAGATATTATATACCTCAATAAACTTTTAGAAGCGGAAGAAAAACTGCAAAAAAAAGAATGAATTCATATTATTATGATACAGATTTAACCCAGTCTTTGCTAACTTTTAAATTGCTTTTCTATTAATTCATAGTACGATGATTTAAGGGGAAGCTCAATAATCAGTTTTGGGTCTAAAGGAATTTGCACCAACCTTTTGCACGTTACTCTTTGTTTTACTTCGCAATAATCTGTAACAATAACGTCCCCGTTTTTCAATTCTGCAATATAGATTTTATTTTTATGGATTTGATTTTCTGTATCCAATCCGCACGTGAGACGCTTTACCTTTGCAATATCATCAGCATTAACAATAGAAAGTTTCTCTATTGCCTCTTTTGAAAATCCATTTTGAAAAAGCGCTATCTGCGCATACTCCTGCCTCTTTGACTCATCCATATCGGCTTCCATGGCGGTGATTGAAATAGAAAATAAAATGCAGATTAATATTCGAATCATTTGATCGGCCTTATCCCATTTTGTTGATCAAATAATAATTTAATTTCATCAAAACAATCTGATGGTATTGGCTCGGATATGATAATTCCCTCGTCGCTATCGGTTCTTTTAATGCAAAATTTTTCATCTCGGTGCTGTGCAGCGATCAATTCGGTGCCATCATTCAATTTAGCGGTATAATAAATACCACCGTGCGGATTTTCGAAGATACCGTTCTCGAGATTTTGCTCTTTGGTGATCGAAACTATTTTAAGTTTTTTAATAGATGCAGTTTCTTTTTTTATAAGTGGTGTATCTGATAATTGGTCATTAACCACTGATACTTCTGAATTTTCCATCGCGCAAGAGTAATAAAAAAAAGATAAGAAAAAGATTGGCAAAAAAATAAATCGAATTAGTCTCATCCCTCCCCCTCATTTTTTTATTTTTCAATCCAGCGCATGCATGCAACCAATAGTTCTAGCATAGATTGAAAAATAATCTATTTGCAATATTTAAATATAAATCGTTTTAAAATAATTTATTATTGAGAGTTTTTATTGGAAAGTTGAATGGTGGATCGCTGAGATTTTTGGGCAAGATATTTTTCTTCAATCATCGTATAATATTTTTCACCCTCTTCTAAAACTAAGGGTACTTGAACGTTAGGAACGTACCGAGTGCACTTTTTCGTTTGTTTACCTTCAAAATTGCAATAATCGGCAACAATCAAACCGCCTTTTTTCAGTTTAGCGCTATAGACACGCCCGATCGTGCTTCCCTCGTGTTGGAAATCCGCTTTTATTTTAATATCTATAATCTCTTCGGGATCAATTTCCATGAACTTCTTAATATCCTCGTCTCGGTATCCCGCCGTTATGAAAGCAATAAATACAATCTTTTTTTTGGATGCTTCAAAATCGATCCCCGTATCCATAGCACTACTTTGAGTCAATACAAAAAATAATGCAACCGTTAAAACACTTAATCTGCATACGCGCATGATCATCCCTCTAAGAGACAACGAGTTCGTTATCATCCAACCTGACACGCTCAATTTTGAGCGCATTTCCAGTTGCAGTATCAATTTCGATAACGACGCCGCACATAAAATATGGTTTTTCTGTTTCCACAACAAATTTTACCGGCATTTGCGTTATAAAATTCCTAATGATCGCATCTTTTTTCATGCCGATCATAGAATTAAGAGAACCGGCCATTCCTAAATCGGTAATAAACGCGGTACCATTTGGCAGAATGCGTTCATCCGCAGTCTGTACATGCGTATGAGTTCCGACAACTGCACTAACTCTTCCATCCAAGAAAAAGCCCATGGCAATTTTCTCTGCTGTTGTTTCAGCATGAAAATCGACAATGATTGTTTTTGTCTTTGTTTGCAAAAAAGTGAGCGCAGAATCCATCGTTTTAAATGGGCAGGCAAGATGCTCTCGCATAAATACGCGTCCTTGAATATTTATAACCCCAATTGTTTGGCCATGAATTGAAAAAGTAGTAACGCCAGTTCCGGGGCATTCATTAGGGAAATTTTCAGGGCGCAATAAATCGGTGTTATATTTTAAATATTCAAAAATATCTTTGTGATGCCAGATATGGTTTCCGCTCGTGACGACGTCAACACCCAAATGTTTAAAAAAGTGCATTAATTTAGGTGTAATGCCGCGACCATCCGCACTATTTTCACCGTTAACGATTACGCCATTTATTTCATACTTTTCACGCAATTTTGGCAAATGCTTTTGCACCATCGCGCATCCTGCAGGCCCAACCACATCTCCAAGGAGTAAAATTCGTACAATGCTCATGATCTACCGCGCATATTCGATTGAACGCTTCTCGCGAATAACGTTTACTTTAATTTGACCAGGAAACGCCATTTCAAGTTCGATCTTGCGCGCAATATTGCGTGCCAATGTTGCTGCTGCATCATCATCCAGCATTTCTTCTTCAACAATTATGCGAACTTCTCTGCCAGCTTGCAGTGCATATGATTTTTTAACACCTTCAAATGAACAGGCAATATCTTCCAGTTTCTCAAGCCGTTTAATATACGCAGAAAGCGTTTCTCGTCGAGCACCGGGGCGCGATGCAGAAATCGTATCGGCAATCATAATAATCGGGCTATAAATAGAAGCAAATATAATTTCTTCATGATGCGCAGCAATAGCGTTTACAACAAGTGGGTCTTCGCCGCATCGTTTAGCAATGTCGCCACCTATTAATGCGTGGGGCCCTTCGACCTCTGCGCTGACCGCTTTACCGATATCGTGCAGTAATCCAGCGCGAAGTGCCATGGTGCCATCAAGCCCAAGTTCTTCCGCTATCATGCGGGAGAAAAGGCCAACTTCTTTACTATGCATTAAAACGTTTTGAGAAAAGCTGGTACGGAAGAAAAGTTTTCCAAGCAACGTCATAATTTCAGGATGCAAACCTTGAATATTGAGCTCAAGCGTTACATCTTTGCCCATTTCCTGAACCATTTCGTCGATTTCTTTTTCGCACTGTCCGACCGTTTCTTCAATACGCGTTGGGTTAATTCTACCGTCGGTGATTAATTTCTCCAATGCACGGCGTGCAACTTCTCTTCGTATCGGATTGAAACCAGAAATAGTGATTATTTCTGGAATATCGCCAATGACAAATTCCATTCCCGTTGCCATTTCAAGCGCCTTGATATTACGGCCTTCTTTACCAATAATGCGGCCCTTCATATCTTCACTTGGTAAATGAACAATACCTGAGGAATGTGGCGCTACTTGATCGGCAATATAACGCTGCATTGCAGTTACGACAATATTATTAGATTTGTCTTTAGCTGTTTGGCGCGCTTCTTCTTCTACTTTTTGAATCCATTTTTGGCTGCTCATACGCACTTCTTCATCAAGCGTATTATAAAGCTCTTTTCGAGCTTCATCGCGCGTCATACCGGTAATGCTTTCAAGTTTTGCAATAAGCTCGGCATACACAGCTTTAATTTTGTTTTCACTCACGAGCAAACGATCATTTGCGCGAGAAAGATTGCGTTCTTTTTGCTGAATTTCTTGCGTTAGCTCTTCAATGCGCTGCTCTTTTTTTTCAAGCGTTTCGTATTTTGCATTCAATTTACTTTGAAAACGTTCGAGCTCTAACCGCTCACGCTTCATATCTAAATCAAATTCACTTCTTCGCTTATGCAATTCATCTTTGAGACGCAGCAAAGATTCGCGACGCTCATTTTCAATATCACGTTTAATGTTTTTTGTGGTATTAACCGCTTCATCAAAAAAACGCTGTGCTTGATTATATTTTGATTTCGCAAAAATAAGTACCGCGATGCCTCCAAGAAAAGCTAACGCGGCTGCGACGCCCCCAAGCTGGAGTAATAACGTCATCATGTTGATCCTCTCTATGATATCCTCGTTGGAAAGCCCACCGCATTAGCGATGTGGCGCTCTTTCAATATTAATCAAGAGGGCAAGCATTATGGAAAGCATCAAAAAAGACGCATGCAAACGCACAAAAAAACAATAACCCTACGATCCCGTCAGGCGATTAATCCGTGCAATAAGCTCGTCTTGGTAAGAACGTAACTGTTCTTCAAACGATAGGTTTTTATGAGCAAATTGAAGTGCCGCAAGTGCTGCAACGCGCTTAGCGTCTTTGCTCTTAAGGCTTTCGCTCAATTCGTTCATAAGCGCATCGACTCGGGAAACCGCTTGCATGATGTGCATTTCAGGTTCATCGCTGATCAGCGTATACGGCTCACCTAAAAGCATGACCGTATATTTTTTTGCTTCCCGCTTCATGATGCTTTTTCATTACTTATTAAGGAATCAATACTTTTAATTAGATCATCAACGAACAATTTCGTAGCCAGACGCTCTTTTATAAGCTCTTCGCTATGAACTGTTGTAAGCTTTTGTACTAATTTTTCGTTTTCTTCACTTAGCCTAGCATTTTCTGCCTTGAGCTCATTAACTAACACAGCAAGGTGCATAATTTTTTGCTCAAGCGCCTGCAATATTTCCATACGCTCCCCTTTTTTACGCATGTACACCATCATTTTTTCTACTTGATGGTAGTGTACCGATGCGCACTAAGCGCTGTCAATAAACCTATTGTTGCGCGAGTTGCACCAGTTGTGAAAATGCTTCTGGTTCGAAAATTGCAAGTTGGCTAAGCATCTTACGATTTAGAGAAACATTGGCTTTCATAAGACCATGCATAAATTTATTGTACGGCATACCGCGCTCGTTAGAAGCGGCACCAATTCGAGTAATGAAAAGTCCACGCATATCACGCTTTTTCAGCTTTCTGCCTTTATAAGCATAAGCCATTGCGCGTAGCACAGTTTCTTTTGCACGACGAATAATATTGGAGCGTTGTCCCCAATAACCCTTAGCCTGTTTTAATAATCTTTTATGACGTTGCTTAGTTGCGAGTCCACGTTTTACACGAGTCATAATATATCCTTATCGATCACTACTACTGCAATAACGATTTAACATGTCGAATATCGCAGCTATTTACATATAACGCACGGCGCATGCCACGTTTTTTGGAAGCTGATTTGCATGTCATCAAATGACGACGGCCAGCTTTAGCGCCTTTTACCAAATTACTTTTCAATTTTTTAAATCTTTTTGCTGCACCAGAGTGCGTTTTCATTTTAGGCATAATAGCAAAACTTTCAACTATTTAACAAAATAAATTCGAGACCACATAGATGAACTCTTCATGTCTTTTTCGTGCGAGAGATTAGTGAGCCCCTCGTGCGCAAGCGTTAGGTCGATTTTTTCAAAAATCTCAGCACCACGCTCTCTGCTCGTAGCCGCTTCACGACCCCTAAACATAAGAGTCACTTTCACGTGCTTACCATCTTTTAAAAAGCCGGCAGCTTGCTTCAATTTGGTAAGATAATCATGCTCGCCAATTTTAGGGCGCATCTTGATCTCTTTTACCTGAATTGTCTTTTGGTGCTTTTTAGCTTCTGCCTGTTTTTTCTTTTTGGCATATAAAAGCTTACCAAAATCCATAATCTTTACAACCGGAACTCCTTCTTGTCCGGTATCAGATACCATAACCAAGTCCAGGTCGGCAGCACGAGCCAGTTTCAACGCCTCTTCGCGTGTTATGACTCCTGCATTTCCCCCATCAAGGGTGATTACCTGTACCTTAGGAGCTCGAATTTGTTCATTTACTAACTGATCAGTTTTTTGAATATTAATTGATTTCAACGTATTTTTACCTTTATACGGTGTTATTTCTCTTTTTGTGCCGCTTGTACTTGAGCGATAGCACTTTCTACCTGAAGCACAAACTCAGGATTTTCTTTCATATGAGCAAGAGCCTGTTCTCTTCCTTGCGCAAATTTTTTCTTCTCAAAAGCGAGCCATGCACCGGACTGCTCCACTACACCATAATGCAATGCAGCGTCCAAAACATCAAGCTCGTGGCTTATGCCTTCGCCAAAAAGCACATCAAGCTCAACTTTCTTGAATGGAGGCGCCATTTTGTTTTTTACCACCTTAATAGAAACTCGGTTACCAAAATGATTGTCGTCTTTTTTGAGAGACGCAATACGACGAACATCCAAGCGAAGTGATGCGTAGAATTTAAGCGCATTACCGCCGGTGGTCGTTTCTTTATTGGCGAACGGCATACTATTAATGTTGTGGCGAATCTGGTTGATAAAGATCAACACGGTTTTTGATTTATGAACAACCGGGGTCAGTTTACGCAACGCTTGAGACATCAAACGTGCCTGCAACCCAACGTGAACATCGCCCATATCACCATCAAGCTCAGCCTTAGGCACCAAAGCCGCAACTGAGTCGACCACAACTATATCCACCGAGCCAGATCGTACCAGCATTTCAGCAATATCGAGCCCTTGCTCGCCGTAATCGGGCTGCGAAATAATCAAATCGTTTATATTAACGCCTAGATTTGCAGCGTACGAGGTATCAAGAGCATGCTCAGCATCAATGTAAGCACAAATACCACCATTTCTTTGAGCTTGGGCTATTGCATGAAGGGCCAAGGTGGTTTTACCCGACGCTTCAGGACCGTAAATCTCAACAATTCTGCCCAATGGATAGCCGCCTATGCCAACCGCATCATTAATTAAAATCGAGCCTGAAGATATAACGGGCGCTTTTTCTAGTTTTGCATCACCAAGAAACATAACCAATCCCTTACCATGCTGCTTATCGATTTGCGCAAAGGTAAGTTCAAGCATTTTTCTCTTATTGAGGTTTTCACTATTCTCTGAAGCTGGTGCCGCTTTAGCGGGAGCTATTTTCGTTTCGTGTTGGGCGGTCATAGTAGTTAATCTTCCAGTGGTAGACTGTCATTTTGTGAATTACTATCTTGAGTAAGTTTAATTGTAGCATTTCTATATAAAGACGCAATATAACCCCTATAAGCAAGCTCTTTTTGCTGCTGGGAGAGTTCTGCCATCAATTCCTGTTTTTTCTGCGCAAAAAGGGCTTCATCGAACGGTTTCATGCTTTCCAATTTCAAGATATAGGCGGTATCGCCTTGCTCTGCCGCATGCAAAGCCCCCGGTTTTGAAAGATTGCTTATTGCGCTCATTGGGAAATGCTTAGCTTCAAGTGCATCTATCGATTCTTTATCGTCAGGCGTTACCATGCCGGTCGATTCAACCGGACAACCAAGCTCATTTTTCAGGCTTGCTAGAGAAGCGGTTTTCGCTTTAGCTTGAGCTTCGCGTAGCACCTTTTTCATAGCTTTACGTGCTTTATCATAGTAAAGATCATCTTCCACTACTTTTCTTACTGTTTCTAGAGGAACTTCGGCACTTTTCTCAATTCCGGTTGTCTCAAGAATATAGCCGATACCTTCATCGCTGGTAAAAGTGGTCCATTCGTGAAGTGGATTCTTGAAAATACGCTGAGATAGGAGGCTCGTATCTTTTCTGCTTACTTGAGCATTGCGCGAAATACCCTGATGTTTTTGTACAAAAGCATCAATCATCTCTGGCTTGGTGCGCAATTGATTTGTCAGAGCGCGGCTTTCACGAGTAAATTGCTCATCAAATTTTTGCTTGGTAAGCAATTTAACAATTTCCGGCTTTACCATTGCTAATGTTTTATAAACTGCCGGTTTACGACTTACTCGCTGCACCAATTCTAGACCCGCGTCTGTTTTAACGATATCAGAAATATCGCCATCGTTTTGTAATCTAAACGATGCTTTTTCAAGCGCTTCGTGCATTTCGCCTTTTTTGAAAAACCCAAGAAGTCCGCCCTTTGAAGCGGTTGATGCATCTTGAGAATGTTCTTTAGCAAGTTTTGCAAAATTACCCGGAGTTTGCTTCAACTCTTCTTTAATTTTCTGCATAAGTTCAAGAGCTTGATTTGGGAGCTTTTCATCAAGCTTTACCAAAATTCTGCGCACTTGTACTTCTACAGGAGATTCTAGATAATCTGGTTTGTGATCGCTGTAATATTTTTCAATCGCTTCATCGGGTATTTTCAAACCAAATTGATCCTGCTTAAATTCATAAACTTTCGCTGAACGTTTTTCTGATGACCAATAACGCTTGGAAGCACTATTTTGTTCAGCAAAAAAAGTTTCTAATTCTTTTTGATCAAGTGGCTTTGTACGCAACTCTTTAAGATATTTATCTAATTTTAACGTAAGCATACTGTATTCGCGCGGAATATAGCGCGCAATAAACGCGTCTCTCAAATCCTGGTTTGAAATATAATGAGAAAGGCAAATCATATCGCGTACCATAATACGGCGAAGTGCTTCTTCAATAGATTGCTCGAAATCAGAAAGCGTAATTGCGTGAGTTTGCAAATAATAGCGGAGCATATTCATAGAGATCTGTCCGCGTTGATCGACAACACTGAACGGAACCGTGTCGCGCAATTCTTGAACAACAAATATTGGATCTTGCATTTTGCGCGCAAGGAAGTCACCAGAAATTTTAATGCCGAGTGCGTCTGCAACGGTATTAAGAATGGCTTCTACAATAAGTGATTGCACCGCAAGTACGCGCGGATCTTCATTGATACCCATCATGCGCATCATCATTTCAGCTTGAGGGCCCATTTGTTCTTTAAAGAGTTCTATGCGCTCTGCTTCATGAACCACTTTTTGGCGAAATTGATTTACTGAAATTGCAGCATGGTCTACCGTTCCAATAGCTGGCGCTCCGCCGCTAAATCTCTTAAACAGATTTGGGGAGAAAAGCAAACTTCCTCCGGCCATAGAAAAAAAAGTAATCCAGAGAATTGCTTTTGCAAATTTATTTTTCAACATGCGTTGTTGAGCAGATGTCATGATCTTACTACCTTTCATTGAGTGCGATTTTTTGTTTGGAGTATCTGCACTTTTTTCAACGACGGTTCGGTTATTTTTATTGAACTAATAAGTGCTTCTACTTCAGGTCTTGTTGTATATGATGCGGTGTTGACCGTATACCAAGTTTTTGTGATCGGTTTACCGTCACGCGAACGACCTGAGCTTACTCGTTTTACTATCGTAGTTGCAATTCCTCTTTTTTGCAATCGGGCAACTAAAACTTGAGCGTCTTTTTGTACGTTTGATCTCATCAACTGAGCATAATAAGACGCGGCTGTTTGAGCACTTGCATCAATCTTTGGATGAGGAATAGCTGCATGCGCAGGTAGATCCTGAGTTGTTACTTCTTCTTTATTTTGACCATCTTGATTGGTAGCTCCATCAAGAACTGATTGTTCAGTTCCATAAAGTGTTGTCATTGAATGATGTAAGCGATCAGCAAATGATTGTTCGTTAACATCATGCGTAAACATATCCACTGCCGCTTTTTTACCCATTAAATAACCGGCGCAAAATACACCTATTAATAATACGATCAATAAAGATGTTGCAACTGCCGTTTGAGTTCTATCAAGTATCACACAAGGATCTTGATGGCAGTTACAAGTACAATTTATATCATGTAAATCTTTCATAATAATCCTTTTTTTTGTGCGATCATTTCCTTAATATACAGCGCCGCGTCGCAACTATTGGTAGTTGTTAAGTTAATGGTAATAATTGAAGGCCCATCTTCAAGATTTCCAAGAGTGCGTACCATCATTGCCCCAAAAGTAAGTTGCCGCTTTGCATAGTTACGCGTTTTTTGTGCGATCGTTTCATTGAGCATTTTGTACGCAGGTGCAGAATAGTCTGCATTGTGTACAAAGCGTACAACGTCATCGTACCCAAGAATTTTTTTTTGCGACACAAACTGCTGCCATTCTGGAGAAAGCATCTGGACTTCCTTTATCCAGTTGAGCGTTTTATCATCCGATAATGCCAGCATTTGATCGGTGCGCTGATTTATCCGCGCATAAAGATCTTCTCGTTCTCGTGTCACCATTATAAAGATATATGGTCCGAAAGGACGGTACTCTGGCCGAACGGAAGATGGCAATTGACCAGTTTCGTACCAAATGTCCAGTGCACGTTTTATCCGGTACTCATCATTATGGTGAATCGCGCGAGCGCGCGCCGGATCGATCTGCTCAAGAAGTTTCCATGAATACGGTGGTCGATCAGCCGTCGGTGCACTTTTTATATGCATAGGTTCATTCATGGGAAAAAGGAGTGACATACAATAAAAACCGCTGCCACCAACAATTATTGGCGTCTGCCCTTTTTGTCCAGCTTGTTCTAGTGCTTGCACCGCTAAACGGCCATACTCAACCGCAGTGATTGGCCGCGGCTGAGAAACTATATCAAATAATGCGTACGGAATATCCAGTTGATCAAGTGATGGTTTTGCAGTTCCTATCGAAAGTGGCTCATAAAATTGCCCTAGATCACAATTAATCATCACACCATTCATCAAGCGTGCCAGTTCAATCGCCAAATCAGTTTTACCAACGGCGGTAGGTCCGTAAATAATAATCGCAGGTTGTTTCTGCGATATTTTTTGCCGTTGGCGATCAAGGAGATCCGGGCAAGATTTTTTTATGGTGCTCATACATTATAGTATTTGTTGTGATGCTTTGTGGCCTATCGATCCAAAAAAAGATCGTAAATGTTCTATAGCTTTTTCTTCACCAATTTTTTGCACATGGGCAATTTCTTGCGCCAAAAGCATCTCAGCTTGCAGCAAAAGATTCTTCTCGCAAAAAGAAAGCTCTTTATTAAGTTCTATAGATTTTAGATCTCGATAAATTTCAGCAGTCGCTCTCAGATTATTCTCTTTTAGTTTTCCCTGATAAGCTTTATTTCTGTGCTTCCAATTACTCGTAACTTGTTGATGGGCTTTTCTTGGAGATGGCTGAGAAAGTAATTCAAAAACTACTTCAATGCTATCTTGAGAACTGAGTGGGCGAATCCCATTCACCTCAAGACTATTAACCGGTACCAAAATTGTCATCTCTTTATTTATGAATCTCAATTCATAAAGAGTTGTTGTTTTTCCAGAAATAACTTTTTCTACAATACGATTAATTTTGGCGACACCATGTCCCGGGTATACAACTTTTTCGTTCAGTTCAAAACGAACCATCATACGTACTCCCTTTTCTGTAAGCACGTGCGTTAACACACCTACCGAAAAAGCTTTACCTGTTGCATACAGTCTAGCACAAACGAACGCGATTTAAAATTGTTCCGAGATACTCGTTGAAAAAAAGTTTAGTTATTTTTAAAATTTAACATCTACCGCGCTGAAAAAAAACGATTTCGACGTTTTGCTCAGATAAAAGTTTTAACCACGCGCCTTGTATTTGTTAAAAAAGATTAAAGCGTTGGCCATAGGTTAAATTTAATCGCCACGAGCATTTTCGATGTTATTTTTTACACACATTGAAAGAATTTAATATTTTTCACAATGCCTTCTTGTGCACATTATAATGAGCGCACGTGCAATCGCCTTGCTAGATCGAATAGAATGAAGTATTCTTTATTACAAGTATCAAATATAAAATAAGGCGCCTTTTAAGGGAATAACGGAGCAATATCTGTGTTTTTGCTTATATCTACCTTCTTTTTACTAGCTTCCGCTATTATCGCCAACAAGTTTGCGTTGAGCGTTCTTTCGCCCATGGCGCTCGTTGCGATTCGAATGCTTGGTGGCGGATTAGTACTTTTATGGTACGAACGATCCGCTCTCAAAAATATTAAGAATTTTATTTTGCCACTTACCCTTATTGCGCTTTGTACCACCTTCATTAATTCACTTCTTAAAGCGTACGCGTTGCAACACCTCCCCTCAAGCAAGGCGGCTCTCATTGCTGGTCTCGATCCGATTGTTACCGCGATGATCGCTTTTGTGACGCTCCAAGAAGCGCTTAATGTTCAGCAATTTCTAGCAATCGCTCTGGCAATGATCGGCAGCGCTTCACTTTGCTATGATGGTATTTCAGGATGGGGCACTGGAGCTCCCATCGCTAGTTGCGCAGCGTTTGCTGCTATGGTAATCGGCAGGTATGGATGGATAAAGGCACAAAAGATTTTGGTCGATACTCATCTGACCCCCCGACAACTCAATGCTGGTATGATGATTATTTCCGGATCGATTGCACTCGCTTGGCTCATGGCCAGCCCAACCGATTTTTTTTTGCAACTCTCCCACCTGAATTCACGTAAACTTATTTTTGCGGTTCTTTACACCACCTTTATAGGAAATGTTTTGGCGTATCCGCTCTATGCATCACTTCTCAAAAAATATTCAGCTACGCTTCTTTCTCTTTTTGGTTTTTTAATTCCGGTTTTTGTAACATTACTCGCAATTCCTGTTCTTTCAGAAACCTGCACAAGCAGAGTGATTATATCAGGAGCAATAATGTTTGCCGGTGTTGCGTTATTTATAAAATCATCAAAATAAGTAACAATGGCGTGCCTTGTTTACCAAGCTGCCATTTAGTTCTTTTTCAACCATATCATCAATGTACCCAATGCGTGCAGCACTATTCCATTGAACCCCCATAGCGCATCAGAGTAGAATCAAAAAAGGGAATAGTGTTAATTGGGGGAGGTCGCTATGCGCAAGCATGCTTTTATTATGATAATTATGGTCGCATCAACCTTATTTTTAGCGATGCGGTACAAGCCGCTGCAACTAATAACTAAAGCTCGCCCTTTTAGCAGCACTCTAATCCGGCCCATGAGCACGCAGGTACCGCGCAGATTCTTAAGTTTAGGTAGAGCTACCATTCTATCAGCACCTATCGCAGCATTGATCGCACAAATCGCCACGAACTCGGCGCTTCGCGGGAGATTTGATTCTTATTTTCAATATGGAATCATCAAGACCGAACCAATAGAACTCATCAATGCTATCGATACGATTGATGCGCAGAAAGTAGGAGATCTTATCAGAGCAGACTCATCTCTAATAACCCATTCAACAATCATTGATAAACTTATTGGACTCAAGAATCGAGTTATGACCGATCAATTAACGCCAGATGAAGAGCAACGGGCACTCGCCATTATGACCGCTATAAATTGTGCATTATCAAATGCTGTAACTCAAGCAAAGATGGTGGGCTACACTTTCTCAGCTGCACAGATAGAAAAAATGATGTTTCAAGCATGGGAAATTGAGTTTGCAACGGGTAACTATTTGAATTATAGATCGGCACGCTTGCGTGATTTAGAGCGAAGCAAGAGATGGTTTTGAGACGAGTGCAGATTAAGTACGATCTTTATTCGTAAAAAGACGAGAGCAGAGTGCGCGCCGCGCCCTCCTTCCCCTTTCAGGAATTTCTGTTCTTGTTATTTGATCTCGATGTTTCAAAAACCAAAAATAATAATTGAAGCGTCCGATTGGTTAAGAGACTTTAGCTAATTAAGAGACGTGCTTTCGCGTGAAAATTCAGGGGAGAGTAGTAATGGGGCTTTTTTCGTGCGCGTACGTTCTTGTACGCCCGAGTGTTTACTCGTGCGGGGATGAATAAGGATAGCTTCCTTAATAAGGTGTAATGAATTGTTCCTTATAAAGTATAGAGAGTTATATCCTTTTCATTTTTTCATTTAACTTCTTTCTTAGCTGCGCTATTTGAACGGAGTCTAGGCCAGCAGCCCCTTGTAACACATCGAAGCTGTGAAGGCTGCCTGGACGAAGACGGAGTGCTCCCCGCGCGGCCGCAGCTTCATTAAAAAGGAACCTTTTTACACCCGGCCCTCCCTGGCTCGGGCCTATCATAAATTATGCGACAATAAGTCAATTACTTGCGTCCCTTTCGATAAAAAATCGCTATGCCATAATAGAGCATGCGCCAATGTGCCGGCCGCATCTCAAAAATCCTGCTTAAATCGCGCGCAAACAGAAAAAGTGCACTGTGATCAAAAGTAAGCGCAGACAGGCCAAAAAGCCATTCCGCCACCCTATCTAAATGAAAGAAATCTTAGCGTAATACACTCACATTTTATGAGTAATTATTTGACATTATTTAAACTATGGTTTATAAAATATACGTGAAAAGTAGTTATTACTATGGAAATAATACCTCAATGAACATTGGGGGCAAAAACAAGGGAAATGTATGGGAAAAATTATAGGAATCGATTTAGGAACAACCAACTCTGTCGTAGCTTTCATGGAAGGCGGCAAGCCAAAAGTAATTCCAAGCAAGGATGGTGGTAATATTATCCCTTCTGTCGTCGCGTTCACCAAAGATGGCAAGCGCCTTGTGGGCACCCTAGCAAAACGCCAGGCAATTACCAATCCTGAAAATACTATTTATTCGGCCAAACGCTTTATTGGCCATCGTTTTGACGAAGTTCAAAATGAAGCTAAAAACATGCCGTATACGCTCGTAAAAAGAGCCAATGGCGATGTTGGCATTTTAGCGCAAGGCAAAGAGTATTCTCCTCAAGAAATTGCCGCTGCAGTTTTGAGCTTAATTAAGCAGACAGCTGAAGAATATTTGGGCCAAACAGTAACCGAAGCGGTTATCACTGTTCCCGCATATTTTAACGATTCTCAGCGCCAAGCAACTAAAGATGCGGGAAAGATTGCAGGCCTTGAAGTAAAACGTATCATCAACGAACCAACCGCTGCTGCCCTTGCGTATGGTATGGATAAGAAAAAAAGTGGCACCATAGCAGTATTCGACTTTGGTGGTGGAACATTTGATATTTCGGTGCTCGAAATTAACGATGGCGTTATTGAAGTACGTTCAACCAACGGCGATACGCATTTGGGCGGAGATGATCTTGATCAACGCATTATCGATTATCTCGTTGATGAGTTCAAAAAAGAACAAGGCATCGATCTTCGTAGCGATAAAATGGCATTGCAGCGCTTAAAAGAAGCTGCCGAAAAAGCTAAAAAAGAATTGTCTTCAATTCCTGAAACCGATATCAACCTGCCCTATATTACTGCAGATGCTTCCGGCCCAAAACATTTGAACATTAAGATTTCACGCGCAAAATTCGAATCGATCTGCCAAGATCTTTTCGATCGCTTGTTGATCCCATGCAAACGTGCAATGGCCGATGCGCAAATAGGCAACGATAAACTTGATGAAGTTATTTTGGTTGGTGGTTCAACCCGTATTCCTAAAGTACAAGAATTGGTGCGCAAATTCTTTGAAAAAGAACCAAATAAGTCAGTTGACCCTGATGAAGTGGTCGCAGTCGGCGCTGCAATTCAAGGCGGTATTTTGGCTGGCGAAGTTACCGATGTACTTCTTTTAGATGTCACTCCCCTTTCACTTGGGATTGAAACACTCGGCGGCGTTGTAGCAAAGTTGATCGAACGAAATACAACCATTCCAACCCGTAAATCACAAGTATTTTCAACAGCTGAAGATAATCAAACAGCTGTTGATATTCGTGTGTTTCAAGGTGAGCGTGAATTTGCTAAAGATAATAAAATGCTTGGCCAATTCAGATTAGAAGGCGTTGCACCGGCTCCCCGCGGCATGCCGCAAATTGAAGTGACCTTCGATATCGATGCCAACGGTATTGTAAGCGTTTCTGCAAAAGATAAAGCAACCAATAAAGAGCAAAAAATAACGATCACTTCATCGAGCGGTCTTTCAAAAGAAGAAGTTGATCGCATGCTCAACGAAGCAAAAGCGCACGAAGCTGAAGATCGTAAAGCGCGCGAAACAATTGAAAAGAAAAATCGCCTTGATGGATTGATTCTTGAAATCGAGCGTTCGCTCAAAGAGAATAAAGAAAAAATCCAAGCAGGCGACGTAGAAAACGTTGAGAAAGAGCTTGAAAAAGCGCGCGTCGTGCTCAAAGAAAAATCAACCGATGAGCAAGCATTGCAACAAGCGACCGATGAGCTTTCTCAAACTTGGTACAAAGTTGCTGAGCAATTGTATAAACAAACCGGCCCATCACAACCAGAAGCTGGCACCGATAAACAGTCCGGTTCTGAGCAAGGGCCAATTGATACCGATGCTCAATAACCCAAAAGCTCATTTGCTATAATAAAAAGGGCGCCCTAAAAAGCGCCCTTTATTTTTTTTACTATTCAGTCAAGAATATTTCGTTCTCGGAAATCTAAAAAACGCTTAGCGTTTTCTAAAAACAAATTCGTGCGCACCCTTAAGCGCCAAACTCGTACCGATTAAAAAAAAAGCTCTACTGATCCATAGATAAGGAAGCACTGATTTAATAGATGGATCTTTTGCGCACGATTTACGAATGGTTAGATCCATGAATCGTTCCCCGCTTTCATTTTTTTGTATTACCGGTACAAACTGGCTTGGAAACGATTCGTGAATAGGAAACGTTTCATCAACATTATGTGGATCGCTCATTAAGCATCGCCATTCAACCCTATTGTTTATGTGCGGCGGAAATTGCCACCGCCAAACAATCCCATCATTTGTGTACTTTTTATCCCCATAGGAAAAATACTGCTGACTTTTAAGCACCTCGCGGTCCCACCTATCATGAGCTGCTTTTAATCGATCAAAAGAAATATTTATGGTCCCTGGAAAGTCTTCATTAAATTTCTTACATACTTTCAAATGCTCGCTGTACTGGGCGTTAATCAATTTAAATTCGTGCTCTCTCTTGGAAAAATGATGAATAGCCTTCTGGCTGAGAAATGCAATTGCACATCCTGTCACTATTTTGAATTGACAAGGAATTGGTGATTGGGCCAAAAGAAAAAATGGCATTATCATCGAAACTGTTATAAGGAATCCCTTCCCCAGACTTCCCATAGTTCCCCGCAATAAAAGAACGCCCACGTTGAGCGTTTTTCTATTATAATCTCAAGAAAGCGTTACTTATCGCAATAAAACGCAGCGCAGAAAGCGCTTTTCTATTAATCACCTAGAGAATCACGCATTTCTTTTTCTTCGTGGTACGTTCAGGCAATTCATTAAATTGATCAAATTGCTCCACAATCCATTTGCCCTGTTTTTTTTTGTAAAGATAGGTAACTGCCGCTTCATTTTCTTTTACTGCTTTTTTTCTAATCATGATCAATGAAACTTGATTAAATGGTGCTATGCTCATATCTATTTGATTTTTTGGGATTTCGGCATCAATCGATTCTTTTTTTTGATTCTGAAAAGTAACAATAAAATCATTTGTATCATTAGAGCGTGCTAGTATGGACAAAACCAAACTATCTCCCCCATCCACAACCACCTTGCCGGCATCGCAATTAAAGAAAACTAATAATAGAGCCACCCAAACGATATTTTTCAGCATAAAAAACTCCTCAAAAAAAGTTACACTATTATCTGAGACTAAAGAATTGTGCATCTTTTAGTTTCTCTATCAACGCTTATTCTCAGCCAATCATTGCCATCACGCACAAACGTGAAAGTCTTGATTTTCTTCTTTCCAGGAATTTCTACTACAATACTAGTGATATCGTTATCTATTTCATCAAATTCTCTCAGACATTTGAGTACTTTCTCCCCATTGGCCCTCTCAAAAACAACTCTTCCAGCACCCATCTTCATTGCCGAATGAAGGTACGCAATCACGCTGTACGTCCCAACCTTACTCTCTTCTTGAGCGCAACAAAAGTTAAAAATAATCAAATTGAGAAATAATAAAAAAAGGTGTGGTCGCATAAAATATCTCTTAAATAAAAGGCTTTTTCCGAAATAAGATTATTTGAAAAAAGCTTTTTATACAAGTTTTACTGATGAAGCGATATCAATGCATTCAGCATACATAAAGCTATGGCAACGAGAGTTAATGTAACTAAATCTTGTCGCGTCCAGCGGGGTTCAATTTCAGACGTTCGCTCAACTATTATCAGCTTTCGTGAAAGATCGCGTGAAATAAGCCACCTTTGCGTGTGCCAGTTTCGATCTTCGATCCATATGAAAACAGCGCGATCATCGTCGACGGTGCCTTCAATAT
Source organism: Candidatus Babeliales bacterium (assembly GCA_036260945.1). NCBI lineage: Bacteria > Candidatus Babeliae > Candidatus Babeliales > Candidatus Babeliales bacterium. The sequence goes on from DATALT010000002.1 coordinate 467,999, forward strand.
TCTCTATGTCTCCAAAAGATTCTTTGCTTTTTTGAATGCGTCCAAACATATCAATTAATAAATCCTGATATTCGTCGACGGTAAATTCCGTTTTGTTGGCTAACACTTTATTTTGAAGACTAGTTTGATGAAAAGAAATCGCCGCTCGAATAAAAAAATAGAACAAAAGCACTATGATCAATTGCATGGTTAACGATAAGGGAGAAGACATCGTAATACCTGTCTATAAAAAATTAAAGTATCGCACGTTTCTTTCTGCGTTCATGCTCCGCTGTATCAAATTGCTTAATATCCCCAGCCCCCTTTTCCCCATACAGTTTAATAGAGTAAAAATTACGATGAGAACGATTAATTTTCTAACATCAATGCGTACACTCTTCTAGAGAATTAATTTATTCTTATTAACTTGAGAATAGTGGCTCTCAAAAATAATATTCAATAGTTGATGATTGTAAAAAAAAGCAGCGCCCGTATGGGCGCCCCTTGCTTACTCAAAATATCGAAAATCATCGGTGCGCTGTATAAATCTCTCCGAAAATAGTAAGAATTCCTATACCAATTGATACATTCCGTATCCAATTTGCATAACCAATACTTTTTAGCTTGCGCTCATGGGTCGTCACTTGAATGTTCGGATTATCTAAAACACTATCGCCTTCCTTCACGGAAACTCCCATTCTTGGATAGTTATCGTTCGCATTCATCACCTTCTCTACCTGTATACTTTGAGTCTTTAGTACGGTAAATTGGATTTTATCATCCCAACATTTACCCAACAAATTTATTTTTCTAAATGATTGAACTGATTTATCATTCCAATTTACACCAGAATAAATTATCTCATAACCCCTCTTTAATTTTTCATTAATTAAATCTTGAGCCTCATCGCTATTTTTTATTAATGACCGCACAGGATGGGTCTCATTATAGTGCTTCAGTCGTCTGTGCTCATAATGATTAATCAATCGATGAACAACTAACCCACCGCCAATAAACGAAAGTCCCGCAATCCCCAGCTTGTGGTTTGCCATCGAGGAACATGCGGATGAAAGAATGGTATCGTGCGATTGCGCGTGACCTAAAAACGAAACTATTAACAAAAGAAACGCTATTTTTTTCATTTTTTCCTCATCAAATGCATTTTTATTTTTAAATGTTATCCAATAAAGAGTGATGCCAACAGTAATTGCCTACCGAGCACCTAACCTGTCCCTTATTAACGATTACTTAAAGCGAAGCTTTTGAATACCGCTAGTGCCCCAATTCCAATAAATGCATTTTGCACCCAGTTTGCGTACCCTACATTTTTAAGCTCTCTCTCATAACTTTTCACAAAAATTTCATCAGCAGACGAGCTTATGCTGATCTCTTCCCGATTCTTAAAATGAATAAGATGCTTGTCTTTTGAAACGGTTAATGTAATTTTATCTTCTAACTCTTTTCCGAGTGTTGTATTTTTTCTAAAAGTAACATTAAGAGTTGAATTGTCATAATTTTCCCCTATCTGCGAACTTTCTGAAAAACCGTGTTGGACTTTTTTATTGATTAAAGTAGAAATTTCAGATGCATTCATTTTTTGAGTATCTACGACAGTATTCTGCCTGTAGCGATCCAATCTTTTATTTTCAATTCCATGAATAATTCGTTTGGCAAAAAGTCCTCCACCAATCAATCCAATTCCCGCAATCCCAAGTTTGTGATTTACTAACCATGAAGAAATGGTCGAAAAGAATGTATCGTGTGATTGCGCATGCGCTAAAGATGAAGCCATTAACAAAATGAAGGCTGTTTTTTTCATGTTTCTCCTCAATTAATTTAATATTCTATTTTTTTGATTTTATCCAATAAAGAGCGATTCCACTCGTTATAGCAAACCATGCAGAAAAAAATTTTTTCGGATGTTTTAAAAGAGGCGCATATTGCGGCATTTCAGGAAGTTCTTGTTCCTTAAAATAGATAGCTGTATTATCAAGAGGGCAATAAACCTCTTGCAAGGATACACAATAAGGGTACATCTTTTTCCAACCCGGGGAATCTTTTTCTATTTTATCTTTAGAATCAGATGAAAGTTGTGATTCGAGTTCATTCAAAAAACTTTCTTGAAAGGTTGCTTCCCATTCATTAGATTCTTTTTCCATTACTACCGCTTTCATCATTTTATTCACTTGAAACCCATCTTCGATGATCGGTTCTTTTGGCAAGTACATTATCTTTCGATCCTCGGCCATAACCTGCGCACTCCAACCAACTGAGCCTTGAATACCCACGCGCGGACCTACATAAGCTCTGCTCGGCTTAGCCATATCGTAGTTCTTACATATCTCTCGCAACTGTTTTTCATTACCTTTAGATACTTGGATATGTCCGTGATGATTTTGATATCTGATCTTGTCACCAAATTTCTCATTCTTTTTTTGAATAGGCGCGACTTTTTCATTATATTCCTTAATCGCGTTGGCATGATTCAATCGATCATAGCAATGAACGCCGAGCCCCACTAATCCAACTCCTAAACTCCCACCAAAAACGTGCGCAGAAGTAAATGACGTTGTTTCCATAGATTTGGCCTGCGCAACAAGCAGTGCAAGCGCAAAAATTAATATTTTTTTCATGCAATACCCCTAAAAAAATCAGATTTCCCCTCCCATTCTAGCTATTGCCTAAGAATTGTCCACGATAGCTCACTAAAAAAAGGCGCAATTTCTTGCGCCTTTTTATGCTAAAAGTTCTTTTTGCTATTTTATACCAGCGGCCTTCCGCCTTTTAGGCTGCGCTCCTTGCGTTCCGGGTATTGGTCGCCTCGTTTTTTTTCCAATTTTACGACTGCTTGCTCAAATGCTTCTTGCGCAAGCGCCGTAAGCGTTAACCCAGGTTCCCAGAAAACCACATTTTTAATTTTATCTATTAAATCGATTGGTAAATGGATCGTAATGCGTTGCTTTTTTACCGATTCTGTTTCTTGCTCGTGCACCGATTCAACTTTTTTTTGTGCCGAACGAGTTGTTGTAGCTGCTAAATAGGCCTCAAGCGGATTACTGCCTAATGTTCTTTTCTTTTTAACCATGAAAATCTCCTTTTTATATCACTTCTTGTTTCATTACTTCTTTTGCAAATGCGCGATAATCGGCTGCGCCGTGGCTTGCATCATCATAAGAAAAAATCGGCTCGCTAAATGAAGAAGCTTCCGAAAGTTTAATATTTTCTCGAATAGCAGTTTTGAAAAGCATATCTTTAAAATTATTTTTCAACTCATCGATAACTTCTTTTGCATGCTTTGTGCGAGCATCAACGCGGCACGGAACAATTCCCGCAATAGCAAGTTCAGGATTAAGACGTTGTTTAATTACTTCAATCGTTTGCAATAATTGCACAAGCCCAGAAAGCGCCATAAAGCGAGTTTCCACCGGTACGATAACTTCATGAACTGCAGATAACGCATTCACCGTTAAAACACCTAGCGTTGGGGGACAATCAATAAGAATATAATCGAATGTTGTGCTGCCCATTTGCTCAATATGATGCTTTAACAGCGTCTCAGAGCCAACTTCATGCGCCAATAATTTCTCGACGCCAATAAGCCATGTAGAAGATGGAACCAACGATATATTTTTGTATGCCGTTGCTGCAACGATTGAGGCAAGAGAAACATTTTCAACAAATGCACTATAAATGCCTTTTTCGGTGCTAGAAAAACCGAACCACTGCGTGGTGGATGCTTGCGGATCAAGATCGATTACGAGCACTTTTCTTTTTTTTTCTGCAAGTGCAGCTGCCAAATTTACTGTCGTGGTTGTTTTGCCGCTACCGCCCTTTTGATTAATAATCGCTATCGAACGCATTATTTGCTCCTTTTTTTATTGCCTCATGGATTGCCGTTGACTAGGGGGGCCCCAAATTAACTGCTCACAATTTCGCTCGCATAATAACATGAGTAAAAAAAAGATTACAAGGTTTACCTTGCTGCCGTTGCAGCATTGGAGGACGAACAAAAAAAATACTATCGCGCCCTTCGATACAATTTCTCGCTACGCTCCAAATCGCTCAGCGTGAGCGGCGAAACTAATCCGCTCGCGGTGAGTGATTTTCGCAATTTGTGAGAAAAATGTATCGAACTATAGCGAATTTTAAAAATCAATCTTCGAGTCGCTCGAGCCCATACACCTTGCTTAATTTAAACAAATAGAAAAAGAGAAAAAGCGCGCACATTAAATAAAAGAGATTCAGCAGCAAACCTTTTAAGAGAAAAATCTCAACAGGCTCACCCGCGATCGCTCCACGCATTGCTATAAACGTATAGGTCATCGGGATAAATGCACTTATTTTTTGAATCCATGCAGGCATCACTTCAATAGGAGCAAACGCACCACAAAACGGCGCAAAGAACCAACCCATGGGCCACGGCAGCGATTGAACCGTGTGGCCCCAATAAATAATAAGCGCCGCGCAAATAATGCCGATCGACCAACCAGAAATCATTTGCAGTAAAATGCACCAGAGCATCGGCAATCCGATACTGAACACATTAACGTTAAAAATAAAAAAAATCGCCGCAGAAAGCACTGCAACGGTCAACAGCACACGAATTACCCCCATTACTAAAAGACTGCAAAGCCATTCAGAAATAGTAAGCGGGGTTGAAAAAAGATTAATTAAATTTCTGCTCCAAAGTTCCTCGGTCAGATTTACCGAAACTTCTAAACTTGAGCGATAAAGCATATTCCAAAGAAAAACACCGCCCAGAATAGCCAACATGATTTCTGGAGATTTATTGCCGTCCCGTTCGGTTACCCACAAACTCATAAATCCCCAAAGGATGACGTCAAACATCGGCCAATAAAAATTATCAATAATGCGATATAAATCTCTAAACTGCAAAAGCACGTGCCGCTCAATAACGCCAGCTATGCAATGCCATCTAATAAGCATAGTTTTTCCTTATATATTTTTTCGTGCGATCGTTAAAAAATAATCTTCAAGCGTCGGTTTTTCTATCGCAATGTGCGAATAAGAAACGCCCAATCGGGAGCATGTTGAAAAGAGCCCACTAATTGCCTGCTCATCGATGGTAATATCCAGATCATGATCGTGAACAACAAATTGGACACCCTGCTTTTCAAGCTCATCAATTAATAATGGAAGATTACGCACGATCGTTATTTTTACACGCGATTTTGAAACGGTAGCCGCTAATTTATCTGGTGTATCGTGGGCAATAATCGTTCCTTGCTTAAGAACTAATACGCGATCACAAACATGCGCAACTTCGTTCATATCGTGAGAAGCTAAAAGGATTGAAACATTAGATTTTTTTTGCTGATCAAGCAAGAAGTACCGAACACTTTCAACTACATCGGGATCAAGCGATGCGGTAGGTTCATCAAGGAGAACAAGCTCAGGGCTTGATAAAAAAGCTTTGGTGAGCATAACGCGCGTCATCTGCCCTGCAGATAAACCACCTGTATATCGATCAAGCAAATGAGAAACGTTAAATGCGCTTAGTAGCTCTTCACTTTTAAAGCGCGCTTGCTCGGCAGATAAACCGTAAAGCTTGCCGATAATGCGCAAATTTTCCCATACGGTAAACTTTGATGGCAGCTTTGCGTATCCTGTCGCATATCCTATTTTTTCCATCACGGTCGCTTGATGCGTAGCAAAATTCTGCCCAAAATAACTAATACTGCCCCCGGTCGGCGTAAGCGTACCGAGAAGCATTTGCATAGTAGTAGATTTTCCAGCGCCGTTTGGCCCCAAAAGGCCGAGGATTTCACCTTTTTCAATAGAGAACGATATTTGATCTACCGCGACAAAAGGATGACCTTTTTTAAACCATGAAGAAGAATGAAAAATTTTTGTTAATTGCCGAACCTGCAATACACAATGCATAAAAACCTATCTACAATGACAATTAAAATAAATGATTAGTGCTGATTGAAAAACAAAATTGTTCCGCTACTCTATAAAAGTATAGTATAAACCACACAAATATGAAAATTAGTATGCAAAAAAATCTAGCAGCTTTACTCGTCGTTATTCTTTTGAGCTCGCTTTGCAAAGCAGCTATCCATCAAGATCAAGATCGCGTGCATCCGTTGGATTTTCATCAGAAATCTCAAATGCCAAATCCTAAGACATTAATTGTTGCATCAAACCAAGAAGAGTATGAAGCTTTAAATGCCGACTTAGACAAAAGAAAAAATTGCTATTCTTCCAACGATCCCGTTGGAGCAATTGTGCATCAACATACCGTCGTACTAGCTACGCCTATACCCAAAACTACCGCTAGTAGCGCTGCGACAAAAGCTGCGGAGTTAGAAAAACAAAAGCTCAAAGAAGAAAATGCAGAGCTTGATGTGCAAGCAGCGGATTTGAGAGCAGATAGTACTTCTTTGGAAAAAAAACAAACCGAGATTAATGAATTCGGAAAAGCCCTTTCGTGTATGTCATTTACTAAAGAAGATGAAACCTCTTCATTTATTAGAGCTATGGGAAAAGTTATGCAGAGCATTAAATTTCCTCAGCATGGCCATATAGAATATAATAAACAGCCAATTTTAGATTTATTTTCTGAACAAAATAAACATATCAGTAAGTTACAAGAGCAGTTAGAAATGGCTCGTAAAGATTTACTATCGCAACGATTACGCAATAAAGATGCTAAGAAACTACATGAAACTAAATCGAATTCAATATTTTCCAAAAGGTCACTCTTGCCATTTTTTACCGGCGTGGCAATAACTTCTGGCGGATTTGCAGCCTTGTATTTTACGTATCTCAAGAATAAATAATTATGGCGTTACTGAAGGCACAGCATCCCTGTGTTTCATGCGTGTAAAACCTTCTCGCAACTCTTCTTGATAGAAAAGATACAATCCGACTACGACGACTGCCGAGGAAAAGAAGAACGTCCACGTCAACTGCTCATGCAAGAAGACAACACCAAAAAGTGCTGCAAAGAGCGGACAGAGAAATCCTGCAAATGAAAGAAATGTCGCCGTATAGATTTTCAAAAGCGATCCGTACCAGTTATAAAAAATACCGTTAACGATAACAATAATCGTTGCCGTGAGAGCAATAAATGGGCCCCAGCTTGATACGGGCAATGGTTGCCATCCTTCAAAAATAAGAGACGTTAATAATGCGAGCGCCCCACCGCCAAGCATTCCGATGCCATTTATTTCAACAGGCGAGTAACGATTTGTTTGCATTAAATCGCGCATGATAGTCCATCCATAGCAAGAAGAGACAACGGCCCCCAACATCGCAATTTCAGGAAGTGAAAAGAAAAGAACAGAACCAAAAAGTTCTTCTTGCGGTATGTGCTGAATAAGTTCTGGTAAGAAGCCTAGAATACCGATGGTCAATCCGAGCCATTTTTTTACTGTTAGGCGTTCTGAAAACAAATAGTACGAAAGCAAAGCGGTAATAAAAGGAGAAAGATTAAAAAAGAACGAAGATTTAAATGATGTGAGACCTTGCAGCGCCCATAAATCTAAAACGTAGGCTGCATAAATATGAAAAAGGACAATCGCCGAAAATTTCCACCGATCTTCACGCGCAATCGTTGGCATTTTTCGATGATAAAAAACCCACCCACCAGTTAACAATAATCCTGCAGCTATCATACGTACGCCAACAAAAAAAATTGGCTTACTATACATAAGAACCGCTTTACATAACGTGAAACTACTTGCACATAATGCATAAAGGAAGATTATTGAAAACATTGCAAGATCCTTGAAAAATTTTTAATAAGGCAAACGCCCTTCGATAGAATTTCTCATTTCATTCAAAGTTACTCAGGACGAGCGCTTACAGAAATTACCTAAGGACGCTCGTGGTGAATAATTTGCGAAACAAAGTAAGAAAAAAATATCGAACCATGCGCACAACTAACTTTTTAGTGATCAGAGTACATGGATTGTTTATTATTTCCAACTAAAAAAATAAGCCCGGAGTTTCCCCCAGGCTTATTTACTGTATCAAAACAAAAATAATTTTATTTGTGTTTGTGATCGCAGCTTGAACCACAATGGCAGCCACAGTGTGATGAGCATCCGCCCATAACGAGCTTCAAGAGGCTGATAACCCCGCAAGCACCAATAATATAGTAAACTATCTTTTCATATTGCATAATATGCAACATTTCAAGCGGGTTATAGCCAAGAGCCAAAAGGCCAAGGTGGATACTGCCTAAAGCAGTAATTAAACAAACGACCATCCACATTAATCTCATGCCAGAAGTATGCATCATAACATCGTCTCCTTTTATTAAATGATACGTGACACTCTTTTCATCGCAATATACACAAACCAGTTCAATATGCCAACATTTTCAATCTGTTTTTTCAGTCGCATAATTTCCTACTCAGGCCCTCCGCCTTGCCCAATTGCAGCCTGCAATTCTTGCTTTTGATACGCAAGTGATTTATCCATCGCGCGTATAATTTGAGCGTATTCTGCAATGGTAGAAACCATTTCGCCAGAAACAAGAGATGCTACCTTATCTGCAAATGTTGTAGCAATTTCATCCATACCTGTTCCTTTGAGCGCTTTCAAATCATTTTGAAGAATAGCTACGCCCTGCAATGCAGCATCCAAATAAGCAACTCGTTGATCATGAGCAGTAATAATTGTTGGAACATATTCTGCAAAGGTTAATTTTTGATTAGTTTCTAAAGCATCCCATCCGGTAACTACATAATCAATGTTTACCAACGCTCCTTTAAGTTGATTTGTGATATCGCTGTATATCGCCACCAAATCATTGGTCGCGCTAACTAATTTACTTTGTGCATCGGCCACAGATTTTTGTTTCGTTGGATCACCTAAAGCAGCTGATAGTCTCTTTTGAATTTGGGCCGCAGAAGGATTTCCTGAAATTTCTTGTTGAGTAAATCCAAGAACTGTTAAATAATTTCTTTGTGATTGCTCATAATTCTCATTGGCCACTTGAAGAGTTGGCTGCTTAGCCTTAAAGAGATTCCTTACTGATTCACTAATACTCTTAAAGAAATCGGTCACCGGGGTGAATAATTGCGCGAAACGTGATTTTTTTTCAGGAGAAGGTATAGCAGATAGTTTTGCTTTCTCGATATCGATGAGCGTTTGAGCTTTTGCGATCTTATCTAAATCATCAGTCGTGCGTAGATTAGCAAGAGATTCCCCAAAGCCACGTACAAGATCGGCCAACTGAAAACCATATTCAGAAAGTGCCGCCGTCCAATCCTTACCCGTTTTCAATCCAGTCGTTAATAGTGGTTTTTTCTTAATCAAAAGCTCTTTTAATTGAGTAACTTTTGCACCAATATCTCGTGCACTTTGAACTGGCACTAAACGGACAACCGTTTCAGCCGCACTTAAAAGACTGTCCACTTTTCCTAAGTTGTTAACCATGAGATCGAGTCCACCACCGCCAGCTCTCATAACCTTTGCGATCTCTTCTATAGTATCGGCATATTCAATAAGATTAGCTCCGCTTTTTTTTGCTAAAGCGCGAATTGACGGAACATCATCTATCGCTTTCTGAGCGACTGCCGCTACAATCGCATTTCCTTTTTCAGTCAAATCTTGCACCACCGCACGAACGGCAGGATTTCGCGCAATATCCTCAGTTATTTCCGAAATTTCACCAAACACCTCGATCTCAGGCATCTTAGCAGAGGCCTTAATAGCCAAATCAATCGCAAAGAGCGACTCCATGGTTCCTTGTTTTAATTTATAGCGATCGACAGCAGTTTTCACTTCTTGCATGCTTTGGATGACGCGATTAACTTCTTTTTTATTGCCTAATTGGTACGTTTGCTCGAAAGCGATTATGAGATCGACCGTTTTACTATCAAGGGCTGCGATTTGATCCATTGGAATTTTTTGATCAAGTTTTAATTCTCGTTCCAGCGCATTTGTAGCCAAATTTTGCGGCTTAAATGCATCAATCTCTTTAATCCGACGCTGCGCTTTATCAATTACTTCGTTGTCGTTATAGGTTCGTGCAACTTCTATCAACGCATTAAGGAGCACTTTTTGTTCAGCATACGATGAGCGAGCTGCAATCGAATTTATCTTATTATCTATAATGTTTTTAATCGCATCAGACGATTGCCCACGAATCTCATTTTGAATTTCTGAATTAAAAGAGTTTGCCAACTGATCTTTTTTATAATCGGGCGACTCGCGCAAGCTCTTAAGCTGCTGCGTTAAGGCAGCTATTTCTTGCTCCGTCGAAACAATATCTTTCTGGGCCGCTTTTTGATTATTTATCGCATCGGCTATTTCACCGTCACGCTCCGCCATTCTTCTGGAGATCAACGTATATTGCTTAGAGTCAGGCCCAAAATTTGCAGATGCTTGTTCTAAGCGTGCCTCTGCTTCACGTTGTTCTTGCCGAAGATCATCCTCTCGTTTGCGTTCATCTGCCAGTCTTTTTTCATCCGTTCGTCGTTTTTCCTCTTGAGATCTCAATTCGTCTTCAATTTGAGATTCATTTTTGAAACCGCGATCAGTAGTTCGCTCCATGCCGATGAGCAAAATAAGCGCAGCTGCACACACGCTTATTGCAATTCCCTTTTTCATACCCACCCTTTTTCAAAAATTTTACTCTCAAAGCAGATTACAAAACTAAAGTAATTAATTCAGATAGAAAAAAGCAATAATTTGCCTCATGCAAATGGCGCACACTATTTGAATAAACTCGTTTTTTAACGCACAATAAAGAAAACTATTAATTTGTAGAAAGAATCAAATGAGTATCAAAGCGGGCCTTGTTGGGCTTCCTAACGTTGGCAAATCTACCCTATTTAATGCGTTAACTAAATCGTCGGTCCCTGCAGAAAATTATCCGTTTTGCACCATTGAGCCGCACTTGGCGATTACCGAAGTGCCCGATGAGCGCACAGCAAAACTGAAAGCTCTTTATCAAAGTCAAAGCATTATTCCTGCAACCGTTAGCTTTGTTGATATTGCAGGACTTGTTAAAGGCGCAGCGTCGGGAGAAGGACTCGGCAATCAATTTTTAAGCCATATTCGGGAAGTTGATCTGATTTTACATGTGCTTCGTTGCTTTACCGATCCTGATATCATTTATTCAGGCGCCGAACTTAATCCTCTTGAAGATTACGAAATCATCATGACGGAACTTATGCTCAAAGATGCAGAGACGGTTCAAAAGCGTGAAGAAAAAGTCGCGCATCTTATGAAGGGTGCAAAAAATAAACCTGCAGAATTAAAAGAATTGAATCTCGAGCAAGAAACACTAGCAAAAATTAAAATAGCCCTTGACGCTTTAAATATTGAAGGCGTTCGTACTGCATTAAAAGAACATCCGCTCAACACTATTTCTCTTTTAAGCGCAAAAAATTTTCTTATTATTGCTAACGTTTCTGAAGGCGAGCTTGAAGATGATGGATATAAAAATAACGTTCATTATAAATCGCTCGTTGCACGCTTTGGGCAAAACCGCGTTATTCCTATTTGCGCTAAACTAGAATCTGAGTTAATTAGTTTGAGCGATGCGGAAGCACAAGAAATGATGGGCATGCTCGGCGTAAAAGAACGGGGCCTTGCGACTATTATTCAAAAAACCTATGAACACCTTGGCCTTATAACTTTTTTCACCTGCGGCCCAAAAGAGATTCATTCCTGGCCAGTTAAAAAAGGGCTCACTGTTCGGCAAGCATCTGGCGAAATTCACTCAGATCTCGAACGCGGCTTTATTTGCGCTGAAGTTTTTAACTGCGCAGATCTTTTTGCTGCCGGTAGCATTGCCAAACTCAAAGAGCAAGGCAAAATGAGAACCGAAGGCCAAGATTATCTCGTTCGTGATGGCGACATTGTTTTAGTTAAATTCAACGTTTAGTTGCGCCACCAAACCAATACATCAATTAAGAGTGCAAAAAGCACCCAAGTGCAGTACGGAACAAGCACGAGGGCTGCTGCTGGATTTACTGGCCAAAGCATATACATAAGCGCCCAGAGGGAAATTTCAAGCGCGATAGTATTTATAACAGACCAGCCAATCAAATGCCGATAAAAAAATAAATAACTCCACTGCACATTAATAAATGCGTTGATCAAATATAATGCACCTATTGTTGTTGTTTGGCACCAAGATTGTTCGCTATGCCACCATAAAAGGGCCGATACGATCATTAAAATGTAAAGAATCGACCAAACAACCGAAAAAACCCAAGGCGCAGGCGTAAAATGTGGTACCGAAAGAGTTCGGTACCACGCCATTCCTTTTTGTGAAAACCAGGTACCCGCGATCATAACACCAATATAAAAAGCGGGAATAAAAATATAAGAAATCTCCATTCTCTTCCTCTATTTTTTTACCAACTGAGAAAATCGTCTTCTGATGTCTTGCGCGTACAGATTGATTCTATCTTCAATAGTTTTAATATCGTCTTTACTTATCTTTTCATCTTCGAGCGCTTTGGTTGTGGCTGTTGTCCATTGGATAGCAAAATCATCAAAGTCATCCTGAACGCTTTTATTATCCTGTTCAGAAAAATCAGTAAAATTAAGCTGCTTTAGTTTATTGAGCAATTCACCGCTATATCTTGTGAATTGTTCATAAATAGTTGGATAAAGCTCAAGATTGCTTTTTCTTTCAAGCCCTATAATTTCCTCTTTTTTATTTTTAATCGCTTGTAAATGAGAAACAATCGCCGCATAAAAAGTATGTGCAAACAAGCGATACATTTTTTCTTCAAGTTTGTTAAATTGTTCTACCATATCCTGACGATTCACTTCTTGCGCTATGCTTTTTCCGGCACTGAAAAAGTTTTCATCAAAATAGGAAAGAAGGTTATGCAAGCGCCCCGCCTTAAATAATTCAAGCGCTTCCGAAAGTTTCTCTTTGTACGACTCAGATCCAATTAGTTTAGCAAGATCCGGTTCGGAGACAATTCCTCGCTCGTTTAATTCGGTAAGAATTTCGAGCAAATCAGATCGAATTTTTGCTTTTTCCTCTACTGTTTTTGCGTTCTCTACCTTATCGGAAAAGATATTAAAGAGTTGTGCAAGAAAACCATATGGCTCAATAATCGCAAGAGATCCGAGTACTCTATTGCGATTTTCAGGGCTCGCATGAATAATGAGCGGCAGGAGTTTTTCCTGAACCTCTTTTCTTGTACGCAGCGGATTGATGAGCACATCTTTCATGCTTTCAAGCAATTCTTTTTGTGCTGCATACTGTTTATCGTTTGCAAGAGTTGAAAGCTTTTGATAAAGCGCTACTACCGCTTTTCGTTTCTCAGTTGGCGTAAGTTCAACCGGATTTTGTATAGCACGCAGATATTGATCGATTGCTCCACTTAAATCAAATGTCGCCTGAGATTGAGCACGCAATGCATCAACTTTTTTTCCATCTTCAGCGCTCAAATTAAATCTCTTGAGCTCTTGCGCAAATGATTCTTGCTGATTGGCGGTGAACCGATCTTTTATATTAGCTAACCTTTGAATCAGTTTATTTTCTTGGAATGTTTTCATCTGCGCATCGTACTTAACATAGTAACTTAATTTTTTTGTGCCCTCTTGCATTTGAAGTAAAATTGCATCTTCTCCAAGTTGTGGTGCTTTCAGTACCAAGCGCAGAACATCAAAAATTGCGCTCAACGTTGTAGCTTTATTAATTGCTCGGGAGAGATACTCAGCAAAACTAATTTCTGGAATATCTTTATTCTTTTTATCTTTATCCTGCTGCTTTGCTCCTTGCAAAAACTTATCAAGGGAGGCCTGGTACGTGTTATTAAATCTAGCAATGTAAAAAAGATAACGACCAAGATCTACTTTTTGCATTACTTCTTGCACCGTTTTTGCATCTTTTAATAATTGTAATAATGGAGCGCTCCCATAACCAACAGCGCCACCTTCGCGCGATTTACCTTTTTCTCGAATTTCTCGTTCAAGAGCTTGACGAAGATCTATAGCTTCCTCACGCACACTTTCTTTTACGCCCGCTTTATGTTGAGATCTGTAAAGATCCTCTTCAAGTGTTTCTGCTTTCAGATAATTTTGATTCAAACGAAGAAGATTGAGTTCATTTAATAATTCTTCATAAGTTTGCGCACGCGAAACCGCTTCAAGAAATTGTTTATCGGATACTGCTGCAATTCTTGAATCCTGGTCAATTTCCAAAATCTTAATCTGAGGCAAATCTTTACGCATTGCTGCCGCACTATTTATTAATAATTGAGGGATGAGATTTTTTGCAGATGCATCAAATTGCTCGGCAGAACCTAAAATCCAAGGTTTAAGTAATTCAAGAAATTCCTGTTCCCGATTTTTATTTTGTGCAACTATGCTTGCATTTTTAAAACGCTGTTCAGGCGATTTATCTTGAGGCATAAGTTTTTCAATCAAAGAAACAATAGATTCACCTAATCTTTTAGGATCATTTCCTTGCATAAATTTAAATGCGCTATCTTTTTTAGAACCCAATGAAGAAAAAACATTTTTAATTGCATCAAGATACGATTGGAAACTACCGCGATAAACCTGAGCCAATTTTTTCAGAACCGCTAGAAGTTGTTCATCAGAAGCTTCTTTTTCATCAGCGGAAAGTTTTGCGATTTGATCGATCGTAAGCCCGAGCTCTTTTTTTTCAGGCTCGCCTGAAGGCATCCCTTCACCGGGAGGAGGAGGAATATCACCATCGTCATCTTGCCCAGGAGGAAGCGGAATATCATCTTCACCCTCTTGCGTTGGAGGTGGAGGCACATCTTCTTGCCCGGGCGCCGCATATTCAGGCGTACGCAGTAAATCTTCAATAATTTTTAAAATTTCTTGTTCAGTTAAAGCTGTTAAAGTTTTTACTATCGCTTGGCTGCCTAGAATTTTTTCTAGAAGTTTTATTTGTTCCACTGATAGGTTTGGAAATTTTTCCCCAAAATTAAAACCTGTTCCTTGTCCTTTTGGCGCAATCACTATTGCAAATTCATCGATCTTAAGTTGAAGCCGCTCTAAAGATTTTGCTAAAGCTCCATTATTTGCTTGAGCAGAACCACAAGATGCCGTGGCAAGAAACAATAAAGAAAAAATTTGCCTATTTTTAAAAATTCGATACATCTTTCTCCTTACTTTTTTACCTGTTGTTTACTTTTGACCCAAATCGGCAGCTATTTGATTATGCAGCGAATGGAAAAAGGACGCAGGAGTTTCCTCTACTGGCGCAGTCGGTGGGCAATCAACTTGGCTTTGTGCGTGATTTATGAGATCTTCAATCAATTTTTCAAGCGCTTTTTCTGAAAGTCCTAAAAGTAACTGCACAATCGTGCTATTGCTTAAAAGCTTTTCTAAAAGGGCGGCAATTAACGTTGCAGGAACAGGCAGAATACGACCAGGTTCACTATCAAACGTAGAATGCTCCTTATCCACTGCGCAGGCTGAAATCTGAGCAGCTGAATTATTCGAAATAAACAATACCGAAAACACTGTTAACGCTAAATACATTCTCATTTTTTTCATAAAATTCTCCTTTTTAACTAGTTAAGTTCTATACCAATGCAACGTACCAAAACAATATATTTGGCAAATCAAACAAATAAAACCGCTAATAAAATTATCAATTTGAAATTTTTAGATGCGCGAACGTCTAATCAGTGCACTTATTTACTTTTTTTGGTAGAGTAAGTATGTTGCACAATTGATATGTGGGCCTCAAGGAGTACCATGAAAAGGGCTAAAGGTTTTTTTTCGATATCGGCAGTAGCCAAAATGTTTTCTGTTCATCAGCAAACGATACGTTTGTATGAAAAAGAGGGGCTCATTTGCCCTAAACGTTCAAACGGCAATACCCGCCTTTTTTCAGAAGAAGACGTCGATAAACTTGAGCAAATAATTTACCTTACTCACGAGTTAGGGATAAATCTTGCCGGCGTGGAAATGGTACTCAAGCTTCAAAAGCAGATAAAGAAGCTACAAAAAGAAATAAATAAAGCGTTTGCAGCTACCCAGACCGATCTTACAGCACAATCTGAAGAATTTAAGCAACAAGCAAAACAGCGTACGCAGCGGCTCCTGGAATTGAAGAAAAACAAAATGCACCCGGCGGCGCCAGACCCTTCATTCACCCCAGGAAGCCCCATCTCAAAAGATATTAAGCCCTTAGATTTACCTGAATGGGAAATCTCTTACGAAGATTAACTTCGCACTGACGCTTAAAATATAAAAATTGCCAAGAATACGATCGTTTTCACTTGATAATTGAGCCTTTTCACTTGATAATTGAGCCCCGGCCGCTGACAAGCCCCTGCCCGAAGATAAAATGATGTTATACCTAAAAAACTATTCCCATATGGGCTAAAAACGGGTACAGTTAAAGCATCGGAATGCCCTTTAACCTGAAAGGCTTCACATGGCTCAAAATTCTTTTTTTGATAACGAAAATACACAGTTTGAGCTCTCATACGAATTTCTAGCTTTGCTTAAGTGGCTCGTAGAAAATGAATCTGAGAATTTAAAAAAAATAGTCGCACGAGCAGTGCGCAATAACTTTATGCGCGATGTTGGAACCACAAAAAACGTAAATCCAGAATTTGTGCAATCAAGCATTGTCGATTTTCTTGAACTTATTGATACCCTTCTTCTAGAAGTTTCACATGAATCCAGGATCAAAAAAGCGGTTGAATATAATTTAATGCCTGCGATTGATCAAATAGATACTACTTCTTGCGATAAATCAACGTTACAAACAACGCTTGATAAAGCAACCGCCGCGCTCGAAGCATTTCCTGAAAAAAATCCCAAAGATATTCTCTGCGCTGAACTTTTAAAGCGCTGGAAGCCGCTTAAAAATAGCCAATTAAATTAGCAAGAATAAAAAGGCTGCGTTATATATACGCAGCTTTTTTTATTTATTCAAAAAAACCTATTTTTTCTAAAGCTTGCCGAACTTCAAACACTGGCAACCCTAAAATAGTTGAATATGATCCGTTAATCGATTTGAGAAATTGTGCACCATAACCATCGATTGTTATGCCGCCCGAAATATTCATATAAAACGGAACATTCTGCAGATAACGATCAATCCAAGAATCGGGCAAATCAAATTCATAATCAGCCGTAACTGTTTTTAAAATTCGTTCTTGAGCAATCCACGAATTATCTTCAAAAAATTTTCTTTCTAAACAGAAAGCACTTGATACTTTTCCTTTGCCATTGAGTGCCTTAATTTTAGCGATCGCGTCATCACGGCTTTGAGGTTTTCCATGAATTTTACCCCGAGAATCGCAGCATAAAGAATCCGCGGTGAGCACAAAAACTGATTTTTGTTTGTCTGCGTGATCAGGAATAATAACATGCTCACTTTTTGCAGTCGCAATCGTCTCAACCAATTTTTCAAGCGGCAGTTCCCATCCGCACGCTTCTTCATTTGCTTGATGGCCAACTACTTCAAACGGAATTGCCATTTCGGCTAATAATTTTTTGCGCGAAGCAGAATTTGAACCAAGATAGAGAGTATTCATAGCAATTTTCTCAAATAAACTTTAGTGGGAAAAACCTTACGAACTAATTTATTAACGCACCCGAAACGCGGGTTATTGAAATTTCTCCAGTATATATTTTAATATAAAATCGACCTAATAATAGAATGTAGAAATTCAAATATGGGAAACTATGAAGCACACAGCTCTCCTTTCGTTATGTGTTCTAAGCAGCTTGGCAATCAAAGCTGTTGGCGACATGAATCACGAACGCGTTACTTATCATACTAAAAAAATTGATGGACTTGATATTTTTTATCGTGAGGCGGGCAATAGAGAAAAACCAACTATCGTTTTGCTCCATGGTTTTCCTACCTCTTCGCATATGTTTAGAAATCTTATTCCCCTACTGAGTAAAAACTTTCATCTGATAGCGCCCGACTATCCAGGTTATGGCAACAGCTCTATGCCGTTAGTTACCAATTTTAATTATACGTTTGATAATATTGCCAACATAGTCAATACCCTTCTTGAAAGCCTGAACATAAAAAAATACATTTTATACGTGATGGATTATGGAGCGCCTGTCGGCTATCGCATTGCAGTCAACCATCCTGAAAGAGTTCAGGGACTTATCGTTCAAAACGGAAATGCTTACGAGGAAGGCCTCAAAGGCTTTTGGGACCCATTTCGAGCCTATTGGAAAAATAAGAACACTGAAACTGCTAAACCATTATTAGATCTTCTCACCTTAAAAACTACTAAGTTTCAATATACCGATGGCGTGAAAAATCTGGCTCTAGTAAGCCCAGATACATGGACTGTCGACCAAGCTTTGCTTGATCGGCCTGGCAATAAAGAAATCCAGCTCGCACTCTTTTATGATTACGGATCGAATCCATCCCGTTATCCAAGCTGGCAAGAGTATTTCAGAAAATATCAACCGCCTACATTAATTGTGTGGGGCAAAAACGATGTTATTTTCCCCGCCGATGGTGCGCATCCGTATAAAAAAGATTTAAAGGATATAGAAGTTCACCTGCTTGATACAGGACATTTTGCTCTGGAAGAAGAATTGAATTTCATAGCAGATTCTATCATTAAATTTTTTGGCAAACGCCGCATGAACAAACAGCTGAATAAAAAAGCGAATTGCAATTAAGGACATTTTTGCGTGAGGCCCGTGAAACTGAATAATCAGTATTTATTCTTAGCATCTTTTAAGTACAAGGATTAAAAGAAAAAAATTTAAGACAGATTTATTCCTACGACAGAAAAATTCTGCATAAAAATTGGCTGGGGCGGAAGGATTCGAACCTCCGATGCCAGGACCAAAACCTGGTGCCTTACCACTTGGCTACGCCCCACTAAAAAAGAAATTTCTAGAGTTGTAAGCGGTTACTTTCCATTGGATAAGTAGCGCCCGATTTCATTACGCTTTCGTATTCTGCAATAATTGATTGCTCAATCATTGTTCGCGTATCAGAATTAAGCGGATGAACAATATCTCTGAACGAACCGTCTTTTTTTCTGCGCGAAGGCATAGAAACGAAGAGCCCCTTATTTCCTTCAATTACCTTTAAATCCCTAACGATAAAATCGTTATCGAACACGATGGTTGCGTAGGCCTTAAGCCTGCCACTTTCCTGAGATGGAAACACTTTTACTTCTGTTATTTTCATCTAGCGTCCTTAGGAATTTCAGGTTTACTCTCTCCTATTGGTCTTATTTAAACCAACTGGTTCATAATGTAACGTCCATGGGGGCTTTTGTCAAATTTTTTACATTTATTTTTTTGGCTAAAAAACGCCGTAAAAAATAATAAAAAATAGTGCCGTCGTACATTGATTAATTAGGCTGATTTTTTCAAAATTCTGTAAATTGATTAGAGCGTTTTATGCTCTACAATAATATGAATATCGGTAACTTTTACGATTTTAGCTCTAAAACGCGCAATTTAGCCGATCGGCTTGCCGGATTTCGCTTAATTTCATCTTCTGTTGGCACCACTACCTTTGGGGTAATGATCGTATGACCAAGCTTTTCCTGTTCTTTAAAGAACTGCTTTACTAAGCGATCTTCCAAAGAGTGAAAGCTTATGCACACCAAGCGCCCGCCTGGCTTTATAATGCGCATCGCGGAAACTAAAAATGATTCTATATTTTCAATCTCTTTATTGATGTAAAGGCGCAACGCCTGGAAAACTTTGGTCGCCGGATGAATTTTGCGCGAACCACGCACACCTAAAACTCGTTCGATAATCAGCGTTAGCTGTTTTGTCGTACGAATCGATTTCTTTTTGCGTTCTTCGACAATAGCACGCGCAATAGCTTTCGCTTTTGGTTCTTCACCCAAATGGGTAAAGATATCACGCAGCGTTTCTTCAGAAGCTCGATTTAAAACTTCAGCTGCGGTCGTCTTTTGGTGCGCGGGAGACATTCTCATATCGAGTGGGGTATCTTTATTAAACGAAAAACCTGCACGCTCCGTTAATTGATAGAAAGAGGTACCGAAATCTGCAAGCAGTGCATCAACGTAATCAAAGCCGGCCTTTTTAAAATGCTTATCAACTTGAGAAAAATTCCCCCAAACGAGCGTTAATCTCTTGGGGTATTGCTCAACAAGCTTTTCACCATTTTTTTCAAGAGCAACCGTATCCCAATCCATTGCTACCACTTCGCACTTTGGTTGTTTTTCCAATAGTGCACGCGTGTGCCCGCCACCACCAAAAGTAACATCTCCGTAGATGCCTTTGGGCTTAGGCGCCATGAATTCAATAACTTCGTCTAGAAGTACCGGTATATGATATGGTTTTTCGTCAGTCGTCATAAACTAAATTCGTCCACTAAATTATTAAGAGCTATTCCACGAGAAGCTTTTACCAGTATACACACTTCTTGCGATAAGCGCTCTTTTAATTTTTGGGAAGCCTCTTTCCATGTTGGCACCACTTCAACCCTTACCCCTAAAGGCAACGTCTTTTTTGTCCATTCAACGTGCGAACCTACCAAAATGAGATCTCGAACTGTGGGCACCTTGCGCAGAAATCTACCAATTTGGCGATGCCAAAACGGACTATTAACGCCGAGTTCAAGCATATCGCCAAGAACCGCTATTTTATGCCCTGAAGTTTGCACCTGCTGAAAGGCAGTTAGGGCGGCCTTCATGCTTTCTGGGCTTGCGTTATAGCAATCGTTAATAATAATGCCATTGCCAAGCTTAAGGCGGCGTCGCTCGAATCTTCCTGGTACCACAACCGGTTTTTCCATACAATCAACGATAATTTGATTATCTATCCCAAGAAGATACGCAATACTTGCAGCTGCAAGCCAATGCAAAACGGCACCTTTGTGATTTGTAGGCAAGGTAATTTTATATTTTTGGCCGTACAGCTTTAACGTAAAATTCAGAGAATCGCTCGTCGCTTGAACTTTGCGAGCTTGTACTTGATTAGTTGTTTTGGATCCAAATTTTATGACCGGATGATTATAAGCTACGTTTGCAAGCAACGGCTGGTCACCATTAATGATTCCGATGTTATCTTCTTTAAAATATTTAAAGATATCTCGTTTTTCGTTAGCGATATCAATAATAGAACCAAGCCCTTCCATGTGGCTGTGGCCAACCGCCGTTATGACGCCAATAGTTGGTTGCGCAATTTCAACTAACCGTGCCATCTCGCCACGTTTTGAAATACCAAGCTCTAAAACAACAACTTGGTGCTCCGGTTTTAATTTAAGGAGCGCAAGAGAAATACCTAAAACAGTATTTTGGGTACCGATGCTTGCCAAGTACGTTTGATTATTAGCTTTAAGAATTGATGCAATTGCTTCTTTGGTCGATGTCTTTCCAATCGAACCGGTAATGCCAATGACGGGCCCGGAAAATTTTTGGCGAACCGCTACCGCAAGCTTAATAAGTGCTTGTTGGGTGTTATCAACGACGATAACCGTCTTTTCTTTCAAAACTGCTTTATCAATTTTTGAAAGCAATGATTCTTGATTCTTCTCAATCATGCACCCCGCTGCGCCGCGTGCAAACGCATCGGCGACAAAATGGTGCCCATCAAGATTGTTTCCACAAATGGCAACGAAAATATCACCTTTTTGAATCGTACGACTATCTATAGACCACGTAGCATCAGCTTGAAGTGGTGCATAAAGAAACGAACTATTTGGCAAAACGCTGCGTATAAATTCAGAAATTATCATGAAGAATCTCCGCCTTCTTTAATGCATGCAGATCTTTAGTTTTTTCAGTTTGTTGAAAAAATGTCCTTTTTTTGAACGATTGTCAAGAAATACAAAAATAAAAAAGATCTTGTCAGCGCAGAACTTTACGCGTTTTACCACCTTCAGTGGAAATAATAAGTCCTTGTGCCTGCAATGTATCAATAATACGTGCGGAGCGATTGTATCCTATTCTGAATTTTCTTTGCAATAACGAAATAGAAACTTCATCTACCGATTTTAAAAATTCGATAACTTCCTTATAAAGATCTTGATCACTTTCATCAATATCATCACCTTCTTGAATTGACACAAGATCGTTCATATCGCAATATTCCACATCTTGTTGTTCTTTTATATGCCGTGCGACGCCTTCTCGCTCTTTATCTGAAATAAATGCGCCGTGCACGCGAATAATTTGGCCGGCTGCATCCAAATAAAGCATATCGCCTTTACCCAATAATTTATCAGCTCCCGCGCAATCAAGAATAATGCGCGAATCAATTTTTGATGAAACTTTAAAAGCAATTCTACTTGGAAAATTAACTTTGATGATACCAGTAATAACATCCACCGACGGCCGCTGCGTTGCAACTATTAAATGAATTCCTGCTGCGCGAGCCATTTGAGCAATGCGCGCAATGCGCAATTCTACTTCTTTTGAAGCAACCATCATTAAATCTGAAAGTTCATCAATAATGATAACAATCAGCGGCAATTTTTCTCGTGATGCATCGGAAGCACATAATTTTTGATAATCGTAAAGATGGCGAACACCAGCAGCAGCAAGCAGCTGATAACGGCGCTCCATTTCTTGAACCGCCCACTTGAGCGCAACGCCCGCTTGCTTTGGATCATCAACAATAGGGAAAAGCAAATGTGCAATATCAGCATATGCTGCAAATTCTAGACGTTTAGGGTCAATTAAAATAAGGCGCAATTGTTCTGGCGTTTTTTTGCACAGTAAGCTCACGATCATCGCATTGAGAGCAACCGATTTTCCCGATCCTGTTGATCCTGCAATTAATAAATGTGGCATCGCGGCAAGATCTACAATCATTTTGTTTCCGCTCGTATCGGCTCCTAAAATAAGCGGCAATTGCGCCGTTGTTTTTTGCCATTCGGAACTCTGCAGCAAATGAGAAAAATAAACAGGCAAACGCGTTTGATTCGCTACTTCAAAACCAACGAGCGATCTTCCTGGGATTGGTGCAATAATCCGAATAGAAATTGCTTGAAGTGCTAACGCTAAATCATCTTCAAGCGCAAGAATTCTGCTCACCTTTGCATCAATGTGCGGCTGATATTCAAAAAGTGTAACAACCGGGCCCGCCTTTATGCCAACAACGCGACCCTGAATACCAAATCGCTGTAATTTTTCTTCAAGAACCAAAGCGAGCTGTTCGTGCTTTTTTGCTAAATGCATTTCTTCTTTGCTCACATCAGGCGAAGAAAAAATCGATCCTGTGGGCAACTGATATAAAGAAGCTGCCTCTTTTTTACGCTCCACAATGGGAGATTTTTTTTCAATCTTTTCATGATGCGCAGGAGGTGATTTTTTTTCTTGCGCACTATTTTTTTCAGAAACCATCTGCCATATCGCATCATTGAGTATTTCTGTGGGATTATTATTTTTTTGTTGATCAGCGGTACCAACGAGCAACGTAATAAATGAGTTATTTGCATGAGAGATTATTTTTTTCAGTATTTTCGCCGGCATTATTATAATGGAGAAAAATTGCTTGAAGATTTTTAAACGATAAAAAACAATCATTAAATAATTTGGCAATTTTAAAACAGATGCTTGCGAAATTAAGATGAGGGAAATGAGGAGAATACTATGCAAACATATGCCGACCAAAAACTGATCAAATCGAATTGTTTTTGCAACAAGTGCATTGCCTAAAATCCCTCCAGGCAAGAAACCGGTTCTCATCACGCATACATGATACCATGCACCAACCATGCATGAACTCATTACGAATAACGACCATCCGATCAGCTGAGAATAAATTTTTTTCACACCGCCATAATAAAGAAAGTGCCACGTTAAAAAAAATAAAAAAATCGCAAAAAAAAGCCCGCTTGTGCCAAATAAAAAATAAAAAAGCGCTGCTATATGGGCGCCCAAAAATCCCGCTTTGTTCGCTGTGCTAGAATGCTCACTTGATTGATAAAAAAGTGAACTATCTGTGGGGCAATAGGTCCACAATGAAAGAGCTAAAAAGCATGCTATAAAAAAGAGCGTTAGTATAATCGCAACGGTGCGAAACGAATATGATTTCATGCGATACAACCATTCATAAACCATAAGCCCCCCTTTACTTAATATTTATGGATGGTCATCCAACCATGTAACTGCCGCTAAGATTGCGGCATACCAACCAAATAACCACCATTTGCGAGCCATTATTATTTTTCTGATGAGAAATAAAAGAGCAACCGCAACTACTATCGCTATCACCATAGTCAATTGCCATTGCCAATTCAAGAGATTGAGCGCGTGGAGTTTGTGCATATCGTAAAATCCTTTTACCGTGGCTGCGCAACTTATTGGAAATTCAATCAAAAAAGAAAGCTCGAATGCATGACGTAAAGAAAAGCCGCACCAACGAGCTGCGGCAAATGTTAACCCAAATCGAGAAACGCCTGGCAAAAACGCAATCCCTTGAGCAACGCCCAGCGCAAAAGCATTTATTTTATTCCATGCAACCGATTCTTCTTGGGGCCCCAATAAGCGATCGCTGAGCAATGCAACCGCTGTTAATAAAAATCCGATCCACCGCGGCCACCAGCTCATCCCGGTATATTCAAAAAAAATAAAAAAGAGCAGCGTTACCAACTCTGCTATAAATCCGCATATTAAATAGTTTAAAAATGAGTAACGATTTTTTAAAAAATAGTACGGCAATAATTTCCAGCGATTGAAAAAAAATAAAATGAGCACTATAACCGTTGGGCCATGCAATAAAAAATCGAGCGCTTTGAGCAATTCCTCGTTATAAATAAAGAAGCCGTGAGCTTGCAATTCATTCGTAAGCATCGCAATATGCGTCGAGCTACTAATCGGAAGCATTTCAAGTAATACAGCGCAAAAACTGATAATAAGAAAACCAAGTATCATC
This sequence comes from Candidatus Babeliales bacterium, assembly GCA_036260945.1. NCBI lineage: Bacteria > Candidatus Babeliae > Candidatus Babeliales > Candidatus Babeliales bacterium. The sequence goes on from DATALT010000002.1 coordinate 492,776, forward strand.
GAAACTACTTTCTGCTGAGATGAGAATTTCTTCCAAGTATAAATAACCGCTGGGCAAGCGCAAACTGCATTGACGAAAAAAATCAAAAATAGTAGCGTTAGCTTGGTTTTGATTTTTATTAAGGAGTTTATATGAAGCATCATCTTAAAAGGCTGCTCTGCGCTCTCGCTTTCGTAGCAGTTCCTAGCATTTACGCAGATATGAGCACCGTTTTTGGCAAATCGTTCTACCGCCAACGTTCTCAAGGATCAAATGAGGCTCGTTGGATGGCAGGGCAAGCGCACCATCTTTATTTACCAGATCTTGATTGCTTGAATGGAAGCATCGCATTTATTGGCGAATATGGCCAAACATTCCGCGGTAAGAAAATTGGAGAATTCTTATTCTTTAATGGCACCGATACTATGACATTCGGCCCAGCTAAAACAACAATAACCGGAATGCCAGATCCTGCAGGCGCAAGCACCGATGTATTTGCACAAAATTTTCTTTTAAATCCTAACTTTTTTGGGACCGTTTCAGCGCATCCCTTAGTGCGTAATTTTATTTTTGATATGAACCTCTACTTAGGCCTTGATGAATTGATATGTGGCCTTTATTTTCGCGTAGACGTTCCGTTCGGTTGGACAAGCTGGGATCTAGGGCTTGAAGAAATTGTTACTAATACAGGATCGCCCGGCTTTCCTGCAAATACCTTTGGAAATCCTGCGGTACAACCATCCCCACTTAATAGCATTATCGAAGCATGGAAAGGCGGCGTAACCGATCCAAGCTTGCCGCATTTGCGCCAAGGTTTAAATAATGCCAAGGTTGATGGTAAAAAATCTAAAGCGGGCGTTGCAGATTTAACGTTCTTGCTTGGTTATAATTTCTGGCGCTCAGATTGTTCTCATTTAAGCGTTCAACTTGCTCTTATTGCGCCAACAGGAAATAGACCCAACGGCGAGTTTCTTTTTGAACCGGTTTTTGGTAACGGACATCATGTTGAATTTGGCGCTGGCCTCTCTGCCCATTATGAACTCTGGAACAACGGTTGCGATCAATCGTTTGGGATGTATTTTGAAGGAAACGCTTATCACGTATTTTATGCACGCCAAAATCGTACATTTGATTTAAAGAACAACGGCATAGGTAGTCGTTATCTGCTGTTTAAGCGTTTCTTGAATGGCACTTATCAAAACGAAGTAGTGTTTGGTGCAAATATTTTAACCCTTGAATGCAAAGTACAAAACGATATTCACGGCGATGCGGCATTAATGTTTGATTATAAACATAAAAGCTGGACGATCGACGTTGGTTACAACGTGTGGGGAATTTCAAAAGATAAAATCGCGATCACGCAAGATATTCCGAACGGAACCTATGGATTGCAAGGTTTAACTCCAACTGCTCCTGTTCCTGGTGCTGGAAATAATACACAAAGCCTTACAATGATCAACGGTACGTTTCAACCACCAACAGCAGATGCTAGCAGTCCGGTAACAATCACGAACGATAGTATCGACCCAGATTCTGCTGCAAATCCTGGTGCATATTCAAACAAATTCTTCACGCACTTTGGTTACACTTGGGAAAACTGCGACTATCTACCATTCTTGGGAATTGGCGGGGAGGTTGAGATCTCAGGAAGCAATGGTCGCGCATTTGATCAATGGGGCGTTTGGATAAAAGGCGGATTCACCTTCATTTAAAGATCGTTCTTATACTGAAAAAAAAGCCCGGAGTTTTTCCGGGCTTTTTTTATTAATTCTTTTTAGATTATAAAAGCTCTACTAACAACTATTTTTATTTTTTGCTGCTTTGATTGAATAGTATCACGCATTCGTTTGAGTTCTTAATAAAGAATTTTGCATAAATCAAGTTGTAGTTGCGCAAAAACGAACGCTTTCCAAGGGCACGTTTATCGCTTTTCCATTTTCAGTAAAATGTGCTTGAGATTCCTCTTGATCTCTTTTTTCCGCTTTAAAGATTGTTTTCGAGCAATGTCCGCATTCCGTCGTAATCATTTGCTTTAATCAGCGTATGTAAAAATTTCTTAAACTCTTCAAACCAATAATTATCAACTCGTTTTTGAGCCTATTTAAAAATTGCCAGTTTCCGGACATAAACTTCCCATTATCCACCGAATCTCTGCCATTCCTGCCCAATCTCGCCACCACCCACATTTAAACAAAAGTAGTTAATCCCGAGGTGGTTCAGGCAACTTTTATACAATTCAAAGAGTTCTCCTCTACATGCCTTAAAACTTTTAGCCTCATGGAAAAAACAAAGGATTATTGGCATTTTTCAGGGAAATTCAGGAAGAAACTCACGCGAAAAGAACCCCAATCGTCTTTAATATATTTTCTATTTGACACATTTTATACTTTTAATTATTGCATTTTATATTCAGTTTGTATGAAAATGGTAATAAGTATGTAGGATTAACCTACAAACACTAAGCAATATTAACCCTTATTAAAGGAGAGCATATGAAGAAGCTCGTACTAGCTGCTCTAGCAGTTGCTGCATTGTTCGCATTCGAAGCAGATGCACGTTATGGTTGTAACACTTGCCCAAAAAAACGTTGCTGCGCTGAACGCGTAGTTGAAGAAGCTTGCCCACAAGCTCCTTGCTGCGTTCGCTACGTTCGCGTTGAAGAACCTGCTCAAAGAACTAAGCACGTTTCTTATTCTTGGGAATGTCCTTCTGACTGCGCTACTGAAGCTCCAAAGCTTATGGTCGGTCAAACTTACGAACAGTAATTCGTTAGTTTAATTAAGTTTGCCCCTTTAAGCTTTCTTATGGATGCTCAAAGGGGCATTTTTTTTGCTCCAGTGCTGGCATTTTTTATAGAGAGCCTATTTGACGTTTGATCCTCTGCTATTATAATGGAGATTAATGGAGGCTCAAATGGCTATTTTAAAGCGCTTATTGCCCAATCTCTTGGGAATTCTTCTACCACTTACTTCCCTACCTTTATACACGGAGCATGTTGACCCATTAAATCATTATGATCAAAAGCTCCTGGCGCAAGAAAACTATTGCTGGAAACGGTTTGAAGCTATCGGTATTTATAGAAATTCGATCCAAGTTCCCTACTTGAAAGAAGCGCAGAATTATCAAACGATCTTTGATTCGCCAAAAATCGACCTACCTCAAGAGACACTAACCCTCATTTACCGCGTTATGAACGATTTTGGCATAAACCCCCGATCGATAAGCATTGTGGGTTCAAATAACCCTTTTGCCATCACTGCACGCGATTTTGCCATCTTTATTAATAAAGAATATTTTTTCCGGTATTCCACCAAGGCTCAGCTTTTTTTGGTAGCCCACGAAATGCAGCATATTATTTATAAAGACAACTCTTTCTGCCACTTTTTAACTAATGCTGTAAAAAATGGCAAGCTTAATGAAATCAGGCACGATGGAGCCCTTTATACCTATTTGCGCTTTACCGAGCTTCGAGCCGATGTTAAAGCAGCTATCTTCAGCAAAGAATATGCCCAGGGTTATGTCGCTTTCATCGAGGAACTGCTCGCTCTAGAAGGCGATACTGATGGAATAACCCACCCAAAGAATAGTGAACGACTAAATCTCGGGAGAGAAATCTTAGCAGCTTTCTAACAACGCCATTTCTTATAGAGAGTTACCAATTCTACCTTAGTTTTATATAAAGAATGTACTAGACAAAAACCTTAAATAGGTTATATTTAATAATAGAAATATATTTTGATTAAAGATGGAGTAAAAAAATGGTAGTAAACAAAAGAATCATCCTTCTTATGTTCTTAGCTGCTATAGGGATTGGATCCTTGCTTGCGTATAGAAATTATACACAAACGAATCGATCAGTCAGCACTCTTGGTCAACTAGCCCTCGAAGAACAAAACGCGTGGCGCGCAATTGAATCATTAGGAATCTCAAAAGACAATTGCTATAAAAAAGCACAAAAAATTGAGATCGTGTTGAGGAATGAAGAGAGCCCAACTGTCGATAAAACACTTTCGGAAAACACGCGCGCAATAGTTAATGAAGTACTTAGAGTTTGTGGAATAAACCCCGAAACTATTTCTCTCATAGTTATTAATGATGCGCCTTGCGCAGCTGGTGCAAATAATGACTCAATAGCTATTAATCCAACGCTATTTGAAAGTCTACCGATTCATGCTCAAAAATTCGTAATTGCTCATGAAGCGCAACATATTATCCATAAAGATAGCCTCGTTAAAGATATCATTATGGAAGAAGTAAAAGACAAATCCTTGGATTATACATCAATAGATTGCCCAGTGAATCAATTATCAAGATTCTTTGAAAATCGGGCAGACATATTGGCAGCGTTACTTGGAAAAGATTATGCAAAGGGTTACCAAGATCGTGCAGAATTATGGGTGAAAAACAATAAATCAAATCCCGGCACAACTCATCCAAAACACGAAACACGTTTGGCGCTGGCACAAGAAATTTATTCAGCTATGCAAACAGCTTAATTAAAAAAGATGCGGATAAAAAATGAAAATATTTAATAAAAAAATAATATTACTGACGCTACCAATTTTAACAGCTGCAACTTATATGCTTTGCAAAAAAATATATAAGCCAAATCCTATTGAATACGCACATCAATATGTTGCGCACCAAGAACAGCAAACATGGAATGCTCTTACCTCAGTTGATATAGAAAAAGAAACGCTTGAGAGCAAGGCGAACCAACTAGAGCCAGCTCTTTTAAAGCAGCAGAAAGAAACCAAGAGCAGCGGTACAGTTTCTCAAGAAACTAAAGATTTCGCTTTAAGCATTTTATCATCATGTGGAATTGATACAAAAAATATATTAGTAGTTGCAACAGATATGGAATCTCCTGCTGCTGCGACAGAAACTGTTTTATATATCAATGAAAAATTGCTCAAAAGTTATTCAAAAAACGTACAGCATTTTATTCTTGGCCATGAAGCTCAGCATATGATCCATAAAGATTATCTGAACAAATGGGCGCTCACGAATGTAATGAAAGACAAAAATGTGAGTTATGAACGAGATGAAGTTAACGACCCTTCAAATTGTTATTCTCGTTTCTGCGAATGGCGCGCCGATGTAAATTCTGCACTTAAAGGTAAAGAGTTTGCTGAAGGATATTTAGAATTTGTTCAATCGATGGTTGATGAAGATTATTTCAATCCAGGCACGACTCATCCTCTGGATAGCGAACGCCTTGCATTAGCTAAAGAAATTTATTCGGAAGTTGCGCAAGCATAACAGCTTAGCAACAAATGGAGGCAGCAATGAAAAATATACACCAAGCTTTCATAGTTATTATTACATGCATTCTCATAGCAGCAGGCCTCTATTTGGCGACACCAATAGATGAAAAGCCTGTGAATAAATTCAATGAACAACTTGCTACCTTTGAAAAAAAGGCTTGGGATTCATTGGCAACGGTAGGCGTTAATAAAGATGAATGCCTTGCAGAAATTATTCCAATTGAAAAGCAGTATAATAAAACGCATGCGAAAAAAAATTGCATCAGCCAAAAGCTTTCTCCAAAGACGATTAAGTTGGCAAAAGAAGTATTAAGTTCTTTCGGAATAAATCCGGATTCAATCTCAATACAACCTATTGATAGCCATTCGCCTGCTGAAGTTGAAGAGGATACACTTTTTATTAATGAAAAAGAGTTACATTCGCTTACAGAAAATGCACAAAAATTCGTATTAGGCCATGAGGCGCAGCACATACTGCACAAGGATTGTTTCTGCAAAGCCGCCATAGATAATTTATCGAATCAAAAACTCGACTGGGAATCTCCAAGAAGTGATTACCCGCTGAACGAATTTTCTCGCTTTATAGAATGGCGCGCAGACGTTAAAGCAGCGCTCACAGGCCCTGAGTATGCACAAGGATATATCGAGTTTTCAAAAATGGGCAAAGAAACAGAACCATATGATGATGAAGAAACATCTCATCCGCTCTTTAAAAATCGTGTTGCAATGGCCAAAGAAATTTATGCATCTATGCAAACCGCTTAAAGAATAAAGGTTTAGCCCATGTTAAAAAATTACAAAAAAATAGTAACAATAATAGCGCTACTTGGATTAGTTGCTCTGGGCGTCGTTGTTTTGCAAAAAAACACAGTTTCAAACGCGCCCAAAAATAATCCTGTCGACTATTATCATCAAATGATAATTGACCAAGAAAAAAATACATGGAACGCGCTTGCATCCATCGGGCTGACAAAATCAAAAGTTGATGCCCTTTACCTCCAAAATAGCAAAGATTATAAAGAATCGGACATCGCGCAACCTGCAAAATTGCCAAAAGCTATTTTAGAATTGATTCATAAAACTATGGTTGATTGCAAAATAAATCCGCAATCGGTAACTATCGCGATCACCGACGAGGACTCACACGCTATGGCAACCGATTCTATTTTATATATCAACACAAAATTGTTTAATGCACTTTCGCATGAGGCTCAGCAATTTGTACTTGCACACGAATTTGCGCATATGCATTTTAAAGATAACTCAACAACTTATACGATTAATGATGCAATGGAAAAAAATAATATTGCACATAAAAATACCGTTAATTTTCCCAGAAACATTTACGGTCGCTTTAAAGAAATACGAGCAGATATTCATGCTGCATTAACGGCGCCCGAATATGCACATGCGTATATTACTTTTATGAATGAGACGATAAGAGCAAGCGGAGAAAATCGCGGAATTTCACATCCAAAAAATAGTGAACGATTAGCACTTGCTCAAGAAATCTACGCTGCATTAAAAACTGCATAAATTTTTAAAAATGCGATGTGCTACTATTTGGTGCGCATCTCATTAATTTTTTCTACCGCCTCGTTAATAGAATCGATTTTGGCAGCTTCTTGATCTTCAATCTCTATACCAAACTCTTCTTCAAGCTTCATAACTATTTCTAATTTATCAAGCGAATCTGCGCCTAGCTGTTCTAATGAAGTATCGCGGGTAACTTTTTGTTTATCAACATGTAAAACATCAGAAATAATCATTACCATTTTTTGATAAGTATCTTGAGAATCAAAGTTTGCCATAATGCTCCACAATAAATTGAGGCTGTAGCTATTTTTTAATTAATACCAAAAGATTTTCAACGTCAATCAAACTATTTATCGCAATATGCCGCTTTTCTGGATAATAGTCACGCACGATTTTCTGGGGTGAATCGCCCGGCCCGACATAAATAATTAAATCCCAACCGGCTATAGAACTAATTACTTTGTCCCAACGAATGGGGTTAACGATTTGTTCCATAATTTTTTCGCGCGCTTGGTTGCCACTTAAAAGCGAACTTCCATCGATCGTTGAAATCAACGGGATTTGCAAATCGTGAAAATCTATCTTCTCCAAATAAGTACGCAAATGATCTTGTACCGGTTTCATTAATGGACTATGGAGCCCTGCAAAAACAGAAACATCATCGGTCTGAGCATCTTGTTCTTTGAGCTGATCTTCAACACCAATCATCTCATCTTTTAAACCGGATACGCGAAGTTTATTCGGGGTATGGTAAGCGCTTATTGAAGCGTGTTTATATTCTGTGCATAATTCACGAACTTTAACTGCCTCCATCCCTTCTTGCTCTAAAATGCGCGGTTCTAACGTTGTTAAAAGTTCATGATAGAATTGTGCATATTTTGAAAGAAAATAAAGCCCGTCTGGCAAACTTAAGCTACCAGCTGCGTGCAATGCACTCCATTGACCAATTCCATAACCAGAAACAGCGTGCGCTGAGATTCCTCTTTCTTTTAAAAGCGATGAAATCGCACAACTCAAAAGAAAAACGGACGTATAAGCGTGATCAATTTGAGCAAGTTCTTGCTCAGAAGAAGCGAAACAAAGTTTAACAAAATTAATATTTAGACACGTAGAAGCTTCTTCAAAATACTCCTGCATAATGCGAGAAGTATCATAAAGCTCTTTTCCCATGCCAACATATTGGCTCCCATAATCTGGAAACAGCATGCCAATTTTCATCTGCGCGTTCCCCTAGAATGTAGTTTGCTAAACGCGAGTACCATACTCGTTTATAAAGCGTTCCAAGCGTTTGCAACTCTCTTGTTTACCCAAAAGTGCAACGATATCGAATGCACCGGGCCCATGTACTTTACCCGTTAAAGCTAATCGAATCGGCTGCGCAAGTTCAACTAATTTGATGCCGCGCTCTGCAGCCAGTCGTTTTGCAATCTCCCCAACGACAGAGCTATCAACTACCGTCATTGCACTAACTGCCGCATTAAAATCTTTCAAAAGAAGCGCTGCTTGTGCTGTACCAAATTGCTGCACCTCTTCATTGGTAGCACGCGCGGTCGCATGATAAAATCCATTTATTTCATCAACCAGTTCACGCATTGTTTTAACGCGCCCTTTATAAAGATCAACAGCTTTCAAAATCGTTGCTTCATTCCAATCAGAAAGTGCTGCAACAAAACCGGCTTCTACATCGCGGGTGATAAAAGATAAAATCTTTTTGGCATCGAGCTCTTTAAGATACATGCTATTTACCCAATCAAGTTTTGCTTGATCGAAAATAGCAGCTTTTTTACCAACGCCATCGAGCGTAAAGAGCGAAACTAATTGCTCACGCGTAAAAATTTCTTGATCGCCATGAGCCCAACCAAGACGCACTAAATAATTACAAAGCGCATCTGCCAGATAACCATTTTTTTTATAATCGGTTACTGCCGTTGCCGCATCTCTTTTACTTAAACGTGCACCTGATGGCCCCAAAATGAGCGGTAAATGTGCAAAATGCGGCACATCAAAACCAAACGCATTATAAAGCACAATTTGTTTTGGCGTATTTGAAATATGATCTTCGCCGCGAATAATATGCGAGATATTCATTAGCGCATCATCAACAACAACGACAAAATTATAAATCGGCGTTCCATCGGTTCGTGCAATAATAAAATCATCTAATTGCGTTGTTTCAAAAACAATCGGTCCGCGAATAATATCATCAAATTCTATTGTTTTCTGTTCCAGCGGTAATTTAATGCGAACGACATGAGGCAGGTTTTGGTCGCCCGCTTCCGGTTTTCTCAAGCGGCATTTGCCATCATACTTGAAATAATCATCTTCGCTACGCATTGGGGCCGCTGCGCAAAAACAGCGGTATGCTTTTTCATGCTGCAAAAGCCATTGAATTTTTTCTTTATAAATAGCCATTCGTTTCGTTTGAATAACCAATGGTTCATCACTTTCAATTGATGTCCATTCCAGAGATTCAAGAATCGAATCGGTAAATTCGGTTTTTGAACGTTCAATATCGGTATCTTCTATACGCAATAGAAAATCGCCGTTATTGTGCCGCGCAAAAAGCCAATTAAAAAGAGCAGTACGTAAACCACCAATATGCAAATGCCCTGTCGGAGAAGGTGCAAATCGTACTCGAATTCGCTTCATGCAAGCTCCTGCACAGCTTCTTGCGCCAATTTAACCCAAGGAGATGGATAATCGGATGCTTGATTTTTTGTTATTTCAAATACTTTTTCAAAAGCAGCTTTAGCAGAAACTGAATTGCCAAGAGCCGCGTAATACTGGCCAATATAATACAATGCTTCATCAGCTTGCTTATTATCTTTTGCTTGAGCTATCAGTTCAAGTTTTGCCAAACCATTTTGCTGCATCTTTGCATCTTGAGTATCAAGCATCATGCGCGCTTGTTTGATTGCATACACATAATAAAGTGGCGAACGCGAGTTTAGCTGCTTAATGACCTCTTCCATCATCGCAAGCGATTCGTCTCTTCTTCCCATCTGTAGAAGTGATTCAGCCTGCAATGCCAAAAAATATGGCGCAGATTTGGTTGAGCCAAACTGTTTATAACCGGTACGAGCAGCCATTTCTACTTCGGCCCACAATTCACTATTCTGCTGTGCTCGAGCAGCATCATGAAAAATATCGGAAAGCGTAGAAACCGCGAGCTCTTGCTTTCTTGTGTACGATGTATACCAATAAAATGAGCCTGCAATAATAATTGCTAAAGCAATACCGGCGGCCATTAAATAATTTTTATAACGCTCCCCATGGGTGAGCCAGAAATCAACTGAGAGATATGATGATAGTTCCATAATTTCTCCTTACTCAAAATAATAAAAATGAATTAGGCACAACGTAGCATAGGACACAAAAACTCTCAACGCTCAGAAATAGACGGCGCCTCAAGAGATGTTTGTAGTATTGAAGAATTGTTTAACATCGATCCGACCGACTCGTTAAAACGATCAACAAAGCGTGTTTGATGAATCGTATGCGCATAAATGAGCGCATCTTCGATAGCAGATGCTTGCGATGCACCATGAGCAATAATAATCGGTTTGCGAACACCTAGAAGAAGCGCGCCACCTTTTTGCACACGGGCGACATTTCTTTTTAATCTCTTGAGCAAACGACTTCCCAAGAAACCCAAGCAGCGACCGATCCATGTTTTTCTACATTCACGATCTACGACCTTAGGAATTAATGAAAGCATTCCTTCGAGAGATTTCAGCATAATATTGCCCGCAAATCCATCACAAACTACGACGTCCACTTCGCCATGTAAAATATCATGCGGTTCGCGATTGCCAATAAAATTTAATCCTGAAGAAGCCAAAAGCTCGTGCGCCTCTAAAACAGCTTTATTGCCTTTTGTTCGTTCAGCACCATTTGAAAGGAGCGCAACACGAGGCGAAGCAATATTTTTCTTGAGCTTAACGTACACATCGCCCATGATGGCAAATTGCTTTAAATGATCCGGCTTGCAGTCGACATTTGCACCAAGATCGATAAAGAAAACCGATCCATGAAGTGCAGGTATAAATTCACCGATTGCCGGCCGCAATATGCCGTCCGTTTTGCCAATAATAAGCATGCCGCCTACTAAGCAAGCACCCGTATTTCCAGCAGAAACAAACGCATATGCTTTACCTTTTGCTACATCGTTCAATGCGACGACCAAGGAAGCATCTTTTTTGCGCAAAATTGCAGAAGATGGCTCATCTTCCATTTCGATGGTTTGAGAACAGTGGATAATTGAAATGGGTAATTTTTTCCAGTCACTATCTTGCTTATCAAGGCTCTCGAGAATACGATCTTGGTCTCCGTAAAGCCCAATTTTAATTCCCTTGCGAGCAGCAAGCAATCCGCCAGAGACAATTGCATGGGGAGCAAAATCGCCCCCCATCGCATCTAATGCTATCATAGGTTTAACTAACAAGCTTTGGCTGTCTGAATATTATTCTGCAGCTTGAGGCTCGCTGCCAGCTTGTTGCGTCTTTTGTTTAGCGCGAATTTCTTGTCGCTTTACACCACGCTCATTTTTGGTAGCAATAACTTTAACACCTTTATAGAAACCGCAGCTCTTGCACGCGACGTGCGGAGAAAGTGGCTCATTGCATTGTTTGCAGGTGGTAATCGCTTTAACCTTGAGACCTTTATTTGCAAATCTAGAATCGCGGCGCGCTCGGGACCGCTTACGTTTTGGTACTGGCATACGAAAACTCCAACATGTAGTTAATAATTAGCAATTTTTAATTTCTTGTCCTATGGTACAGCAAATTGGGCCAAAACGCAAAAAACGTTCTTAATCAGCGGGTAAAAAACCTGCTTGGATCAGCGCACGTTTTAAACCTTTATAATCACCCTTCTGTAACCAATAGCCTTTTATCCCTAAAGCTTCTGCTGCATGAATATTTTCAATTTGATCATCAACAAAAAAGCATTCGCTTGGATTAAGTTGGTACATTTCAAGCACTTTTCTAAAAACAGCGCTATCTGGCTTCATTATTCCATAACTACCAGAAATGAAAATGTTGCCTGGATCAAAATGACGCAATCCTTTTCTTCCATGGGAAGAACGCATCAAAACGCTAAACGATATTGGATCCCAATTTGAGATAATCATATTGGTACACCCGTGTTTAGCACATGAAGCAACGAGTTCTATTCCGCCTGAAATTGGCTTTGTGTAACGTCCCAAAACTTGCGGATCAAATACAACTTTTACCATTTTTTCAAGCATAATCCGTTCATGGTCGCTTGAGAAATAATGCTGGCCGTCAAGGTCTTTAATTACCTGGAAAACCAACGAAACGATCTCTTGCCCAGTAATTTTTCCTTTAAGCCAATCCATCATAATAGGAGGCATAAGGCCGCCATCAGGCAAATAGGCAATAAATTGCTGTTCGCTTGCACGATGGTTCAAGCGATATAAAATATCTTCAAATAACAAATCTTTGATGTGGAAGGGACTTTTTTGGTCAAAAACTATGTATTTAGCATAATCGGTCCAACCAAGCTCATAATAGGAAATACCCAACATATCGGGCTTAAAAAGAACGCCCCCAATATCCCATAATACGGTTTTGGCCGCATCTGCTGCAAAAACGGAAAGCGTGAGCACTAAAAACAAGAAATGTTTTCTAGCTGAATTTATCGTTGCCATTTTCTTCCCTTCTGGTGAAGCTTTTTCTCAATTAAGCATACCAATAAGGCAAAAAAACACAATGTGGTAGCCCCTAGAGATAGCCATGACCTATTAGGACTTTCTTCAGTCGCTTATAATCGCCATCTCCAAGGCAATGCCCTTTAATGCCACTTTGTTCAGCTGCTGCAATATTTTCGGGCTGATCATCGACAAAAAAACATTTTTCCGGGGCAACATTGCATCGTTGGAGGATTGTCTCAAAAAACTTTTTATTGGGTTTTATTAAACCACATTTGCCTGAAATAAAAATATCGTTCGGTTCAACCAATGAGAAAACCGATTTTCCGTGTGGAGAGCTATTCAAATGATCAAAAGAAAGCGAATCCCAATTGGAAACGATACCGTTACGATTTCCGTTCGCGCGGCTCTCTTTTAAAAGTTGCGCGCCGTAACTAATTGGTTTGGTATACCGTGCAATAATCGTCGGATCGAAAACAACTTTTATAATTTTTAGAATCAAATCTCTTTCCCGTTTCGAATAGAAATAGTTTTTTCCATCTAGTTGCTCAATTAAATTATTGAGTAAAAAAATCATTTCTGGGCCGTTAACTTCACCCTTCAGCCATGCCATCATCATGGGAGACATTTTAGAACCATCCGGCATTCGTGCAAGTTCCTCTTGCGTCTCTTTTGGGTTCAAACGAAAAAGAAGATCATCGAACAAAATACTTTTTAAGTGTTCTATACTTTTTCTATCCAACAGAAGATATTGCGCGCACGCAGACCAGCCAATTTCGTAAAACGAAAGACGCCAGGTATCAGATTTAAATAGAACGCCGCTCACATCCCACAATATCATAGTGCCCTCTTCATTTGGCTGAGTTATTCATCAATAGTAACGTCCTATACACTTTTTTGCCACATCCCATTGAATGTTTGCTCAAGCACACCAGCAAGTTGCAAATCAAAAATCGCAGCCTGGCAGGTCGACAAATCGCTGTTGAGCTGCTCCACTAATTGATCCAGCGAAAGTGGCCGTGAACATGCTTGAACTATTTGCTGCGCAAGAGGAAGTGAAAAATTTATCGTAATTTGTTCAGCGCTCCGAGAAATCTTTTCTTTTTCACCAGTAGCGAAAATTTTTCCTGCGGGCACCAGATTAAATTCTGCCAAAATATCGTGCGCAGTATGTACCAATTTTGCACCCTGTTGTATCAAGCTGTGGCATCCTGCGCTCAATGAATCACTGATTGGACCAGGAACTGCAAAAACTTCTCTTCCTTGTTCAAGTGCAAACAGTGCTGTAATTTTGGCACCACTTTCTTGAGCCGCTTGAACAACCAAGCAACCACGCGAAAGCCCAGCTATAATTCTATTTCGTGCGGGAAAGTTTCCAGGAGCCGGCGTTGTCTCTAATGCAAATGAACTTATCAGCGTACCACCATTATCCAAAACAGATTGAAACAATCGTTGGTTAGTAGCTGGATACCATTTGAGCAATCCAGAGCCCAAAACAACAATTGTTCTACCGCCAGCTTTTATAGTAGCTCTATGCGCCATCGCATCGGCTCCAAGTGCTCCGCCGCTCACGATCGCAAAATTGTGCGCGACAAGTGGGGGGACAAATTGTTCAATCGCGTATTGCCCATAGTTATTTGCATCACGCGAACCCACAACTGCCAAAGCATCTTCCTGCACAAGTGGCCCTTTATAATAAAGAACAATCGGCGGTAAGTGAATTTCTTTTAAGAGTGCTGGATAGTTTTGATCGAAAAGCGTTACAAAAGAGATACTATTTTTTTTTAAGAGCTCAAGCTCTCTTTCAAGAACTGATCGCTGCGCGAGCCCCGAAACAATCAGCTCAGAAGTTTGTTCCGAAAAACCGAACGACATTAATTCTTTTATTTTCAGATTATATAAAAGAAGAAAATTATCGCCCAACTCATCGTGCAATCGCTTACACAAACCTGGCCCTACTCCTTTTACAAGCGAAAGATGTAGAGCCAATTGTGCAATAGTTTCTTTCATGCCGATTACGAATCAATACCCTCATCACTTGATTGCTGATCAAAATTAAGTGCTTTAAAAATGTCTTGTGAGGAAGTATTAACATCCATATCAAAAATACTTACTTGATGATCCACTTCAAACGCATCGGTTTTAATTTCTGCAGGAGCAGAACCACTGGTTGGTTCATTTTCAATTGTTTCATCGTTAGCTTCTTCAAAAGCAACTAAATGCGCAAGTCGTTGTTCTTCATCCATTCGAATCAAACGAACACCTTTAGCTTGTCTTCCCATTGTGCGAATTTCTGTCGGTGAAAGTCGAATCATTTTTCCGGTCGTATCGATAAGAAGAACGTTCGATTCATCAGTAACCGCGCATAGCCCTATAACTTCTCCATTACGCGTATCGGTCGGAATCGTTCGAACACCATAACCACCACGATGCGCAACGCGGAAATCTTCAGCTTTTACACGTTTTCCATACCCGCGAGATGTCGCGAATAAAATATCACGATCGTCAGCTATAACTTCCATACCCACAACGCGATCTCCACCACGCAAACGAATTCCCATAACGCCCGATGCTTGGCGGCCCATTTGACGCACTTCAGTTTCTTTAAAGCGAATACCTTGGCCTTTTGCCGTGGCTATAACGATCGAATCGTTGCCGGAGCTTAATGCGCAGAATACTAATTCATCGCCATCGCGCAAGCTGACTGCGCGAATTCCTGAGCTGCGAATATTTGAAAATTCACCAGCGTCGGTACGTTTAATGATGCCATTTTTGGTCAGCATCACGAGCGATTTACCTTCCATCTCCCGAATGCACAGAAGTTTAACCACGTGCTCATTAGGATTTAATTGCAGCAAGTTAACAATTGCGCGTCCTTTGGATGTTCGAGAACCTTCAGGCGCTTCAAAAACGTTCATGCTGTATACGCGTCCTAAATTCGTGAAGAACATTAATTCATCATGCGTTTTAGCTACAAAAACATCTTTTACAAAATCACCCGACTCTTCAAGCGGCGCCATGCCCATTTTTCCTTTTCCGCCCCGATGCTGAACACCGTAAGTAGAAAGTGGAACGCGCTTGAGATACCCGCGATCGGTAAGGGTCACCACCGTCTCTTCATCAGGAATAAGATCCGCTTCAGTGAGAATATCGATCGGACCTTCAATTTTTGTTCTGCGAGGATCAGCGTAATCGGTTTTAATAGTGACTAATTCTTTTTCGATCTCTTTTTTCAAAATTGTTTTATCGGCCAAAATCAATTTGAGGCCGTTGATAATTTTTTTGAGATCTTCCATTTCCGCAAATATTTTTTCTTGCTCAAGCCCTGTTAAACGCTGCAAGCGCATTTCAAGAACCGCTTTCCCTTGTTCTTGAGTGAGTAAAAAGCGCTGATTTAATTTCGCAATCGCTTCCTCGGGCGTAGATGAAGCTTTTATAAGCGCTACCACTTCATCAATATTATTGAGAACGATAATGAAACCAGCAAGAAGATGTTCGCGCGCTTGCGCTCTGCCAAGATCGTAAACAGTTCGTTTATAAATCACTTCTTGGCGATGCAAAAGAAACTCACGAATCAGATCGCGTAAGCTGAAAATCAATGGACGATTTTCAAGTAATCCAAGCATCAAAATAGAAACGCTTGTTTCTAGCTGAGTGAATTTATACAGCTGATTGAGCACCACGGTCGGAATCTCGCCCCGTTTGAGTTCAATCACAACGCGCATACCTTTTTTATCAGATTCATCGCGAATATTGGAAATGCCGTCGATAATTTTATCTTTAACCAAATCTGCAATTTTTATAATCAATTCAGCTTTGTTTACTTGATACGGAAGTTCGTTAATAACAAGCGCACTTCCTTTTTTAGTTTCTTCAATTTCGACAACGCCGCGTAAAATTAAATTGCCACGCCCTGTTTTATAAGCGCGTACAATGCCGGCACGGCCGCAAATAATGCCGCCTGTTGGAAAATCGGGAGCAGGAATTTTTTCAAAGAGTTCTTCATCGGTCATCGACTCATTTGCCAAATACGCTAAGCATGCATCTATTACTTCGCCCAAATTGTGTGGTGGAATTGCGGTCGCCATACCCACGGCAATGCCCGAAGTTCCATTAATTAGTAAGTTGGGTAACTTGCTTGGGAGAACAACCGGCTCAACGGTGGATTCATCAAAGTTTGGAACAAAATGGACCGTCTCTTTATCGAGATCCGCCAAAATTTCCTGAGAAATTTTTTCCATGCGTACTTCTGTGTAACGCATCGCTGCCGCATTATCACCGTCTACCGATCCCCAGTTTCCTTGGCCATCTAAAAGTGGATATCGTTTTGAAAATTCTTGAACCATACCTACCATGGTATTATAAACAGCTTGATCACCATGGGGATGGTACTTACCCAGTACTTCACCGACGATACGAACAGATTTGTGATACGGTTTATTATAATGAAAACCAAGCTGATTCATGGTATAAAGCACGCGGCGATGCACCGGCTTCAATCCATCACGCACATCGGGAATTGCACGACTAACGACGACCGACATCGCATAATCAAGAAACGAACTTTTGAGCTCATCCTCAATCAAAACTGGCTTAAGTTTGCCGGTAAGATTTTCGTTTTGAGCATCATGAGTTGAAGATGACATACCATGACCTTTCTAAATACCGCACTAATTTCTTTTGATTGAGAAGTTATTGAATGTTTTGCGTTAATGCAAGATTATATACTTTAATAATATCCTGAATTTCAAAAGGAGACAAGTTCAAAGAGGTTGATAAAATAGAGTTAACTGTGCAAAAATAAATCGTTTTGAAAACACCTAAAACCTACCTGAGGAGGATTCTTATGAAACCATTCTTCTCTAATCCCATTTTTTTTGTGTTCACCGTTCTTATGGGAACCTCACCTGTTGTAAACGCAATGAATCCGTTCTTTAAACCCCATCAGTATCCAAAACAAAAAACTAGCAAGCCTGAGAAAATCTTTATTGAATTAACAGATTTCACGAATAACAACTATTTCCTTCATAAAGGTTGGTATGACGTTGAAGATTTACGGTATGATCTATCTAAAGAGGCTATTGAAAGAGCCAGTCTGTTTTTTAGAGAGTTCATGGCAATTTCTATGGCTCATAAATGCTCTGCTTCAATTATAGCATTCCAAAAGCTTGGAATAAATAAAATTAACAATTTTGAACAAGCACAAAAACTAAAAAACATCGTTTATGAATTAACCGCTTCTGCCTGCTGCATGCCGCTCGATAGCGCTAGCCAGGAATTTGCTCTTCGCAAGAAAGCTGGCATCGAATAACGATCGCGCTTTTATCTACGGATGTTAGAAATTTACAAATTCGGCGTGTTCAAGTAAACTGCAAGCATGCAACTAACATTTCTCAATCTTTCATCTTGAATATCATGGATATCAAAAAAATTAAATTACAAGATTTTACGCCAGACCGTATTCGCAATTTCTCCATCATAGCTCATATTGATCACGGAAAATCATCACTTTCCGATCGTTTACTGGAAACTACCGGCACCCTATCAAACCTGAAGCACCACGAACAATTTCTTGATAAGCTTCAGGTTGAAAAAGAGCGAGGCATAACCGTTAAAGCGCAAACCGCTTCAATGTTTCATACTTATAAAGGCAAAACGTATCTTTTGAATTTAATTGATACCCCTGGCCACGTGGACTTCAGCTATGAAGTTTCGCGCTCTCTCTATGCCTGCCAAGGCGCGCTGTTGCTCGTTGATGCTTCACAAGGCGTTGAAGCACAAACTATTGCCAACTTTTATTTGGCTTTCGAACAAGGCCTTTCGATTATTCCCGCAATTAATAAAGTAGACCTTGCCACGGCAGATTTGCCACGAGTTCTTGGCGAAATGAAAAAAATGTTCGATTTTGATGAACATGAGGTCATCGGGACATCTGCAAAATCTGGGATTGGGATTCAGCAAATACTAGATGCAGTAATTGAACGCATTCCGGCACCAGAAAGTGCGCTCGATAAACCGCTGAAAGCACTTCTTTTTGATTCATGGTTTGATGAATACAAAGGGGTTGTTTGTCTTTTAGCTATTAAAGATGGAAAAATAAGCAAAGGCGATATTATAGAGCTTGCACACTCAAACGTGCAATACGAAGTTCTTGAACTCGGGTTAATGTATCCAGATCAAACTCCCATGGATTCGCTCTATGCGGGCCAAGTAGGTTATTTAATTTCCGGTATGAAAACGGTTAAAGAAGCGCGGATCGGGGATACGATTTATCAAGCGCGCAAAGAAGTCGTACCTTTTCCCGGATTCAAACCTGCAAAACCAATGGTGTTTGCCGGTATTTATCCGGTCGATAATACCGAATTTGAATTATTGCGAACCGCAATTGAAAAATTAACACTCAACGATGCAAGCGTAACGGTAGAGAAAAAAACATCGGTCGCTTTAGGGCTCGGATTTAAATGTGGTTTTCTTGGATTACTTCATATGGATGTTTTCAAGCAACGGCTCGAGCAAGAATACGATATAACCGCAATCGTTACGGCACCAAGCGTTCTTTACAAAATTCGCAAATCGCATACAAATGAAATTGTAAACATAGAAAGCCCTGCCGACTTTCCGGATCCTAGCCAGATTGAAGAAGTTATGGAGCCGGTAATTAATGCAACAATTATTGTTCCAAAAGAATATTTGGGCGGTATTATCAAACTCTGCCAAGATAAAAGAGGTGTACAAAAAGAGCTTTCTTATTTGAGCGAAGATCGCGTGATCATGCATTATACCCTTCCCCTCAATGAAGTGGCCACCGATTTTTACGATCAACTTAAATCTATAAGTTCAGGATACGCGAGCTTCGATTATGAAGAAGCTGGGTTCCAACCGGGAGATTTGGTTAAGATGGATGTGCTTTTAAATGGTAAGCCGGTTGACGCACTCTCAACGATTGTTCATAACGATAAAGCGTACCAAGAAGGAAAAGATCTGGTGGCTCGTCTTAAAGAAGTAATTAAGCGTCAGCTTTTTGAGGTAGCCATTCAAGCTGCTATTGGCGCAAAAATTATCGCGAGAGAATCAATTTCTGCATTGCGCAAAAACGTTACCGCAAAATGTTATGGCGGCGATATTTCACGAAAACGTAAGCTGCTTGAAAAGCAAAAAGAAGGTAAAAAGAAAATGAAGCAAGTGGGTAGCGTTGAGGTGCCTCATGAAGCGTTCCTTGCTATCTTAAAAAAATCGGATTCGTAAAAAAAAGGAATACGGAATGAAAACGGAGATGCCGCTCGTTGAAGGAAATGAAGCGAATATAGTTTCCGGCAATTTTTTCATTTTCTACGCATTTGATGTGGGAGATGACATTGCGCTCAACAAAGTTGAAGCAAGCAATGAACTCTTAATTAAACAACATACGCTTTCAAAATATTTTAAAAATTATCATATCCCATTAGCAGTCGATCTTCCCCAAGCTTCTGCCAATTCCAAATGCATCAAAGCGACGCTGCATAGCTTTGGCGTTATTTCACTCGTTTACAAAGTGCCTTTTAAAGATACGCTCGAGACGATGAAAAAAACGCTCAATACTCTCGATGCAGAATTTCGCGAGCAAAGTATTGCCGATGCACATGCTATATTTAGCAAAATAAAAAACTATATTAAGCAAGCTCGATTTTTTCATTTACGGAATTCGTACGTTGTTATACAAGTTGATCAGGATCCGCAACTGAGCGTTGTCGATCTCAAGCAAAATCATGGTAGTACAATCGTTTCGCTGCTGCAATTTGAAACCGAAAGCCTTTCAGAATATCAAAAAGATGCCATTATGGAATCGGCCACCGGTTACTATCGCGGCGATTTAATTATTATCGATACTGCCGCAGCATTTGTTTACGACGAAGATTATGTAGAAATTCTAGATCTCTTTGAGTTTGCAAATATTCAGCAATTAGAACTGCATTATTACGACCGCATTCTTGATCAGCAACTCAATGTGGTTTATCAGCAAGAAGCATGGTCGCTTCCGATTACTGCTTACATTCCGTTTATTAGTTCACTCGCCAAAGATCCAATTAGCAATCTCGATCGGCTGAAAGTAGAAATTTCGGTTATTATTGAGCGCATAGAAAGTAGCGTGAAAACGGCGGGCGATGTATACGTTGCTGAAACCTATACGCTGCTTGTTGAAAAACTCGATTTAAAAAGCTGGAAAGATTCGCTCAATACCAAACTCGATATTATTAAAGATGTACTTTCAGTTTATCAAAGCAAAATCGATACAACGCGCGAAGATCTACTTTCAGTACTCGTCATTGTATTAATTTTTATTGAGCTCGTAGTCGGTATTTTGAGTTATTTAAAATAAATTAGCAAATTTAATCTTGTTCAAATTCGACAGTCTTAAGAGACTTTGGACCTCGGACATTGACTAAATCAGCATAAAGCAGAGTTTGCTTTATCTTCAGTCTTATTTCAGCATCGCCCATTTGATCTATTTCTTCCTTTGAAAATTTTTCTACGAGAGGATATAAATCACGTTTAGGCTTTCTTATCAGTTTACTTAGATATTGATTTGAGTGGTTAGCTGGCAAATAAACATTTTCTGAGTTTTTTTGTATTTCTTTATACTTATTTATCCACAAGCCTAAAAAGGCGAGCGGTCGTTCGACCTGCCTTTGAACCATCTCTAGCTCTATTTTTTTTTGTTGCCACGAATGAATGTATTGAGGTGCATGCCCTATCATATTCATTTGCTCTGTTGCCCAATTTTTTCCCTTTGGGTCTTGATATTTATCTGGATGCCAAATCTTGGCGTTAGCTTTTTTGAGTTCGTTTGCTTTTTTTTCCAGCATTTCTTTCGGTTCATTACCATTAACACCTAAAAAAATGCAACATTTTTCCAATTCTAAAGGGTCCACAGCATCAAACCTTGCCTTTGCTCTTTGTAATTCATCAGCATAATAACTTTGAAATAGTTCTAGGTTAGAAACGATGCTATTAAGATGTTTCTTCTTATTTTTATACAAACGCTCTCTTTCATCCGATAATGAATAGTACGGCGTCTCGAAAACAAAAGGTTTTAAAATGACGGGTTTTCTAAATTCGATTTTACTGAAAGCCTCCGCGTTAGAAACCGTTTCGGACCATTCATTTAGAAGGTTCCCAGCTTTATCATTCCACTCTTTGCCCACAAGAGGCTTAGAAATCTGAGCAAGCACAATTTGCTTAATTTCTTGTTCTAATAGTTGTAACGATTTTCGCTTTTCTTTAGGCTGCAATTTCGGGTTTTGGATAATTTCTTGTACTGCATCCTGTACTTGCTTGGTATTTGCTAAATTATTGTAAGCCCTTCTGAATTCTTCCTGGTCAACGACTTTGGGCCAAGAGGTAAGGAGCGTGACGTATAAAGTAGCTAAAATGGTTACCGAGTTCATTGCGTTTGATTTGAATAATTCAGACACAATCGGTTTTATTTCGGGATCGCTAGCAAGAAAAAGTGTGTCTTTTTTATTTGCGATGTTTTCTGTTATTGCATGAATAATAGAGTCTTGACTCCCGTCAACTTTTGAAAAATCAATGTCCTCAATCAATTTAACTAAAAATTCCGATCCAGGCCCAGCGTTTGCAGATTTGTTAGAAATATTTTTAAAAAGCTGAGCATAGAGTTCATTTTCTCGTGGCGTCAAGTCAAGCTGAACAAACCACATTGCTTGTTGCTTCTTTTTTAATAATTTGGCTTGTCTTAATTGCTCTTGATAACCATTAGTAACAATTCTATTATATATTCCCTTGAGATTAATCGCATAAGCCGAAATAGCAAACAATTGAAGAATTAAAAAAAATCCCACCCTAAAAATAATCATCTGTATCCCTATGAAACAATCGTTACTTTTGCCGGACGCAACACTTGATTATTAAGCATATAACCTTTTTGGAGAACCGCCGCAATAGATCCGGATTCTTTTCCATCGGTTGCTTGAACGCTCATTACCGCTTCATGAAAATTTGGATTGAATAACGCATTATCGGTAATTTCTTTTACCCCAAATTTTTCAAGTAATTTTTGCAAATTCTTTCTAATAAGAGAAAAGCCTTCAAGATGTGCTGCCATAGTTTTATCGGCCATCGCATTATCGCTTAAAGCGCGATCAAAGTTATCGACAATATCAAGCAACGGCACTAACAAATTTTTTTGCATCCCAAACATCACCGCAGTTTGTTCTTTTTCCAGACGCTTTTTAAAATTTTCAAAATCAGCATTGAGAAGCGCATAGTTACGCTTGATCTCAGCCAATTGTGCCTCACAAGCCTCTAAAGCTTTATCGCCCGCTTGATTACCCTCTGTAACGCTGTTTTCATCTTGCGCTTGATGATTAATAGCCGAATTATCCATAGATATACCTTTTGCAATTTTTTTGTGTCTTTCTCGTTAGTATAGCATATGATGAATACGTGACAACTCTGCCTTTTTAGTATATCTATAATACGCAGCCGTTTGACCAGAAAAAAATTACTTTGGCTTGAAAGAGTTTTTGGTTTGGTACATAGCGAATAAAATTGCCAATCAGGCAGCATTAAGGATATAAACAGATGAAGGCTAACATTGGTTGCCTGCTTGCACTATTTTTACTTTTTTGCTCACACGCAACGCTCCCTATTGATAACCCACATTTTTATCGCGCTCTCAGATTTTGGGATGAGCCCCGTTTTGAACGAAATAAATTGAGTTCATGGCAACTCAATAGCGGATTTGCGCGCACCAGCCACTCGCGCGATGACAGCGGAAAAATCGGCCCCCTTTTTGATATTATTGGTCCGCAAAATATGCAGCTTATCGGCTTAGGTGTGCCAAATCTTGATCCAGCAAATCCGATTGATCAAATTTTAATAGCATTAGCTGAGCTCCCGCAAAATGGTACGTTTGGAAAGCTATCATTTACCGGAAACTTTGCACTCTTTGAATGCATTGGAGAATATTATCAAAATTTGAAAAACGGTTTTTTTCTTCAATTTCATATGCCGCTCATTCGCTCGCTGACCATTTCCAATATTCATTTCGAGGACCTATCACCAAGAGATGATACCTTTCCAAATATAACGACTCCCGAGTGGCAAGCATTTCTTGGCGATTTGGGGCCAATTTTTAATCGTTACGGCGTCCGATTCAAACCAACATCCCACAGAACCGGCATTGGTGATTTTTCGTTTCTTGCAGGCTGGGCCGGCACGTATCAAGATACTTGTATTTTAGATTTTCTTGATGCGAGTGCAAAAATCGGGGTCCTTTTTCCTACCGCCCAAACAACAAACATCGATCAACCGTTTGATCTGCCACTCGGTTATAATGGGCACTATGGATTACCATTAAAATTCGATTGTGCAATTGGTTTTTTTGATTGGGTGACCATCGGCTTTCATAGCGGGGCATTGTTTCTTTTTAAAAAAGATCGAACGATACGGCTCAAAACTGCTGAGCAACAAAATGGGTTCATCCTCCTTGCTCAAAACAAAGTGCAAATAGATCCAGGAACTATTTGGGAATTAGGCACGTATTTTAAAGCGGATCATTTTGTGCGTGGCTTATCACTTTTGGCTGGGTATTCATTTACTAAGCGCGATGCAGATTCGCTTGAGCTTAAAACGGGCGGGAGCTATTTTAATGAACTCGTCATCAACTCAGATGAACGATTGCGCGGATGGAACATGCATACCGTTCATGCAATGATAGAGTACGATTGCGCCGATACTCTAAGAGATGTTGGCCCACGTATCGGTTTCTGGTTTGATATTATTGCTGGTGGCAGACGCATTTTTAACGCACATCTTTATGATTTAATGATCGGCCTTGATTGCGCGTGGGTATACTAAAACATCCCCACTTGATGACAAAGTCATGCCGTGGGGCCCCAAATTTAATCCCCCGCTCGGACGAAACGTAGCCGCGAGGACCCCAAATTTCATCCGAAAAAGCATGGCTTTATTTGCGAAATAATTAAAATCATCAGAAACATAAGGTTTTTTTCGTACTAAGACCCGGCATAGCTTTAGCGTAGACGGGTATCAAACTACTCAAGCAGTGCAATTTCATCGCGTGATTCGCGCAAATATTCAAGATCTAGGCGCATTTCTTCAAATCGTTGACTAAAAATAGAAACATCTTCTCCTGTGCTCTCTTTAATTTTTTGGCATACGAGGCGATATTTATTTGCAAGTACGGTAACCATCCGCATTAAATAAATAGTGTCTTCTGGCAAAAAGGAAGCCGATTCAGGGCAATTAAAAACCATGCGCTTCACTTCATGCATCAACTGCTCAAGGTTCTTCTTCAAAAGGGGAATTTTTTCCGCCAACTGTTCAAACGGTTCATGTGTTAAATAAAGATCAAGATCGCTCCACACACTTTTGCAGATCGCTTCAATATGATAAAATTGGCTGTAGGGATAAAGATATTCGGTTGAAACCGCCACCATATCGGTTAATGGGTGCTCTGTAGCTCTCATGTGAAAAAAAAGAAGAAAAAGTACCATCGATTTCAGATGTTTCATGTTCAGACTCCACTTAACCTCAAATGTTGCCTCATCATCTCCAGAATGCATTATTTATTTTCTAATTGTCAATTAAAAATAAATAGAAGCTCCTAAATGAGCGGCTTTTACACAAAAAAGAGCGGTTGAACGATTTAGTTATGGAGTCAAGGCAATAAGAAGCCGCGAAGAGAACGATCTCAGCTCTTTATACGCTATAAAACAACACCCAATAAAAACAGCAGTTTTAACGTAGCCAGAAACTACATAATAGGGCGCTGAGAATTCATTTTTATAGAGATTCGCAAGATCGGGGAGGGAACGATTCGCTCTATGGAGGGCTTTCAAATCCCTGTTAAAAGGAGGTGTGCAACCGACGAATTTGGGAAATCCCAATAAGCGATGCCCTAGATGTTCCATGTGGGCTGCATCATTTCTCTGAGAGTTAGCCGACACTTCCAAAAACTGATCTTGAACTCGGTGGTAAAGCAAATTGGGTTCTAAAATATAAGTCGTGTGAATTTGCTTTGAACTTTGTTTGTATACTTTCCGTAGCCGATAAATTTGTATATCACTGCCAATAATTAAATTGCCCTGAGAAAGCCACATAAGATAATCAGCCGTTTTTTGAATCTGAGCTGGTTCTTGCGAAGTAAAATCTTGCCAGGCAACGATAATTGAAGAGTTATCGTCCATGCAACGCATATCGTTGTACGGCGTTAAAGCAATTATAGTTAAAAAAATAAGGCCATTTTTCATAAATTATTTCAAATTACCCAAAGTAACCATTGCTCCACCGATAATGCCGACCACTAAACTACAAAATGCTACCGTATTTGGCACGCTTGCGCACTTTTTTACTTGCAAATGGAACGGTTTATTATCATCATCGCTACTGGGCGCAACAGAACAAGTGTAAATATCATCAATGAAACATCCATTGATGCGGACATCACAATGCCATGTATTTTTTCTGCACTGAATATTACTTATGCTTCCATTTTTTTCTAATCCGAAAACATTTAATAATCTATCGTGTTCATCAGCCTCAGATTTAGATCGCGCCAACGCCCGCGCTATTTCATAAAAGCTGGTGAATTCTTTATCGAAGCTTATTTCTTTTGGATCTGGCGTATATTTACGTACGCTCGCCAATTGTTTATCGAAATCATCGGCCCACGTCACACTTTTAGGTGTTTTTGCCATAGGAAAAATCGCCTGTGGAGTTGACACTATCAATAAGATAAAAACTTTGGTGCAACTTTTCATATCAGTTCTCAATATTTTCATCTTTTTTGCGTTTTTTTCCATCAGAGCTAGTCGGAGCGTGATCTATAGGACGCTTTAACGAAATAGTTTTCACGGTTTTGCCATCTTTAGTTATGGTAAACGTAATTTTTTTGCCAGTTGCTCTCAGATTGCCAATCCTATGTGTAAAATCAAATCCAAATAGCTTAAGAAAGAGCTCTTTCTCTTTCTTTTTATTGAGCATCACGCCAGGAACAAGAGTAAAAACTGTGGAAAATTGTTCATCGGTTGTCGATGAATTGAATTCTTCCGCAGGAGTCGGCAAATAGCGTTCGAAAAATCTTATCTGGGCTAATTCTTTCGGCCAAGAAACACGCTTCTGTTTTTTTTGATCTGTTTGCTCCATTGCAACTATCTGAAGTGGGATCAGTGCCCCTACTAATAATGCTTTACTTAGATTCATTGTCTTGTTTCCTATCAAGATGCATAAATGCAATGAATAGTATAGCGTAAGAAAATAAAAAAGGTGGCTTTAACGCCACCTTTTAAAATAAAATTCTAATTATTATTCGTTATTTGGCTGAAACCAATTTATAATGGGGCCCCGGCGACATGATCACAGATCATGAGTGGGGATTTAAAATGGCAAGTCGTCTTGAAATGGCGGCTCATCTTTGAACTCTAGTTCGCCACTTTTTCCCGCCGGTTTCTTTTTTGCTGCTGCTGGCATTTCATCATAATCAACATCGATTTCTGCCGTTGCGGCCGCTTGCACGCTATCGTTACCGCGTGATGCTGGGCGCATTGAGCGTTCGCCAGTTTCCGCATCAGCGCCACCGCCGTTGCCCAGGAATACAACGCGATCTGCAACGATCGAGTATTTATTGCGCTTTTGGCCTTCTGGAGATTCCCACGTATCAAATTTCAAACGGCCTTCAACAAGCACTGCGCGCCCCTTTGCTAAAAATTGACGGCAGCTTTCTGCTTGCGCACCAAAAACATCTGCATCAATAAAGCACACTTCTTGCACCATCTGCCCAGATTGTTTATTGCGATACTGGCGATTTGAAGCTAAGCCTAATTGGCACACCGCTTGACCGGATGCTAATTGTTTAAATTCAGGATCACGAGTCAAATTACCCATAATAATAATACGATTATAGCCAGCCACGAGATGTCCTTTCCAAACGGGAAAAATTTATTATTTTTATTTTGATAATAACAGAAAAAAAAAATTACTTAAGACAAGGGATCTTTATATACATTGCTTTTTTAATTGATCCCGTTTTTTTTGCAGATCTTCTTTAGTGGGATTTGCAAAGAGGCGTTCCCCATCAATTAAATCTTGCAACTCTTGCATAAAGGTTTGATTTAAGCGTGCACACGCAAGAATGGTATCGTTATTTTGTTTAATTAATTCTCCATACAGTTGCCCGATCTCATCCTTGAGAGCGCCAACACGTTCTTTCTTTGGCGCGGGAGAATTACTCACTAAAATACACAAAGCAAAAACTGGAATAATTAATCGATGCATGCCGACCTCCTTAACTTCATCGCTTGAACTGCGTACGAAAAAAGAGCTGCTACAGAAAAAAATGCGGTAATGAACACCAGCATAATGCTGCTTTGAAAAAAACTCTTTTTCATTAAATCACCGATGAGAACCACCATAAGAATGGTTTGGATTCCCATAGCCAACTTTCCCCAAACATCCGCTTTAATCGTCGCTCCGTTTGTAAAAAACAAGTAAGCCGCACCGCAAATGAGCGTACATTCTTTTATAACGTACAGCATAAAGAACCAAACCGGGAGCTGCTGCGTATAAAACGTAAAAAAAACAACAAGCGCTCCGATTAACAGTTTATCTGCTAGCGGATCAAGCAGCGCTCCAATGATTGTTTGCTGTTTAAGAAATCGAGCAAGCATACCATCAAGCACATCGCTGATCGCGGCGCATATAAAAAAAATAAATGCACGTAAATACGATTGATCATGCAACGCATAAACAATAAAAGGAATGAGTGCAATGCGAAAAAGCGTAATCAATGTCGGCAAGGTACACCATGCGTACCAATTGAGGTGTTTTTCGCTTATCAATTTCATAATGCATCACCCGATGCATTTTTCGTAATTGTACCACTTCCAATGCATACAGCATCATCATAAAATACAGCAAATTGGCCCGGCGCAATTCCCTGATCGCGCCCTTCAAGCTGCACAAATGCACTCTTTTTTTCACGATTATAATCGACACACGCTTTATAAATTTGAGCGCCGTGCCGCATTTTTACTAAAAATTCTTTCTGTTCAGGATCTCTTCCTGAAATCCAATGGCAATCGCCAACATAAAATGAATTTCGTTCTTTTTCCGCGCTGTGATAATTTTTAGAAATAAAGACAATATTTTTTTCAGGATCTTTATCGGCAACATACCAAGGACCGCCAGCAAGCCCCAATCCCTGCCGTTGGCCTATCGTATAAAACCAAAAGCCCTTATGGGTACCCACTATTTTTCCCGTTTCCAATTCAACCAGCGTACCCTCTTTTTCACCAAGATGATGGCGCAGAAAAGCGGCAAAATCAAGCGTTCCCAAAAAGCAAATTCCTTGGCTATCTTTGCGCGTTTTATTTGGTAAATCGAACTCTTGAGCCAGCGCTCGCACCTCATTTTTTTGCAAATGCCCGATAGGAAAAAGCGCTCGGCCTAATTGTTCCTGGCTTAAATGCGAGAGAAAATAGCTTTGATCCTTGATAGGATCTGGTGCCCGGCTGAGAACAAATACCCCGTTTTCTTCGTGTACTTGTGCATAATGCCCCGTTGCCACTTTATCAAATGACCCATCAATTTTTGAAAAGAAAGCACCAAACTTTATTCGTTGATTGCATAAAATATCTGGATTTGGAGTATTTCCCATTTTCACTTGGGAAATCGTATAGGAAACTACTTGCTCCCAATACTCTTTTTGAAGAGAGATTACTTCAAGCGGCACATCAAGCTGCGCACAAACCGCCTGAACGTACGATAAATCTTCTTCCCATGGGCAATTCCCTAAAAAAGAAAGCTCATCCTCAAGCCAGATTTTTAAGTAAAAAGCGGTCACCTTATGCCCCTGATCGCGCAACAATTTGAGCGCAACCGAGCTATCAACACCGCCAGATACGAGAACCGCAATATTCATCCAAAAACCCTTACTAAATCAACTACTCTCCTAGAATAGCGCAAAAACTAAAAAAAATCAGGCCCGGCTTACAGGTTCCGCCCCGTTTACCCTCCAGCTTACCGTTATCGAGCGAATGTATTGATTTATCCTGGCACACTTTACTAAATTTCGATGGATCGTAAGGGCAAAAAATCTCATTTTAATAAACGGAGGTGTTATGAAAAAATTATATTATATCGTGCAACTTGTTTTTGTGGGGGCCCAACTGGCAACTATAAGCCGAGCCAGCGAAATTAACGAACAAAAAAAACAACTCATCGCCGAAGCTAAAAGAGCACTATGCGCCGATACTGCCTATGAAGTAATTGGCGTAGATAAGGCGGCTGCGGAAAAAACAATTAAAACCACCTCGATTAATTTGCTGCAAAAATTCCATCCAGATACGATTAATAGACGGTTTCCCGGCGATCAAGAAATAAAAAAAGTAACCGAAGCGGCCTATCAACAAATAAATAACGCGTACGATGCTCTTAAATCAAATCCACCAGCTCGGTTCAGATCGTTCAAGAGCCTAGGTGCTGCAAACACAAAAAACGCAGAGGGTTTTAAAGAGTTAGGATTTGACACAGATTGCACAGGCAAATCATTTGACGCAAAAAAACCGGTAAATCCATCAACGCCCCTTTATGAAAAAATAGCCAGTGCCTCGCCCTACGAAATCTATCAACAGTTTAATAACTTGAGCATCCCAGCATTTGCTGTCGATTCATTCAGTAAATCTGGCATCCAGAAAGAAGATTTTGATAAGTGGGCCAATTACGCGCAAGCAGCTAATGGATACGTCACATCGCAAATAAATAAGGGAGCCGCAGCCCAAGGCTATGCTCTTCAAGTTTCGTCGCTGAACGACATTCTTACTTTAGTGAAATACACCGCTCAAAAATTGAAAGATAAGCAAATCGGGGCGGCAAGAAAACAAGAAACAGAAACTGAATTACGAAAAAAACTACAAGAAGCTTCGCTGATCGAAAAAACAACGTTTGATTCAATTGCACGGCAAAATCCAGCACCTGCCGACTGGATTGCAAAAGCCGATAGTTCGAAACTTATGATCCAAACAGATACAAAAGGAAGCATTTCCTACGGCTCATTCTTTTCTCAATGGGATAAGCTGCACCAAGGAACAAAAGGCCGCGTATTTACCGATAGCGATTTTATAAACTTCTTAAAGCAAAATGGGATCACGAGCAAATATAAGATTGCAGATGTTGCCGATACGCTGGATCAAGTTATTTATCGCTTGCAAAAAGATAACGAAAAATTGAGCAAAGAGATCGAAACAAGCTGGTTTGGCAACGATGGCAGAAAAAAGAAAATTGAAAGTAACTTAGCCTTTATTAACACGGCGCAAGCGATTATTAAACGAGTTCGCGACATCTATCCAAGCGCTTCATCGCTCCAAATGGCGCAAATCTCTACAACAAAAGACAAAGTGGGCACCATTCTTTATGCACAAGCAAGTATTTATCAAATTGCTCTCAATAAATTGATGAAAGAAGTGCAAGCGTTATAAAATATGAAGGGCCGGTTTATCGCCGGCCCTTCATATCGATAACAGTTAGGGTCAATTTCAATAATTGACCCTTTTTTATAAATGACAAATTCATTCTCTGGAATTATACTGAAATAAAAAATCATTATTTCAGGTAAGCACAATGAATCTGTTAGTCCATCTCGAGCAAGCATTTCACGATTTCTTAATCAAAACATTTGGTATCGACAAAAATCTCCTTAAAGATCACGCACTTTCCCTTAATGTTGATGAGCAAAAGCAAACATTTGGCGATCTATCAAGCAATAGCGCAATGATTTTGGCCAAGCCACTTTCTATGCAGCCGCGAGCAATTGCACAACAAATTCAAGAAAAATTCACTCATCCGATTGTTGAAAAAATAGAAATCGCTGGCCCGGGATTTTTAAATTTCTTCCTAACGCAAGATGCGTTTATTACCCTTGCAGAAACGCTGTATGAGCAAGAAGATCAATTTTTCAAGCTTGAGCAATCGGCGCCTCGCTCTAATTTCAATATCGAATTTGTAAGCGCAAACCCAACGGGCCCACTTCATTTGGGGCACGGCCGCGGCGGCATTATCGGCGACGTTTTAGGCAATATTTTGCGCTTCTTGGGGCACAACGTAACCAAAGAATTTTATATCAACGATGCGGGCAATCAAATCCAAAAGCTCGGCGCGTCGTTTAAAGCACGATGCCTGCAAGTACTCGGAAAAGATGCACAATTGCCTGAAGAGGGCTACCAAGGTGAATATTTAGTTGAACTTGCACGCACATGCGTGGACAAATATGGCGTTTCTCTTCTTGGTGAAGATGATGCTTTTTTTGCGCAGTATGCAAAAACGGCCCTTCTTGAAGCGATCAAAAAGACCCTTGCTGAGTACGGCATTACCTTTGATGTTTGGTTTTCAGAAAAAACGTTACACGAAAGCGGAGCGATCGATAAAAGCCTCGCAAAATTAGCCAAGAATAATGCGACCTACGAAAAAGATGGTGCGTTATGGTTCCGCTCAACAGAGTATGGAGACGATAAAGATCGCGTTGTGCGTAAAACTTCCGGCGAGCTGACCTATGCAGCGGCCGATATTGCCTATCTTGAAAACAAAATTGAACGCGGCGCCGATAGATTAGTAATTGTGCTTGGTCAAGATCATCATAGCTATAAGCAGCGCCTTGCGGGAATCTTGCAAGCGCTTGGTTACAATAAAGAAATGCTTGATGTCATTTTATATCAGCTGGTCACCCTTAAAGAGGGCGGTGAAGCGCTCAGAATGTCCAAACGTGCTGGGCGCATAGTAAATTTGCGCGATGTTATTGAAGCAGTGGGAAAAGATGTCGCCCGCTTTTTCTATTTGAACCGTAAGGCTGATGCGCATCTCGATTTTGACATCGAACTCGCGCTTAAAAAAACTGAAGAGAATCCAGTATTTTATATTCAATATGCATACGTTCGCACCGGTAGCATTCTAGAAAAAAGTAAGCACGAAGAAGGACTGGCTGAAATTGGCGTGCATGATGCGAAGAATTTAGGCAAAGCTGAGCAACTTTTGATAAAAAAAATGGTTTCGCTCAAAACATTGCTCGAAACTATTGGTAATACGCATCAAACCCACGCACTTACGTATTATATTCTTGAATTGGCACAACTTTTCCATAGTTATTATGCAAAAAATCGCGTGATTGATGCGGACCATATCGAGCAAAGCCGCGGACGACTCTTGCTGATCAAATTATTGAGAAATACCTTTAGCACCAGCATGAAGCTTATTGGTATTAGTTGCCCTGAGAAAATGTAAACTTAGCATTAATTAATATGAAATTATTAATTTCAATAATAACTATCGTTTTGTTTTACATTTCTGCACCCGCAAGCTGCATGGATTTTCATCCAAAAGATAAAAAACCGAATCCACTCAGTTATTCAATAACTTTGCAAAGTATAAAAAACACTTCGTGTGAACTCTATTTGTTACTTCAGTCAAATACGGATTCTTTAGGGGAGATTGAAAGTAAACAGAATATCATGAGCAAAATCGATAAAGAGGAAATAATAGCAATAGAGCTTAAGCCTAAAACAGAAACAGCAATAAATAAAAATTTATCTTAAACGAATCTTTGCTTTATACGGTTGTGGAAGGTATACCGCAGTACGAAAAAGTCACGTATAGACCGGCACGAAGAATAATATTATTTAATACGAATGATAGCAAATTGTATAATCTGGAACTCTGGATAAAATTGAAACTTTTATCAAATTCTAACAAATATTATTTTAATAAGCTTTCATATGAAACCATATTTAATACAACTCTTCATTTCAGCCAGTCTGATCATAAAGAAATAGGCCCCTCTGATGGGTTACAATCCCACGTTCGATACGATATTCTTAATAAAAATGGCATTAACCAATCTGAACATCCTTCGGCTTCAATGATTTCTACGGTGACTATTTCTGAACCAATTGAAGAATCTGAAGCGACTTTTACATACGATTGGGGACCAGACTGGAATATATAAGCAATTTGCCAATTATGGCCTTTCTGGCAAACTAATAGTCAAAGTACTATTTTTTTGATACAGGAGCCCTCATATGGCAAAAGTCAGCTTAGATCTTATACAAGAATTACGAAACCGCACCGGCGTTGGTATGCTTGATTGCAGAAAAGCGCTTGAAGAAACAGAAGGCAATGTTGAGAAAGCGGTTGAGCTTTTGCGTAAAAAAGGGGCAGCCGTGGCTGCAAAACGTGGCGCAAACGTTACTGATCAAGGTTTAGTTCACGCCTACATTCACCCAGGTGCACGCGTTGGTGTTTTAATTGAAATCAACTGCGAAACAGATTTTGTAGCAGCTACGGAAGATCTTAAAAAATTTGCAAACGATATTTGCATGCATATCGCTGCAATGAAACCACTGTACCTTTCTCCAGAACAGGTAGATCCAAAGTTCCTGGAACGAGAAATCGATATAGTTAAAGCACAACTTGCAAGTTCAGGAAAACCTGAAAAGATAATCAATCAGATCGTTGAAGGCAAAATACAAAAAGTATACAGCGAAGTATGCTTGCTTAATCAGCCGTTTATTAAGAATGATCAACTAACCGTTGATTAATTATTGAAAGAGCTTATTGGTAAAATTGGCGAAAATATCAAAATCAAACAGTTTGCACGCTACGAAATTGGCGTAAACTAAAGTACTGAGATCAAGAAAACCGCTCTCGCGAGCAAACTAAGATTGATGTATGCATAGCAAAACTACGATTTTATTGAAATTGACGGGCGAAATACTTGTTTCGCCCCTTACTCAAGCGCTTGATAGCCAACGGGTCCGGGTTATTGCTCAACAAATTAAACAGCTGCAAGCGACGCATCGTTTTGGCATTGTTATCGGCGGCGGAAATTTTTTCCGTGGCAGTAAGCAGGGAACAGCTTTGGGATTAACCCCATCTGTCGGCCACCAAATTGGCATGCTTGCAACGATGATGAACGGTCTCATTGTCAAAGACCTTCTTGAACAAGAAGGATTACCTTGCACCGTTTTTTGCGCTGTTCCGTCACCCGAAGTTGGTTCTCCAATTTCGGCGCAGACAATTCAAAATGCCCGGGCTGGTAATTCGCTCATGATTTTTACTGGCGGTACCGGAAATCCGTTTTTTACCACCGATACGACCGCAATTTTGCGCGGCTTACAAATTAATGCACACGAAGTTTGGAAATGTACGAGCGTCGATGGCGTTTATACTGCAGACCCAAAAACAGCGCCACACGCCCAACTTGTTGCCTCACTTTCCTATAACGATGCATTAATGCAAAAGCTTGGCATCATGGATGCAACAGCGATCGCGTTAGCGCGCGAATCTCGATTGCCGATTCGGGTGTTTAACATTTTTAGCGATAATGCACTCGTGCGCGCAGCTAACGATAGCACGTTTGGCAGTACCATAAGTTAGTTACTGAAAAAAATTGTTTGAAAGGGATACTATGATAACATTGAAACTTACAGAACAAAACACCAAAGAATTTGAAAAAGCGATGAATGTCGAAATGGATAAACCCATTAAACATTTCGAACGCGAACTCATAACAATTCGTACAGGCCGCGCACATCCATCTCTTGTGGAAGATATAAAAGTTGCAGCATATGGCAATAGCACCATGCGCTTGAAAGAAACCGCTTCGATCACAACGCCAGAAGCGCGCTTGATTGTTATTCAACCATGGGATCCTGCCGTTATCGGTGATATAGAACGCGCATTGCGTGAATCTGAGCTTGGGATTTCACCGCAAAACGATGGTTCAGGAATCTTGCGCGTCATCTTGCCAGAAATTTCTACCGCGCGTCGCGATGAATTAGTTAAAGTATTAGGTAAGAAATTGGAAGATGCACGCATTAGCATTCGTAATGTACGCAAAGATTTTCACAATCTCGTACGCGATAGCCAAAAGGCGAAAGCTATATCTGAAGATCATTCGCGCCGATTGAGCGATCTGCTACAAAAAATCACCGATGATTTTATTAAAAAAGCAGAAGCGTTGGCAGAGAAAAAAGAAAAAGAAATTACGACAGTTTAATTTGACGTTTTAATGCACCTGAACTACACTCTATCGTGTAGTTTTTGGGCCGCTAGCTCAATTGGTAGAGCGACAGACTCTTAATCTGCAGGTTATTGGTTCGATTCCAATGCGGCCCACCAGTTTACGCCCTAACGGGCTACGCCTGGCGCGGCCAGGTTAATGCGGAGGCTGTCCGGCGTAGTTTGTCGAGTCTGATGACCCGGATAAACGAAGCCTGGACCGACGCAGCAGTTTCCATACATTGAAATATTATCGCAAGAGTGGCGGAATTGGCAGACGCACTGGACTTAGGATCCAGCTCCCGAAAGGGAATAGGGGTTCGACTCCCCTCTCTTGCACCATACTTCGCCAAGGCTTCGTAAGTCGAGCCAATCTTTTAAAGGGGAAGTATGCCCTTCGTAGCTCGTTTTCACGAGCAAAGTAGGGACCACTTTCAATTCTGACCCTTTTTTCTTTTTGTTCATCCTATTTCCGAAATGCGTTGCTTTTATTCATGAAAACCTTTTGCAAAGAGTATTGAACTGCGCTAAGTTCTAGCCATATGACTTAGAATCTGGCAGAAGCAAAAGGAGATGAATATGGTAATGACAGCAAGCACGCAATCGTGTGCGTTTCAAGAAATTAATCCCCGACTCTTTAGAGCAACCGTTACTGTTCCAGCAGAGCATGTCAACACGCTCTACCATGAAACTGCTCTCGATCAAAAAGAAAACACAAGCACGTATGGTTTTACCAAAGGTGAAACACCCCTCTCCTACATTAAAGAACATTATAAAAGTAATCTTACGGAGCATTTAAAAGAATTCCTTTTTAAATACTGTGTTCTGAGTCAACTATATGAACAACTTCACGAATCTCATACCGCGATTGCTGGCGAACCGCGATTGCAAGATATCATTATTATTCCCGGCAAAGATGCTCAATTTGTTTTTGAACTTTCTGTCAGCACACCGATTGAATTTAGAGATTGGAAAACGCTCCCATTTAAAGCTCCAAAAAGAAAAAACTACAAAGATATAGATCGCCAAGTTGAACTTTTTATAAAAGAAGAAGAACATGCATTTACAAACAGCGCGAGTGACTCAATCCAGATTGGAGATTGGGTGTGCTTTGAAATGTATCTTCTCAATAAAATAAATGGGCCACTTTTGGGTGAGCATAGAGAACATGTTTGGTTAAAAATTGGCAATGAAGAAGCTGATGCACCATTTCAAGAGCTTTTTATGGGGCATAAAGTTGGCGATGAACTCATAACCGCAAGCAGTTGCCTGCAAGAATATTTTAGTACTCAACTCGATACCAAATACGTTTTTAAAATTATTATTATTGATCGAATTCCTGCATCTCATTTTTCGTTCGATTTATTTAAGCAACATTTCAAGCTCAAAAGCACAAAAGAGATGCATCAAAAGCTCATTGAAGTTTTTTCATTTCGAAACGATATTTCGCAACGACGCATGATGGCCGAAGAAGCACTTAAATTACTCATTTCAAAACATCACATCGATGTTCCGCATTACTTAGTGCTGCGCCAACAAAAATCGGTTCTTG
Organism: Candidatus Babeliales bacterium; assembly: GCA_036260945.1. Taxonomy (NCBI): domain Bacteria; class Candidatus Babeliae; order Candidatus Babeliales; species Candidatus Babeliales bacterium. Next base: position 529,848 of record DATALT010000002.1, read on the forward strand.
AATCGGTGATGCACAACCCAGATTATCACGTTTATAAAACGGAAAATTCGTTTAAAGATATGATCAAACAGCTAGCACTTAAACAAGCACGTGAACTATTGTTTGTAGATCAACTAGCGTTCCACGAAAATATCACAATTACGCTGGATGATATTAAAAGCTATCTGAATCTCTTAAAACGTGCACGCACCAAAGAATTTGTGTACTTTAATCCACCACCGACCAAAATTCAAGGCCAAGAAATGCCATTGCCTACGCAAATTCTTAAACGGTGCTGCTTGCGAGAAAAAACACTCAACCATGTTATTTATCATTTGACGCGAAAGTAACCATCATATGAACGACTCTATGATTCATGAGGTAGTGATACTGGGTTCAGGACCAGCAGGGCTTACTGCAGGTATTTATACCGCACGTGCTAATCTCCATCCGATTATCATTGAAGGCAAAGCTCCCGGCGGACAGTTAATGGGCACCACAATGGTCGAAAACTGGCCGGGCAACCGCGAAATTTTCGGGCCTACCCTTATGATGAATATGCGAGAACACGCACGCGATTTAGGCTGCACGATTATTAGTGAGCCTGCTATCGGTGTTGATTGCATGCGCCATCCATTCTCAATAGCGACCACGAACGAAACGATTAAAGCGCATAGCTTAATTATTGCAACGGGAGCCACTCCGAAACGACTCGGTTGCCCGGGCGAAAATGAATATTGGGGCAAGGGCGTTACCACCTGCGCGGTATGCGATGGTGCCTTTTATAAAGATCGGCCCGTTATCATCGTGGGCGGCGGCGATACCGCCATGGAAGATGCTTCGTTCATGACCCGGTACACAGATAAAATCACGATCGTGCATATAAAAGATAAACTCACCGCTTCTGCAGCCATGCAGGAACGGGTACTCGATAATCCTAAAATTACTCTTATTTACAAGAGCACCGTATCAAAAATTATTGGGGACGGTTCGCATGTTACCAAAGTGGTAATAACCAATCAAGAAACGGGTGAAACCCAGGATCTGCCGGTCGGCGCCGTATTTGTCGCCATAGGGCTCACCCCCAATACCGAGCTTTTTAAGGGCCAATTAGATCTGACCGATTATGGATACCTTAAAGTAAAAGGTGTCCAAACATCGATTCCAGGAATATTTGCTGCTGGCGATGTTGCCGATGCGGTTTACCGGCAGGCGATAACCTCTGCAGGTACCGGTTGTATGGCAGCCCTTGACGCCCAACGCTACCTGGAAGAAATCAATCACGCCAATCGCCGCTAGCGGTCGCGGCGGAGCAAAAAGTTGGAACCTGTTGGGCGTAGCTAAAGGAATTTAGCAAAGTCGCAAGTGCCGGATACGCAAAGATTGGATTGAAAAAAATGTGATTTGGCCTTAGAATAGGTAAACAATCACAAGTAATGGTTGCCCAAAAAGCGCCACTTTTTATATTGCAAGGATATCAGGATGTCAATTACCTACAAACCAAGTCGCCGCAAACGAACAAGAAAACACGGTTTTCTCAAGAGAATGGCAACAAAAGATGGTAGAAAAATCGTCAACCGCCGCCGCGCTCAAGGCAGAAAACGCCTCACGGTCAGCGGTTAAAAAAAATCGCTCAATTGCGCGTTTAATTACGATATTTACTCCGGCTGAGATAAGAAAGCTTTTTGCTCAAGCTCAGCCGGCGTTAAAAGTATCGTTTATGGATATTAGAATCGCTCCCAGCCTTTCTGCTGTGGGGCGTATTTTAATTGTTATTCCCCGAAAAGTTGGAACCGCTCCACAACGAAATCTTATCCGACGTCGTCTTAAATCTATTTACTATCGCGAACAATTATTTTCTCTTAAAAAAGATGTGCTGGTCTTTATCAAACCGGGAGCGCATACGCTCTCATTTGACGAAACAAAATCCCTTCTTCTTAAAGGGTTACGGCCACATGATTAACCAGCTGCTTATTTCTCTTTTTCAAGCGTTTCGCCCTTTTTTAGGATTTGCATCGTGCAAATTTCCAATCTCATGTGGAAATTTTGCAATCATGCAGCTACAAGATTTACCGTTGAAAAAAGCACTTCCTTCAATTCTAAGGCAACTGATTGCCTGTAACCCATTTTGGTAATGATGAGATTTTCCTATGCGCATTCTAGCAATAATTGCTCACGATAAAGAAACATCGCTCAGCAAAACAATATTTAATCATGCAGTCACTTTTTTGAGCAAGCAAGAAAATATCGAGCTTGATATTTTAGATCTTTATTCACGCGCGGAAGAAATACCCTTTTATTCGAGTAACCGTGCCCAACTTGAGGCCAATGCTTTCTATCAAGAAAATAAAGAGCGAATTTTAAAAGCTGATCGCTTGCTTATTGTTTTCCCCACCTATTGGTATAGTACACCAGGCATTTTAAAATGTTGGTTCGATTTAATTAATCAGTTTGCATGGAAATTTAATGGGCCGTACAAATCGGCCATTCCTTTGCATCAGATAAAAAAAGCGCTAGTAATAAATCTTACAATCACGCCACGCTGGTATAATCTTTTATGGCTCGGGGATCCGGCTCGGGATCAAGTAAAAAAAACATTGCAATTTCTTGGGATTGAGCCGATGATGTACACAGTTGATCGGTCAATTAATTTGAGTCAAAGCGCGCTAGAAAAACACATAAAGAATATCACCCGCTTATGCAAGATGCTTCTTACATAATGCTTTTCATTACGTGCTCACCATGGATTTATTTTTTTAATTGTTGATTGCCTTTAACTCTTTCATAGCTTTATGTTTCTGGCCAGCTAAGATATCGGTTTAGGTTTTATATACTCAACTAATTCAAGGGCCAGACTTCGTTCCTAACTATTGCCCTGAAAAAAATTCAAAACCCTTATAACCGTAATAAACGGCATTGCAAATAATCGTAAACATTAATTGCCGCTTATATTTGTTAGTCTCTTGGTCTTTAATGCCAATCACGTGATCCTTAATAGTTACTATTTCTTCTTTTAATTGCAGTTCTTTTTCGGTTTTCATGCATGCTGCCTGCAACTCTTGAATCCATGTTTTCTGCATGCTGATTACTGAATCTTTCCTAGCAATCTTTTGCTCAAGACTTTCCCGACTCAGCATTATTTCTTTAGCTTTTTGTGCTATATATACTTTAAACTCATTTTTTGCAGATTCGGAAAGCTTTCCTATCCTTTTGGGTAACCCGAAGGTTAATCGTATTCTTTCACTTTGCTCATGGGAAATCGGTACATTGCAAGTTGGGCAATTTAATTGACTGTTTTTTATTACTCGATCATACAAACACGATGTATGAAAAGAATGAGGAATTCCTTGCACAGTATGAATCGTAAATAGATCGGGCCATTTGTCTTTTGCAAAATCCTCGCGACAAATAGGATCGATATGCTTCTCAACGTATTGTGTAATAAAAAGCGTATGTTTAGAAATGGCGATCTCCATTCCCTCTTTTTTTTCCATTCCGATAAGCGGATGCTGCACTAAAAATAAAATTAGGATTCTAGCTAAATAATAAATAGTAATTTTGCTTGGCGATCGCATATATTTCCCTTTTTTATAACATTCCTCTCGAGTCTAACATGTAATTGAACATCTTAAAAAACAGTTCTGCCCGTTGGGTAAACACGTCTAAAATAAAAACGGCGGCCCGTTGCGAGCCGCCCTATTTTTTGATAATTTCTGTTTTACCAAATCTCGCTTACTAATCTACTTAATAAACTACGTTCGCTACTTTGTAAGAATACGGTGCCGAATAATGATTGCCCTTTGAACTTATTAGTTGCAACCACGATACCGTTCGAACTGAAATCTAAGTATGGTGAATCGATTTGATAAGGATCACCCGCCAAAATAATTTTACTTCCTTCCCCGACACGCGAAATTAATGTTTTCACTTCGTGTGGCGTTAAATTTTGAACTTCATCAAGTAAAATATATTGATAAGGAATGGAGCGGCCGCGCATATAGGTTATCGCTTCAAGGCTAATTTTTCCGTCTTTAATTAACTGATCGAGTGGCGAAATTTTATCCTGTCGATGCTCAAATTTTTTCTTGTGCTTATTCCCTTTATCACGTTTTCCCGTATAAAGAGGAGCGTCATGATCAAATGATTCATTACTTTGCTGCCGTCCACGATTAACGGTGTGCGAAATGAATTCCATGTTATCGTAAATTGGCTGCATCCAACTATGCAATTTTTCATGAATCGTGCCAGGAAGATAACCAATATCGGGCCCCAACGGAATCACGGGGCGAGAGATCAGCATTTTTTCATAAATTGGTTGATTCACCACTTGAGAAAGCCCGGCAAGGAGCGCCAAGAATGTTTTTCCCGTTCCTGCTGGGCCAAGCAAACTTACCAACTGAATTCGCTCATCAAAAAGTAGATCGAGCGCCATTAATTGATGAACATTGCGTGGCTCAAGTGGCCAACCGAGGGTGGGCACGGTAACCGTCTTGAACTGCTTATTTCCAAGATATCTAAAAATTTTGTAATTAAATGGATTATTATTACTTTCAAGAAGCACGAACTCATTCAAAATTAAATGGTGATGCTCAGCAATCTCCTGGAGTTCGACCGGTGAATCTTTTTTCAATGAAACTGATGGCACCTTAAATTGTGCCCATCCTTTATAAAATGTTTCGGGGGTAATATACCCCTTTAGATAATCTTGCGCAGAGATGCCAAGAACGTCCGCTTTTACGCGCGCATTTAAATCTTTAGAAATAAATTGCACTTCATAGCCGCGCTGCTTAAGCTCAAGAATCGTAAGAAGAATAAGGTTATCAACGATATTTAAACTTAACGATGTTGGCAACATCACCTTTTTATCAGGTGCGAATAGAACTTTTAAAATTCCCCCATTATCGAGCTCAACTCCTTCCCGCAACGAACCACGCGCGCGCAACCCATCAAGATAACGAATAACTTGCCTAGAATTATGCCCGCGATCGGTGCTCTCACCTTTGAACCTATCAAGCTCCTCCAGAACTAAAATAGGAATGCCAACCTGCGCACTTTTGAAATTAAAAATCGACTCAGGATCGTGCAACAACACATTCGTATCAAGGACATAAATACGCTCTGCTGCCATAGGATTCCTTTTTTTTGAAGCTTCATTTACTACCTTCTCGATGTCGATTGAACCGTATCACACTCCAAATACCCGCGCAATTAAATCAATTTTTAGTTCCACAAAATTTTCCTACTGCTTGAATGCGCCGCAGGACGTTTAATTGTGCGATACGAGTCGACGATTTTAACGAGTCATCTTATGATAGGATCATCTTGCACGGGATAGCAGAACGCAGCACAACCAAACGTGTGATCAAATGGGCCACCTCATGGCGCACGAATAATGAGTATAATTTCTGTCAAAAAAAGAGAGCGAGATTTCTCTTCGCTCTCTTTGTAAAAAATCTTACAATAGTCCGATTACTCTTCAGATTGATTTTTTCTATTCTTCTTCTGCATTTTCTCCAAAGCATTTAATATCGCGATGCGAGTCGACAATTTTGGATGATCAGGAGATGAAGTTATCTTCTTTTCAGTATTGTAAACTTGCCATTTTTGAAGCGCTCCTTTAATCGCACTCGCACCGTCTTTGTGCACAAGAGCTGAAATGATATCGCACTCAATCTCAACAAATTTACGAATAAATGGAAAATCATATTCAACTGCATATTTGCCGAACTGGCGATGAATATGCATTTTCTGGCCAACATAGGTCGACATCATGGGCCCACCAATAGTAGCAAATCCTCCGGTAGCGATAGTTTTGACAGAGTTCTTAGCCATTCCGCGGGCAATGATTAATGGCCCTACTATAATACCCGCAATACCAGCTATTTGCCCTTGAAACATCCAATTATGCGGATTGATAAAACCATTTTCACGAATAATTGCATGTGCAATTTCATGCCCGAAAATCCCTTGGCTTTCTTTCCGTGTAAAAAAATTATGATGATTTTTAGCCATCATCACAACAGATTTTGGGCTTACTGCACTCGAAACGTTAAAAAGATTGTGATCAGTTGGCGAACCAACCGCTTTCAATTCTTGTTCATCCGCTTCGTTATAGGTCCGCACATCTATTTGAAAATCTTTAGAGAGCCAGTTATTTTCTTTAAACCGTTTCTGCATAAGATCAAAATCTTCGCAAACTGCCGGTTCCGGCATGCTACGCGATTCTTTCATTTCATCAACGATGTCTTTATAAATTATTGGCTTACGTTCTGGATTAGAAAATATCATAAACGAAGAACCCATTACGACGATAACGATTCTCCAATAGTGTTTGCTCTTCATAAAAATCACTTTTGTAAAATTACTAAATATTACAACCCAAACAAATAGTTATTTGTAAAGAAAAAAGAATAAATTAATTTGATAAAAGAGAAAGGTGGCGCGCGAGCGCTAGAGGGAGGACTCGAAGGCTAGAAGAAAATGTATTAAAAATGGTCGCATCATAGATCGGATGTGCCATAAAAGCCTTTCAGTAAAATATATACCTGTTTTTTTAATGATAACACAGTTTCCATTATCCGCAACAGGTCGCCAGAAATAGAAAAATTGGAGAAAACTGGTAATCTTTTATACAATTACGCGCAATACAATAGAATCTTCAAAAGAAATTGAAACATGTATCGCATACTTTTAGCAGCTCTTCTATTGAGCACTATTCAACTACATGCAGACACCATAGAATTAACCAACATTCGAGAAACGCCCCACAGCGATACAGCACGAAACACGCTGCGTTTACTTGATTTGCTTTATAAATACGAATCACTATTGAAAGATTTACGCATAGTTGAGCGTGCTGCATCATTAGGCAGAATCGTTTCCGCAGGATATGCGCTTGCGTATGCCCCTTTTTATTCCTACAAGGCCATCGATTATTTTTCAGATTATCGCCATTCAAGCGCTGAAAAAATAACGAGCGTACTTTATTTTTCAACCTATGCCGCTTTGATTTCCTATCTTGCTTATGCTGTAGACGCTTTTGCAAAAGATCGATTGGCTCTCGAGAAGAAAACGCTTATGCCAAAACTAACAGCACTTCAATTAATGTTGCAAGAAGAGTTTAAAGATGAAAATTCTGAAGATGCAAAAACATTGCTCAACGATATAAAGCGAACAATTGCTCAATTAAGATAAAACTGGTTCAACATATGAAATCTTGACGCATAGCGCAATTCGTGCTATCGATAATAACATGGAAATTAATTGTATTGCTCACTTCACATTCATTACGACCACGGCCGGCTCCCGCCGGTAAATGATTTTTTTTTACTTTTTTTGCGTCTTCTACATCTAAATCGATAACAATAGCGATTTCTACAGGAACCGCATCTAGATGCAAACGATGCGTTTCTGTTTATAATTGATAAAATAGTCTATGAAACGAACATTTCGAATTAAGAAAAAGGTTTTCCAATGGCATCAGATAAAAATCTTTCGGTTCTTCGTCACTCTGCCGCACATTTACTTGCACACGCAGTTATAGAACTCTATCCGGAAACGCTGCTTACAATCGGGCCGGCTACCTCGGAAGGTTTTTTTTACGATTTTTTGCCAACGCGAAACTTTAAAGAAGAAGATTTACCGCTCCTTGAAGCGCGCATGCACGAAATTTCTCAGCGCAATCTGCCTATTTCGCACACAGAAATCAGTAAAGATGAAGCGCGAAAAATTTTTAAAAATAATAAATTTAAACTTCAATTAATTGATGAAATCCCGGCTGAAACGGTCGGCCTCTCAAAGCAGGGTGATTTTTATGATCTTTGCCGCGGTGGGCATGTTGCATCTACTGGCGATATCAAACATTTTAAACTTCTGAACATCTCTGGCGCGTATTGGAAAGCGGACAAAAATAATCAAGCGCTTCAGCGCATTACCGGCACCGCTTTTTATACTCAAGAAGAGCTCGATGCATTTTTGCGCAAGAAAGAGGAATTAGCGCAATTTGACCATCGCAAACTCGGCAAACAGATGAATCTCTTTTCATTTCACGATGAAGGAGTTGGATTTCCCTTCTTTCATCCCGATGGCAAATTAATAATCAATTTGCTTATTGGTTATTTGCGCGATTTGCAAACCAAGCATGGGTATAAAGAGATCGCCACACCGATTATGCTCAGCGATGAATTGTGGAAACGTTCTGGCCATTATGCGCATTACAAAGATAATATGTATTTTTGTACGATCGATGAGAAAGAATATGCAATTCGCCCCATGAATTGCCCTGGTTCTTATTTGGTATATAAAGAACGCCCACATTCCTATAGAGAACTCCCCCTGAAATTAGCAGAATTTGGCCTTGTGCACCGGCATGAACTTTCAGGCGTGCTTCATGGGTTAATGCGAGTGCGCGCGTTTACGCAGGATGATACGCATGCATATTGCACTATCGAACAACTAGAAGAACAGCTGATTGAAATGATCAACCTGACAAAAACAGTTTACAATCGCTTCAACTTCAAAAATATCAAAGTTGCGATCTCAACGCGTCCTAACGACGCAATGGGTTCTCCAGAAGTATGGGATAAAGCAATCAACGCACTCAAAAACGCCCTTAATAAAGCAGAAATGAAGTTTGTGATTCAAGAAGGGGAAGGGGCATTCTACGGCGCTAAAATTGAATTCAAGATTCAAGATTCTATGGAGCGGGAATGGCAGTGCGGTACGATTCAGGTAGATTTCTTTGCAGCTGAAAACTTTGATTTAAGCTATGTTACCCCTGCTGGCACTAAAGAACGGCCAGTTGTTATTCATAGAGCTATTTACGGCTCGTTAGAACGGTTTTTTGCCATTTTACTTGAACATTATAAAGGACATCTACCCTTCTGGCTTGCGCCGGTACAGGTTAAAATCCTTACTATTACCGATGATCAGAAAGAATATGCGCAAAAACTCTTGCAGTTTTTGAATAATGCAGGGATTCGTAGCGAACTGGATCACACCTCAGATCCGATTTCTGGAAAAATTAAAACTGCCCAAATAGAAAAAATTCCCTGGATGCTGGTAATTGGTAAAAAAGAGGTTGAGATGCAAACCGTTACGCTTCGGCATGCAAACGGCTCACAAGAACCAAATCTCCAATTTAACGATCTAGTGATCAAAGCGAAAGAGTTAGCATCTTCCTAAAAAGAACAATTATTTATTATATTATCGAAAAATTTGATGCGCATTTATTTGAAATAATCAATTTTAATAGACGCAAACTGTTGACTTTAATTTATCTCAAATTGTAACATCAAAAGTGAAGATGATAAGTATTATTTAATCGTTCTTCTAAAAAAAGGAGTTGCCCATGGCAATGAAGAAAAAAAGAACTGTTAAGAAAACAACAGCTCGCCGTAAAGTAGCTAAAAAAGCTACCACGAAAAGAAAAGCAGCTAAAAAAGCCGCTAAAAGAAAATAAGCTTCGCTTATTTGATAAATAAAAGCGCTAAAAACCTTCTGGTTTGCAGCGCTTTTATTTTTTTTATCCCCAAAAAACTGCGCTTCGACCTTGGTTTTGGGGGCACCAGAACTAATTTCAATCTATTTCAGCTCGACTTTTGTTTAAGCACCGCGAAAAAATTGATAACTCTCCGCTCGTCCTGAGTGATTTCGAGTTAATCGAGAAATCGTATCGAAGGATGCGGACAGTCGAGTGATGGCACAAAAGACCTACCGGCTTTTAATAACACCGACCCGCTTGCAAACGGGCCGTAATGGACATTTTGAACAAAATGGAGAGATTGGTACGCAAATTTGCTGGCCCCAAACGACGAGCCATTGATTAATACGGATCCAATAATTTTTAGGAATAATCTTTTTGAGTTCAGTTTCGGTTTCTTCTGGGGTCTGTGTTTCCACTAAACCAAGCCGATTAGCGACGCGATGAACATGGGTATCAACGCAAATAGCCGGAATGCCAAATCCTTCGCCTAAGACCAAATTTGCTGTCTTGCGACCGACGCCTTTGATGCTTAAAAGATCTTCCTCCGTATTAGGGACTCTGCCCCCAAAACGATCAAGGAGATCTTTACTGACACTATGCATCAAAAATGCTTTGCGATGGTAAAACCCCACCGGATAGATAAGTTTTTCTATTTTTAAAATAGGAAGATTAAGAAGTTGCTCTGGCGTGCGAGCGTGCTCGAAGAGACGCATTGAAGCGGGAAACGTCACCGTATCCTTGGTCCGTAAACTGAGTAAGCAACTGATAAGTACTAGAAACGGATCCCGCCCTAATTGCTCGCTGATGGAAAAAACCATCGGGTTTCCAAGATGCTCAGCATTTTTCTCGAGAATCGAAATTATCTGCTTGACATGCTCTTTTTTTGAAGCCGATAGCGAAGAAATGGCTTTACCCCTAAAAAACTGGTCAGGGTTGCGCAAACTGCGCTTCCTGTTAGAATGAAGAATATAAATCCACTATTAGCTTACTGGCGGAATTTCAGATAACAAAATCACGACTGCAAAAAGAATTCCGGTTAATTTATAAAATAGAGATAGCATACAAAAAGCCCCTTAATATAGATTATTAAACACATTTTTTTAGACGAAATCATTATAGCTACTGGACTTCCTAATAGCAAGAAACATGATGAATATTGTTTTATTTTTATACCAAATTATTAGCAGTAATCCATTTTTATTAGCTGTTGCAATTACTGCATTAATTTGTAAAACATTTCTGTTCGCGATGACCATTTCGCATGGCATTAGGGCATCCAAAATCCAGCGTCCTTGGTTTTTTTTAGTTCCAGTACTAATTGGGGCAATGTTCTCTGATATAGCATGGATAACCTCGACGTCATATCGACTTTTTTTCTCTAATCTTGATTATCGCCCTTTTTTATTCATTATTAGACTCGCATGGGCTTTAACAATTATTCAATACCAGTCTTTATGTTTTTTTCTTGAAAGCTTAACAGAGAAAGATCGTCGCCTTCGTTTGCATCAGAGAATATTCATGGCAATCAGCACGATTTTCGCACTCTCATTTGTGTATCTTGCAATCTTTGAATTCAATAATCCTACAAATCGTCCTCCAATTGAATTTCAATTATTAACCATTAATTCCGTTTATATTTTCTTCTTAATTATTCCAAGCATCTTAGTTGTCCTGAGGCACCTAAGAAATCCTCACATGCCAAAAATTTTAAAAAAACAGATTAAGATTCTAATTCAGATGATAATTGCACCGCAATTATTATTTGATTTTATTCAGATATTTCCCTTTTCTTTTTCACAGACCTATATTGCAAGTAACTATGCAGTCGTAAGCATTTCTACAATTTTATTAACGATGGCTTTTTACTTTTCTGCCAAAAAAATTATTGGCCTACGCTTTTTAAACTTCCAGGAACACGTACAAACAGCGCCCCACTTTAACTTTATTGATGATTTCAAAAACGTTCTTGAGCAACTCAGTTTTGCCACCACCAAGCAAGAGCTTGCGCATATCACGGTAAACTTCTTTAAAGGCGCATTTTATTTGCCTGCAAATAGAATCTCGCTCCATTTGCGCCGTTTGCCGAATACGGAAATGACTAAAGATGAATACGGCACTCTCGAATGGCGTGAATCGATCGTAGAAAACTTTATCTGCAATCATGATGAAGCGACCTGTGAAATTGCACGTTATTTGCAGAAAGCAAAAATATTAATCGCTGACGAGATCGCGTTCAGTAACTTCTATGAAGATAGTTCTGTTGGCAGCTCCGTGTCTCGCTTCATGGATGAAATCGACGCTGATATTTTTCTGCCAATTTATCAAAAAGATCTTATCATTGCTTATATTCTCGTTGAGCGAAACGCACGAACGAATGAATTTTATAATCGGATTGAGCGGGATGAGATGGTAGTTTTTGCAAGTTATTTGAGCAACATTATCCATTTGCTTCAAAATCGAAATCTTGACGCACTCATGGAGCGTGAAAAAGAGATGCAAGAAGAGCTCTATCGGAAGCATCAAGAAATTAATCAATACAAAGAAAGCATTCAATCGTTTCTCCGCTCAGCTCAGCAACGCAAAATTGGTATTATTTTTTATAAAAACAGACGTTTCATTTTTGGCAATCAAGCGGCAAAAGAGCTTGTGAGTATTAATCCAAACTCTCTTGAGGGCCATCCGCTCTCCAAAGCACTCAAAAATATCGCTCTTCAAGTGCAAGATTATCGCACTGGCCAAACGGCGTTTGCAAATGATACTAACGGGAATAAAATAGTGCTTTCCGGCATTCCCCATTTGGAAGAGAATGCAGTTATTATCACGGTTTATTATCCAGAAATCGGGGATCTGCTCAAGCCACAACTCGAACAAATTAAAGATCCAAGCGAATGGGATTATTTACTGTATCTAGAAACGACGCAATCAGGAAAATTAATCAATCAACTTATTCCGAGTAACAGCCCACGATTGCTGCAATATAAAATAGAGCTTTTAAAAGTCGCGCTCAGTAAAAAAGCGTTATTGCTCGATATGGCTGAGCAAGATGCGGTCGCAACTGCAGAAATTATTCACCATATTAGTTTGCGCGAAACGCTGCACATTCTAAAATTGCACTCACCTGAAAAAAATAGCGAAACTGCGCATAAAATTTTTGGCTTGAACCAGCTTTTTGGCGGCTCGAATGAACCGGCACTTCTAGAAAAATTAAACGAAACGGGGACACTTATTATCCAAAACATTCATCTACTTGAGCTTGAAACGCAAAATCACTTAGCAGAATTTATGAAATATGGTTTCTATCGTCGTTTTAAAAGTGAGCAAAAACTATCGAGTACTGCGCGCATTATTTGCACGACGCAGCTTGATATGATGCCTCTCGTGCAATCGGGTAAATTCAGTGCTGAACTCTACAGTGAATTAAAGCAAGCAACGCTCAGCCTTCCTTCATTGCTCACGCTTTCAGAGCAAGAACTTGCAGAACTTGCGCACGGATTTAGTGAACAGGCAATTAAAACACAGCCATTTAAAAACTTACTCGAACTGACCGATCAAGAAACGAACCGGATTATTTATAACCGACCGGTAAGTTTGCATGAGTTTAAAGCGAAGATTGAACAGTTCTTAGTAAACAAATCTAAAAAATCGCATATTTATCATGAAACGCAATTCGATCCTGCTTATAATGTTACCGATCCCGAATTGATCCAAGCAGCTCGTCTTGGCAAAAAAGCGCTCAAAGATCCGCGCATGATGTCCCTTTTATGGAACAAATTTGGTAATCAAAACCAAATCGCTACGTTCCTCGGCGTCAACCGCTCATCGGTCAATCGTAGATGTAAAGAATACAATTTAGAATAGAAAAGCATTCGCTTTTTTATTACATAATCGGACACGAACCAACTTTTATGCGTGCACTTTTACCAATAATTTCTTGCAGTTGTAACGGAAGACTTTCAAACGCTTTGGTAAATGCCTGATTGTTTTTTAAATCAATCCGTTTTGCTTTTACTGCCGGATTCATTACCGCATATAGAATAAGTGCAAACTGTTTGCTTGAAAGTTTTTTTAATTGAGCCATGACACTCTCTAATTGAGAAAAATCGAAAACATAATAATTAGATTCTTTTTCGCTGTAACCACTTATGCCAACTAATTGACCTCCTATATGGATCATCTCGTTAGTAATTTGCGGAACTGGTAATGACTTAATTATTTTGCGCATTTTCATGTTATAAAAAATTATTTCTGAAAATACCATCTCGAATGGTCGTCCACTAGCAAAAATCAATCCGTCTATTCCAAAAAAATGGGGCCCCTTAACCACTGATGGTATTTCAAATAATTGATTGCTCTTCGTTTCCAAATTCCATACAGTAACCGTGGTTGTTTCTTGAGGCAGCTTGTAAGGGCCGTAGGTCACCATCCGCTCATATTTTTCATCCATTAAAGCACCATGCGGATCGCCAACTATTACAAGCGGTTCTCCAACAACATTAAGCGTTTCCAAATCATAGCGCTCAACTAAATACTCCTTATCACTTGCGCCCCTCATTGTTACAAATATGCTCTGATCATCATTACTAAATGCAAATTGAGCCCAATCTATATTCGTCGGCAACGTTTTAATAAGTGCACCAGAATTTGCATCAAAAAAATCAACTGATCGATTATTATTGCGGGCCACCTTTTGACCATTATGGCTGAACTTAATTGCATAAAAATTAGACCATGTCCCAAGAATTGGTTGTTGTAACCTCCAAAGCTCATTACCAGTTTTTGCGTCCCATACAGCAATGGCACCGCTCCAAAAAATCCCCGCTATCATGTTCCCATCCGGGCTAAAAGTGAGAGCATTGAATTTCTCGTCGCTACTTAGTTCAATTACCTGTATTTCTTTTTTGCTTTCGCTATCGATTATTTTAATAAGATTGCCAGAGAGCACCGCTAGCGTTTTGCCGTTCGGACTAATTGCCATTGCAGCTGGCTTTTGAGGTGAAACGCGATATGTTTCTTTTCGTTCGAAAATCGACTGAACTTTGATATTGCCAAAAAAATCAGAAAGAAATGCAGGATCGCTTTCGATCATTGCAGCAACAAGTACACGATCCAGATCATTGCTTAGCTCATTGAAATTCACACTCGTAGGATCTTTTTTTGCTAGTTCTACAGCTTTTTTTGCTAGCACAGATATTGCAGCTTTATATAAATTATCTATTTCCAAATAATCGGCTGTCTTCAAAATAATTTGCAAATTAAAAAGTGAAATATCTTTTTTACTGAACTCTTCTATCAATTCTGATTTCTGCCCGAGATGTGTTGAATATTTAGCGATAAACTCAACTTGGCGAATACTGAGTGCCTTTAACGGTATCTCATTAATTTCTGCAGCTGATTGCCCTGTAGATTCTAGATAATTTTTGAGCGTTTTTGAATTAAGCAAAATAGCCTTGAAAATAATTCTTGGAATGCTTGTATTCCCATCTGCACATGCAATGACAACCTCATCAACTTTTGCTGATGGTAATTCCATGCTAAAAAGGTACGATCCACTTATCAATATCGTAAATAAAGCCAGCTTCTTCACCATTACCAACCTCACATTTTTACAATGGTCCGTTAATTAATTTGTACCTAATTTAGCAAAGGCTTAAGGCCCAAAACAATTCAAATATGAATTTTTATGAAATGAGAATAGGTTCCTTAGTAAAACTCATCTCATTTTTTTTGTATAAGCTACCAAGTGCATGGAATGAGCATGCTCGCAAAAACAAGATTAATAATGAGCGCGTAAAGAAAAGAAAGCGATTCTGGAATCTGCCGCCAAACACGCCGCAAAGCAAATCCCAAAAGAACAAAAAAAGCTGCAAGATGCGCATTATAATAAGTCAATGAACCCGATTGAGCGTTAAAAAAAATAGTAAATACCAAAAAATTAATCGCTGCAAAAAGGGAACAATCCCTTAAAAGATGCCATAAACGCCATCTACTTGCCATTGCTATCCTTGTCGTTAGTTTTACGATATTTCCCAAAGAGGATACAAAACAATACATACATCATCAAACCACGAATATCATTTGCAATAATATTGAACGGTAAATTAAGAATAAGTGCACCAATCAGTTCAAAAAGATTAGCGAGCGTCAGTAATGTAATAAATGCAAAACTAAAACCCTCTACCGATTTGGTTTGAATAATTTTTATAAGCTGTGGAAATAAATATAAAAATTGGGCCCAGAAGCCAAACCACCCCAGGATTGAACCGTAAAAATACGGATGGCGCATCACCAACGGAATTGAACTGGCAAAAAGAGAAATGATACTTGCGATTACAATAAAGAAATATGTTGAACGTGGCCAATCGTAAAAAATCCTCTGCACAAGAACAACGAGAAATAATAGAAAACCAACAGATCCTAATAATTGATATACTAAAGGCAATTCACAACAAAAAATAAAAAAAATGCCGCAGAGATTCATAATAAGATTACCGGTAAGCATCATATCGCTCAGGCCATGCACATTAGCAAGACGATAATTTAATATAATCTGGGGAATCATTGAATAAAGCATGAAAAGCCATGAAATGGTTACAAAAGCAGTGCCAATCGATAGATAATTAAACATATGTTTTCCGCCCTGTTTTTTAAGTTTACGTCCGTAATGCCTCATCTTAGCAGAAATAGTTAACGTTTTTTATTGATCAATATAATCACCTGTTTTATGTTGTATGCAACAAACACACTACAAGGTTAAAAATGTCTCCAGAACTATTTAGAGAAAAAATAAAAGATTTTATTAGCTATCTAGAAGTTGAGCGCAATCTTTCAGTACATACCGTACGCGCGTATCAAACCGATTTGGAACGTTTTCTTACTTTCTGGCAAACAATTCAGAAAAATAATAGCTCTGAAGATATTCCGCTCAATCGAGCGTTTGAACGCTATTGCGTTGCTCTCTATCATGAACAAATTGAAAAAAGTTCTATTGCACGAAAAATGTCGTGCATGAAATCGTTTATTTCTTTTCTTAAAACCCTTGGAATTACCGTTCCTCTTTCCATTACCCGACCGCGCCTGGATAAAAAACTTCCGCTTTTTTTAAGCGTGGATGAAATATTTCATGTGCTTGATACAGTCAGAATTGATGAATTGCCAACACGCAAACCCTATCGGGACAAAGCAGTGTTTGAACTTCTTTATGCGACCGGTATTAGATGCTCAGAACTCGTGCACATTAAGATTTCGGACATCGATATTGAACAAAAAACAATCCGGATTTATGGAAAAGGAAGAAAAGAACGCATTGCTCTTTTTGGCCAAAAAGCAAAAGAGATGATGCTTTCGTATCTTGCCCATGAACGTCCGCAAGCAACAAGTCAAAGTGATCGTCTTTTTTTAAACAACCGAAACGAACCACTCACCACTCGTTCTGTGCAGCGGATTATTGAAATGTTTCGTGCATTTTTGAAAATAAAAAAAGAGATAACGCCGCATAAATTACGTCATTCATTTGCAACGCATTTACTTAATCAAGGCGTTGATTTAAGAACACTGCAAGAACTTCTCGGGCATAAAACGCTCGCGAGTACCGAAAAATATACGCATGTAAGCACTGAACAGTTAAGCGAAATGTGCGATACAATCCACCCGCTCAATACCATAATTAAATCAGATGACGATAATTGAGGGGAGTTAATACATGGAAACAATCGTTTCGTATACAAAAAAAATAAAATACATTGCGATTTTTTATGTGATTGCATGCATGATTATTATGATGCGCTTAACGTATCTCCAAGTGTATCTCAATAAAGACCTTCATGATCGAGCACGCCATAATTTTTTGCGCGTCGAAAAAGTATATTCGCGCCGCGGCAATATTCTTGATTGCAATGGTAAACTTCTTGCCACGAATCGCCCTATTACTAATATTTATTGGCGCGGCTCTGGTAACCGACAACTTACTACTGAGCAACAAGCAACGCTGCAAAAAGTTGCAGAGCTTTTAGGAATTACTATCGAACAAACGCAATTGAGCGCCATTAAATATGCAGAGCGCACCTCAAAAGATGCAATTCTTTTTTCCAACGCAACGTTTGAGCAGTTGGGAAAAATTACGGAACTTTTTCCGACCGATAAAAATATAAACATTACGACAGAATTAAAACGCTGCTATCCCTACGGAAGCAAGGCAAGTCACGTGATTGGCTATATTAGCAGCATGAACTCAGAAGGTGCGGGAAAAATGGGGATTGAAAAAATGTTTGAGCCGATGCTGCGAGGCCAAGAAGGCACCGTACTGAAAATGATCAATTCGGTAGGGACGAATCTATATGCTGAAGAACTTTCCAAAGCGCTCGCGGGCCAAGATATTGCAACAACGCTCGATTTAACGCTGCAAGATATTGCGGAAGAATCGTTCCCGCTAGAAAATGGTGGTTGCCTTTTAATTATGGATCCTGAAGATGGCGCGTTAAAAGCGATTGTTTCCCGCCCCGCTTTCGATCCAGCGCTCTTTCTTGATCCGATTCCGCTCAGTGAATGGCAATTATTGCAAGAGAAAAAACCGTTTTTAAACCGAACCGTCTGCTGCTATCCGCCAGCATCGCCCTTCAAACTTGTTACCTTGAGTGCAGCACTTGAAAATAAACTTATTAATCCTGAAATGGTTACCTATTGCAAAGGGTTTACGCGCTTTCGCGGGCGCAAATATCACTGCGCAAATAGAGATGGACACGGCGCACTTTCTGTTCATGAAGCGGTCGCTAAATCGTGCAATATTTTATTTTTTGAAATAGCAAAAAAAATATCGATCGATACGCTAGCCGATTATGCACATCGCTTTGGTTTGGGAGAAAAAACAAATATTTTATTGCCGGAAAATACCGGCCTCGTGCCAACCAGTGAATGGAAACGGCGAGTTAAGCGTGAACCATGGTGGCCCGGAGAAAATTTATCAGCCGTTATTGGTCAAAGTTATTATTTAGTAACCCCACTGCAAACAGCCCGCATGATCGCGAGTATTTTCACCGGCTATTTGGTGAACCCACGCATTATTGCAAGCGAACCGGTAATAAAAAAACCGCTCGCCATTAAACCTGAAACGCGCCAATTTCTCAAAAAGACGATGGAAGCGGTGGTAACCATCGGAACAGCGCAGCGCACTAATAAAATAAATAACGTGAAAGTGTATGCAAAAACAGGAACGGCGCAAATTTTCTCTATGGAAACGCAAGAAAGTGGGGAGCTTGAACCGCTCTATCATGCATGGTTTGCCGGCCGCTTTAGATATAAAAAAGAAAAACCGCTCGTTATGGTATTGCTTGTTGAAAATGTAAGTTCCTCTAAAGAAGCGCCAAAAGTCGCTAAAAAATTCTTTGTTAATTATCGCAATATGATGGCAGAAAAAGAATCTGCCGCTGCGGCATAAGCTCCATAAATACCTCAAAAATAACCTGTCTAACATCTCCTATTTTCAAAAACTTTTTTATACCAATAAGCTCTTTTATTGTCAAAAAACCACCGCTTATTATCTTCAGTCAAAAATCTCTTCAATTGCGCCATATCAACTTTATATCCTCGAAATAAAGCGATAATGTCCCGCAATTCTAGATCTTCAATTTTATCATCCACCAAATCCAAATATAATTCATTCCGAGCGCCCTCAAAACTTTTTATGCATTTAATTTTTTTATCCATTCAAAGAAAGCATCTTCATCATGCTGAGAACCAAATTTAATATTTTTGCAAACTAAATAGTTTGTATTATTGTTCATTTTTTCTTTTTTTAAATCCGCTATTTGAACCAGGCTTTGTTGCCCGCATTTTTAAATATCGTTAATTGTTCTGCATCAAATTATATCGATCGAAAATTCCGAATAATTCTAGCAATTCGCTATCTTCGATTTTTTTAGATTTGATAAGAACGTGGAGAGCATTTCCCACCCCTTTATAATCTTCTATGCACTTTATTTTTTTTAACCAATTAAAAAACAAATCTTCATCATTAGTTGTGTAAAAACGTAATGGTTTACATACCAAAATAATTCTTTTTTCCATAGTAAAAAACGCGCTAATTTCAAAAAGAATCTCGTTACCTGCTCTTTAATTTATCTTCACTTTTAAATTTTTGTAGGAGTAATAATATTTCAGGATTTCCAATATTTTCTGCTAAGGAAAATGCCGTATCGCCAGACGAGTTAGTTACTTGTAAATTTGGTTTAGCATGCTTCAAAAAATACTTTAGTATATCCTCATGTTCATACATTACTGCTAACAAGAAAGGAGTTTCGCCTTCATCAGTTTTAGCATTAATGTCAGTAGCAATATGATGTTCAAATAAAAATCTTACGGCTTCAAGACTTCCATTAATAGCGCATGCCACGTGCAGCGGCGTAGCACCCGTATTGTCCACATAAGATAGAGGAATTTTTTTTTCATATAAATAATCTAAAATATTGATTCTTTTATTTGAAATAAGATCGTAAACGATCGGATTGGTTAAATAAAAATCTTCAGATTTTATTTTTTCAAAAATCTCTTTTATTTGTTCATCCGACGCTCCGTTATCGATCATGTTCGTAATTTCTTCAAAAATGTGCTTATTATTTTTTGGGGAATCCATAGACAATCCTCATTTATTAATTTTTCTTGATGGGACAGCCGGCTTATATAGCTTTAGAGTTTCAGGGTCAATCGACCCAAGATGCTTATAAGAGGAATTATAGGCCTCAACATCATTGTGAAGATGGTCCCATTGCAAGTATTCTGCTCCAGCTAAACTTTCAGCTTTGCTTGTTTTCTTGTAAATTCCATCTTTCCAATACTCATAATCTGGTTTTACTTTTTCAAAAAATTCTTTCTTTGAGATTTTATTTTCTTTACGTTCCTTAAAATCTTTCTTATTTTTTGAATTTTGCCTATTCTTTCCACCCCACGGATCTTCAGGATCTGGACTTCCACCAGTTGCACTTGAATGACTGGATTTAGTTTCCGTATTTCTCTCCGTACTCTTTTCTTTCTGCCCCGTTTTCTGATTATTTGGAGTAATAGTGGATAAAAGTTGAGAACTATTTACTTCGTTGTTCGAGGTCGAATTTCTGATAGCATCTTCTGACTCAGCCATTTGACCAATCGGAGAGTACGCATTTATCTGATTTGCTTGCTCGATAGGTGGTGATTGATCAAAAAAGGCACCTCTCTCATCTTCTAGCGTCAAAATACGAGAATCGATGCCACGTTGCCTCATTTCTTTTACTTCTGAGGGAGAATAGACACGATCTGCGTAATCGGTGCTAAGCATATTGAACTCATATCCATAATCTCGTTGATATCGTTTTTTTGCTTCCTTTAACGATTGTTTTATATTCTTAGGATTAGAATTGATTCTCTCAATTTCCTTAGTGCAATCGAGCTCAGAATTATTGCCTGATATTAACCAAGCTGCCCCTGCCGCACCAGCAATTGCCATACTGGCTTCCAAAGCATATCTTATTAAACTGGGTCCTTCTGCAAGAATAAATCCTATCGCCGGCGGAGCGAAATGCGCTTGACTTGGATGAGTATCAGGAATAGGATAGCCCAGCGCCTTAAGCATACGAGCTATTTCATATCTGTGATCAAAAACACACGCTTGGTACGCCTCATGATTATTTTTTTTAGACTCCAGTTCTTGCAATAATTTAATTGCGTTGTCTTTCATTGATTCTGGCATTAATTTGGGTTGTACATTTTGATCATCGCCCTGAAGGCTATTTATTGTCTTCTGAGATTTGGTAGGTTTTGCGAAATCATGATATGGCACAACGGGAAGTGTTTCGCTCCATGGATCTCGGGTTGGGTTTTTTATTTCCACCTGAGAAAGGTTTGGTTCATGAGAAGTGTAATCTCGCTGCATTGAAGTGGGTTTAGCTCGGGGTACTTTAGGAGCTTCAGGTACAAATGCTGGCTTATGATTTGACGTATTTTGGTTAGGCTGCCCATGTGTATTCGAAATAGCTGGAGCCGATTTGGATGATTGATTGCTTACACCATTTATTGTGCGCTGAACTAGCATGACCGGCTGTCTTGATTTCGCCGTTGATGTATTTTGACTGCTTTTTGATGAGCCGCTGCTCGGCTGACTTGGTGAACTTTTTGAGGCGGTGCTCGGTGATCCCCCTATTGAACGCGTGACTGAAATGACAGGAGTTCTGGGCGAGCTAGGATTCGAATTGCTCGGGCGATTCATAGGATATGTATATGAAAAGTTCGCAATGACCAATAACCAAATTTTTAATTTATGATTTATTGTAAATTTTTTTTCCATACATATTCCTTCTGCCAATTAATATTATGCACCTCCAATTATAATTATTTTTTTTATATTGTTTACTAATAATGAAAATCATTACTATTTTTCTGATAGCGCAAAATTTCGTTATTAGAAATTTAAAGAATGTTCTTTGTTAATTATCGAGATATGATGGCAGAAAAAGAATGCGCTGCAGCTGCTTAATTTTAGAATAGATAAACAGGCTCAGCTTTTTCGTGCGGTTTTAGAAAGTTGCGTTCGCCTATGAAACTCTTTTTTTAGCTCGTTGAAGATGTTCTCGGGATTGCTCAGCGTTTTTTCATCAAACTCTTCATTATTGCTTTTGCTGATCGCAAAAAATGTCTTGTTTTCCCAGAAGCAACTCGCCATTATTATTTGGTTACCAGTGCTCGCAATAAACCACTCACAATTGACGTTCTCTCCTCTGAAAATATTTTCCATAGCATAAAAAGAAGCATTTAAACTGATTAGTATGGCTAACGATAAAAATTTTTTCATTCAGAACTCCATCTCATAAAAATGAGTGTAATATGGACTAAGTGATTGGCATAAAAAAATAGCACCGCAATCGGCAATGAGCGTTTTTTAATGCTCGCAATAATCTCTTTAAGTCGTTCGGCGCAGTGCCTGCTCTTTTTCATATTGTTTTTTTAGTTTTTCAAAAATATCTGTAGCGCCTGGCACTTGGACAACTTCACCATTTACATATTTTGCTGCAAAGGTCTTTTTGTTTTTTTTATTTTGAGTGGCAACAATACCGTCAAAGCTATAGAACTCAGATTTTTCACTTTCCCCTTTAGAAACTTTACTATCCATCGCATCAAGATTATTCAAAAAAACAACACAGCTTATTGCTATTAACATTTTATACATCTTGATTCCCCAAAATATTCAGAAAGCCAGAATCATAATACTCAGAATTTTATAATCGTGATCATTTAATTGCTTGGATGTGCATGTAGCGCCGCCTCAAACTGCAACTCGTACATCTTTTTAAGTAATTGAAACATATCCTTAGGAGTTTTCTCCTCTATTTTTGTTAATGTAGTTGATCCTACATTAATAGGCTTGGGGTTGCCATCAGATAAATAATTGCAATCAACAATCCCCATCAATGGGCCCTCTCAATAATGAGTCGCCCTGACTTTAACATTTTCTGTACCTAGATAATATGATTCGTAGGTATTGGTTTCCTTTTTAATAACCCATCCAGATGTGCTCTCCATTGCGCGTAAACTATCACAAAAACTAAGAACGAAAATAGTTGCTAAGGAATTTATGCATATGAATCCCCTTATTATTTTTTCTAATATTATAGCTAACGAGCAAAAAAAAGAGCAGCGGAATTTAATCCACTGCTCTTAAAAATTTTTAGCAATCAGCGCAAATTTATTTACTTGCTGCTGCTACTCGCTTTGCCAAACGGCCGATTTTGCGGGATGCCGCTTTTTTATGAAGCGTGCCTTTGCCTTTTGCGCGAGCTAATTTCGCTTCGATATCACGCATAAGCTCTTGCGTTACTTTGATATCTTCGCCTTGCTCGATTGCAAGAAGAACTTTTTTTGCAGCACTTTTAATTGCTGTTTTGCGCGCTAGATTTACATCGCGGCGCTTAATATTTTTACGTGCTTGTTTCTTAGCAGATTTCGTATTTGCCATCGTTAGACCTTATTTTTTCTCTAATCTTTGCCTGTATGCAAAGATTATTTTATTCAGGGTCCCCACAACCCGCCGCGAAGCGGTGTAAATTGAGGATTTTATACAACTTTCTCGACTTTACCAGCCTTGATACACTTGGTGCACACAGCTCCACGCATTACTTTCTTTTGCGCTTGGCCAACGATACTGAAACGCATTTTGTGTACGTTTGGGTACACCCAGCGCTTTGTACGGTTATTTGCGTGGCTCACTAAGTTTCCACTTTGAGGACGTTTATCACAGAGGCAACAGATTCTTGACATAATACCAAACATCCTTTCACGAACGTCATTAAATCGTATTCTTCTTTACAATGTACTATAAAATCGTTTTTTTTCAATCTGATTTAACAAGATAAAGCATCAATTACCGATAAATTTGAGGATTTCCAGTACTCTAGGCTCGATAATCGGCCCCGATGACCGCTCCTACCAGACCACGAGCCTCCAAAATTAAGAGGCATTCTGACTGCGATATCCCATACAACTTTAAGGGCCCGCCACAGCCTTGGCCAAGACGGAAGGCCTGGATAACCGTAGTATCGGTGGAGTTTTAGCTTTCTTGCCCCGTTAATCGGAAATTGCTGCGCGGATCGATACCAAGAAGCTCGTAAACCTCATCGGCATAGAGAACCTCTTTTTCAAGAAGCGCAATTGCCAATTTATCAAGTTTTTCTCGGTGATTCTGAAGGAGTTCTTTTACCGCCACCATCGAGTTGCTCAGAATTTTTTCAACAAGCTCGTCAATGCGCTCGGCAGTTTTTTCAGAATAACGATATTCGCGGCTTTGATCATAGACCACTGGGCCCATTTCATCCGTCATTCCGCCGCATACCATTCTGCGCACCAAAGAAGTCGCCTTCCTGAAATCATCACCAGCGCCAGGCGTCATCACACCGCACGCAAGCAGTTCGGCAGCGCGCCCACCAAGAGCAACGTACACGAATGCCATAAATCTATCTTTTGTTTCAAGCATTACATCCCGCTCAGGCAAGAAGTGAGTTACGCCCAATGCTCCGCCGCGTGGAACGATCGTTACTTTATCAAGTGGATCACCATGCTCCGGCATCAGAATGCGTACCAATGCATGCCCCGCTTCATGAAAGGCGGTAATTCTTTTCTCTTCGTCGCTCATTACACGAGATTCCATTTTTTGGCCGAGAGTTAAACGATCGCGCGCCGCTTCAAAGTCGTGCATAGTTACCACGCTATCATCCGCTCGTTTTGCTGCCATCAATGCCGCTTCGTTTACTAAGTTCGCAAGGTCGGCACCAGAAAATCCTGTTGTGCTTCGCGCAATACGAGGCACATCGATACCACCATCAGTTTTAATGCGCGCAAGGTGAACATTAAGAATCTCTTCGCGGCTTTTGAGCGTTGGATAAGGAACGTGAATTTGCTTATCAAATCTTCCTGGTCGTAACAATGCCGGGTCTAAAACATCTGAACGGTTTGTTGCAGCAATAAGAATAACCGAAGAATCGATCGTATTAAATCCATCAAGCTCCGTCAGCAATTGATTCAATGTTTGATTACGCTCTTCACTGCCCCCATCGCCGCCAGATGTGCGATGCGAACCGATTGAATCAAGCTCATCGATAAAAATGATACTTGGCATATGCTTTCGCGCTTGTGCAAAAAGATCACGCACGCGAGATGCACCCACGCCCACATATTTTTCTATGAAATCTGAAGCGCTAACGCTAAAGAATGGGCAATTTCCTTCCCCAGCAACCGCTTTTGCAAGCAATGTTTTACCGTTGCCTGGATCGCCCACTAAAAGCACTCCGCGCGGAATGCGCGCGCCAAGACGTCGATATTTTTCACCATTGCGCAGAAAATCTACAACATCTTTTAATTCTTGTTTTGCTTCGGGCATACCGGCGACATCGGCAAACGTAATTTTGATCTGTGAAGGAACAAACATTTTCGCATTTCCGCTTCCCGTAACCATCGGATTAACGGAAGTAGCGCCGCTCGTTTTCTTCTCGTGTACGATTTTTTTATGCGCAGCTTTTAAATCTGCCATACCAACGTCCGCTTTGCCCTCTTTTGAGGCTTGCAAGGCTGCTTTATTGATAAGAT
Organism: Candidatus Babeliales bacterium; assembly: GCA_036260945.1. Taxonomy (NCBI): domain Bacteria; class Candidatus Babeliae; order Candidatus Babeliales; species Candidatus Babeliales bacterium. Next base: position 555,406 of record DATALT010000002.1, read on the forward strand.
CGCCCAAATCTGCGCCAGAAAATCCGGCCGTTTCTCGTGCCATATCTTTCAAATCAACATCGGAACCCATTTTAACTTTTTGTGCATGAATTGCTAAAATCTGTTCGCGCGCCATTTCATCGGGATAGTCGACCGTCACCATGCGATCAAAACGACCAGGACGCAAGAGCGCCTTATCCAAAACTTCTGGCATATTAGTAGCTGCGACTACGATCACCGCAGAATTATACGATTCAAAACCGTCCATCTCAATCAGAAGCTGATTAAGCGTTTGTTCACGCTCATCGTGCCCACCACCAAAACCGCTTCCGCGTTGACGGCCAATTGCATCAATTTCATCAATAAAAACAATCGCCGGCGAATGACGGCGTACACGTTCAAAAAGATCTCGCACGCGCGCTGCGCCTACGCCCACAAATACTTCAATAAAATCTGAACCGGAAACGCTAAAGAATGGGCAATGCGCTTCGCCTGCCATCGCTTTTGCCAGTAATGTTTTTCCATTACCTGGGTCGCCCACTAAAAGCACACCACGAGGAATACGCGCCCCAAGACGACGATATTTTTCAGGATTTTTTAGAAAATCTACAACGTCTTTTAACGCCTCTTTGGCATCGGTAGCGCCTGCAACAGCGGAAAAGTTTTCACTGATCATAGAAGGGGTAAACATTTTTGCTTTGCTTTTACCCATGGAAAAAATGCCGCCGCTACTATTATTTGAGCCGCGTGCTTGGCGCATGAAATACCAAGCTGCAAGAGGCACCACCAACAACATTGCAATCCACATCATGTACCACATATTGTACGGATTAGAATTTGCAGCTACCGAGAATTCTACATTGTGATTTTTAAGGATGTCCCAATTATTAGTATTTTCAGGCACGGTTACTTCAAAACGAGAGCCATCGTTCATAACGCCAAAAACATCTTGGCCAGAAACATGAACCGCTTTAACATTGCCTTCTTCAACCGCTTTTAAATAGTTTGAATAACTAATTCCTTTAACCTGACGCGTATAATCGGTCAGCTTTGTAAGTAGTCCCAAACAGGCAACAAATAATATAACAATAAAGATAAGATTTCGAGGCCCTTTGGATAATTGATTGAATCGCATTTTTTTCATAAGCGCTATCCTATCGGTCTTATATTTTTTTAACGTGTCGCGTTACCGGCTCTTTCGCTTCAAACCCCAGAGCCATTTTTTCCTGACTGAATTAATTTACGGCCTAAGGGCCGTTCTATTATGTCCAAAGTATACAATATTATCAAAAAACTGTCGATAGATTGCCCTAAAATCAGCGTTTTAGGGCGTGAACAAACATGAGTTGATGTTCTTCAGCAATTTTTCAAGAAGAATCATTGTAGAATGCGCAGCTCTATATCCAAAGAGCAAAAGAAAACAAAATTTTTTTACCAAGCAACGATTGTCTATTTTTATTGTTTGACATGTGCGAACTGTGATAAAATTTCTATTATGAATATTTTATTGGCATGCACTGCGAAAGGCCAGAATGGTGAAATTATCACGAATTTCCGCATTATTTATCATTTTTGTTTTCAGTAAAACATCTGGAATTACCGCTGCAATTACTCAACCCGATGTTAGAAAAACAATTCCAATGGCAGAGTACAATCTTCGCGAAGCGATGACGCAGCTCTGGTCTGATCATGGTATCTGGACACGCATTTACATTATCGAAGCACTTAATAACGCTCCAGGAAAAGAAGCTGCTGCTGACCGCTTGATGAAAAATCAAGATGATATTGGTAATGCGATTGCGCAGTTTTATGGAGAAGACGCTGGAAAAAAAATGACCGCTCTGTTAAAAAATCATATTAAAATTGCCGTAGACATTGTCGATGCTGCAAAAGCAAATAACCAACAAAAATTAAAAGCCAACGATAATTTATGGCATTCAAATGCAGATGATATTGCGCTATTTCTACGAAATGCAAATCCAGGTAATTGGAAATTCAAGCCCCTGCAGACAATGCTTTATGATCACCTTAAATTGACTACAAATGAAGTGCTAGCTCGCTTGAAAAAAGATTGGAGTGGCGACGTAACCAATTTTGATAAAGTTATGGAACAGTTACGAGGCATGGGCCAAGAGTTGTCAAACGGCATTGTAAAACAGTTTCCAGCAAAATTTAAATAACGAGCATCTATTCTATACGCCTATTGGCTGTTCATAAAGCGGCGACCAGCTTGGATAGCAGCAACGGTCTTGTGCGCTCGTGACGTAAATTCGTTCATTGCTAAAAACATGATGCACTGCAACTCTGCTTGTCTTTCCATTGGTGACAGTAAATGCTAAATAGTTTCCGCAGGGCGACCAACACGATTCTTCTTTATTACTGTTATCAAACGTCAATTGTGTATGCGTCTTTGTATTCAAATCATATGAAAAAAGTTGTGCAGTGCCGTTGCACATACGTGAATAAGCTATTTTTTTCGTCGCTTGGCAAAAACTTGGGCTTGAACAATAGCCGTCTGGGGTTAATCTTTCAAATTCTTTTGTATCTGCATGATAATAGCAAATATAGGGTTGCTTACTGCCCGCATCTGAACAAAAAATAATGTCTCCATTATCGCAAAGCGTTGGCGAAATATTTTGGCCAGCGTTATGAGTAACTTGTGAAAGAGAAGATCTGCCTGTTTGCTCATCTATCTGATATAAATAAATGGTGCTTTTGCTTCCAATTGAACCATCGCACGAACAGTAGACCACTTTTTTCCCATCGCTTGAAAACGAAGGACGCATGACAAATCCATCAAGATTCGCGACCATTTTTCTTTTTTTATCCATAGCTACCGACATTAACCGTACATTTGAATTCGTAATTTCTGAATATAAAATCATGGGTGAAAGAGAATCGTTGTTCCAACGCGGGGCAAATGCATTTGCATTCTTCACCAGCAAGGACGATTGTTCTGCACACTTTTCGCAATCAATATAGGGCGCTGTTACATAAATATGTTTTTCAATTTTTTTCCCCTTGATTCTTTTTTCTTTGCAATACGCAATGCGCGTTGAAAAAAAACTACCCTGGCCGGTAAGCAATGGCCATACTTGGTCAGCAATATGTTCTGCAACAATCCGCGCAGGATACTCTTTAATTGAAAACCTCTTCCCCTTAATCATACAATGCGCGTCAAGATCGTATAACCGCCATTCGAGTGTTCCGCCAAACCACGTGTGCGCTAAAAATAATCCTAAACCAAATCCATCTTTCATTAATTCTTTCATTGCAGCTTTTGATGGCTGTTTTTCAAACGGCATGATCGTAACCGAAAATCCGCTCAACATCGCCTTTGAACGTTCAAGCATCTCTTTAAGCAACGTGGAACTTTCGTCCATTATTTCATTTGCATCGATAACGCCAATTAATAATTTCATTTTTTGAACTGAGGATCCTTTAATAGAAACATTCATCGGAGCATTTTCTGCAATGAGGTGTGTACAAAAGACAATGTTGATATAAATAAGCATCTTCATATATCTTTTTATCGTCATCTATAATCCTATCATGGAAAGATTCTGCGCTCCGCCATCCTTCGATACAATTTCTCGCTCTGCTCGAAATCACTCAGGACGAGCGGCCCGCGTTTTTTTATTTTTGTAATTTCTATATTTTTATAATACTAGCACACATTCGTTAAAAATTTTGTTACTCATTTTCATTTGGAACTGAATAAAATTCCGCTCGCCCTGAGTGATTTTTAAGTTTGTTAAAAATCGTATCGAACGGGTGCGGATCATTTTTCTTTACAATTGAAACGCAATAACCAATTCTTTTCCTGCAAGATCGCGTGGCAAATAAGTTTGCAATAGCGCCATGCGCGCAGCAATATCATACGTAATAAGGGTTGATGATTCTTGAATCACCGCATTTGAAACTTTCCCGTCATTATCAACAGATACTTTCACGATGCAGCCGCGCGGAGGCCGAATTCCTGCCGGTGGATGCCAAGCGCGCTCAATCTCTTCTTGGATAACCGCATATAAACAAAGAGCATCATATTCTTGATGGCCGATCGCAATTATTTCATTATCGACCGCAGTGGGTTTAATATCGTTTTGAGAAAGAATCGGTTGCTGCTGAATTTCCTGCTTTTCAGTAACCATTTTTTTTAATTGTTCGGGCTGCTTTTCTATCTCTTCTTTTTTTTCTAGAATTTTTTTGAGTGGCTCCGGTTTTAATTCTTGTTTTTTTTCAATTATTTTTTCCGGCGTTTTTTTTGCTGCAGCAACGATTTTTTCTTTTTTAGGTTCCGCTTTTTTTTCTTTGGCCGATGTCTTTAATGGTTGCTTTTGCTGTTTCTTTTGAACAATCTGTTTTTTTTCCGGCTTCATTTTATTAATTGTCGTAGATGGCCCAGGAGATGCAGTGACTGGCACCTTTTTTTCCGAAACATTTTTCGGTGATTGATTTTGCAATTGAGCAACTCGCTTCATCGCACCAGGAATATGATGTGCCGTGGAAACAAACTGAATAGGCAAATCTGAAATGCGGCGAGAACCGATCATCACCTGCATCGTGTTTGTATTTTTTGGCGGCACAAATAGAAGAACTACCATTGCGATATGCAATGCAATGGAAGCGGTGCACGAAATAATAATTAAGCGCGATAGATTAAACCGTAACGCTTGCCAGCGCAATCTTAACATCTTGAACACCCCCAACAGCCTTGATGCGATCTATAACCCCTACCAAGGTACCGCATGATTTCCCTTCATCAATGCGCACCCAAACACTGACCGGTTTTTTAAATGAACGGCTTGCGTGCACTTTAATTTCAGTGCCAAGCTGTTCTAATGCTATCGGTTTACTATTCAAAAATAAACCGCCTTTAGCATCAATCGTTACCACAATCTCTTGCCCGTCCTTGCCGCCCTCTTTTGATTGGCCTTGCGGTAAATTTACTTTAATCGCGTTATGAATCATCGGCGTTGTCACCATGAAAATAATCAGCAAAGTGAGTGCCGTATCGATCATCGGCGTTAAACTCAGCTCCGGTATTGATGCTTGCGCGCGACGGCGTCTGCGTAATTTCATCATGCGCACCCTTCCCGCTATTTAAGGAATAACGTATTGACCGAAAACACTAAACGATCGGTTAAATTATAAAGATAATATTCAAGAGTGCGTACACGCGTCGATAAATAATGGAACATCATTAAAGCTGGAATAGCCACCATAAGCCCCGCAAGCGTCGTGATAAGCGCTTCTGCAATACCAGGAGCAATCGTTGGAATGTCTGCCGTTTGCTTTTCGCTAATGCGCACGAACGAGTGAATTAATCCCCACACGGTGCCAAATAAACCGAGCAATGGAGAAACGGCAGCGATCGCCGCAAAGAACGGTAAATACGATTCTTCAGTGTGCAAAACATCGCCCACGCTTTGCTCCAAGTCTCCTTCAACGATCTCAAGTTCTCGATCAGAAAGTGGCGTAAAACTTTGTCGCGTTTCCAATATGGTTTTTAGAATAGTTAAATTTTTTGTGATGACAAATCCGGGCATGGTATGCGCATGTTCACTTGCAACTGCTCGTAGATCATCAAAAGTGGAAGCACGCCTAACATCCTTTAAGGCTTGCATAAGCTGCCGACGACGAGCCGCGCCAAGAATTAATTTATAGATAAAAAGCGCCCATGAAATAATAGAAAGAGCGAGCAGCGTAAGCAAAATAATTTTTGTCATCGCATCTGATTGAGTAATCAGCTGAATAACCGGATTCGAGTATACCCCAACCATGAAATTCCCTTCAGTAATACTTTTTTTATACCTCCACGTACGGTTATTCTACAGTTTTTTAATAGTTTTGGACAAGATTTATATGAACTAGTCAAAAATCGATCAAATTTTGACAATTTGTAATTATATGGCAATCTATAAATTAATGGAGGCTTATATGATTACCAATAAACGAATTATTACGGGAATTCTTGCAGTTCTGCTTGGGTGCATGCCTGCAGCAGAAGCAAATATATTTTCTGATAGCTATGCGTCTTTTAAAAACTATCTCTTCAGCAAAGAAACATTAAAAATTGCTGGGACCCTTACCATTGGAATTATCATTGGGGCTTTAATCACCAAATTGAAATGGAAGACTCCTCAATCGATGCCACAAAACAATCCTCAACCTGCGCAACAACCCCCGATTAAAAAAGCAGATACAGCTGCTCAACCAAATCCCGGCAAGCAGGAACAACGTTTACCTGCTCAAAATGACGGTAAACAAGAAATCGTTTTTCCGATATCTTCAAACTCAAAAATCGAACCAATTGAAATTAAAAAAATAGAATCGCTCGTACAATCTTCTACTAGCGGTGACTGTGCATTTTATGCCTTGCATAATGCGCAATCTGTTTTTGATAATTTTGAAAAGGGTAAAGACATTGAGACCACAGATAACTATCTAAATCAAGAGCTATTCAAACTCAATCTAATCGCGTGGAAAGAAGAAACGGGCAATTATCGAGAAGCTATCGCATTAAAAAATGAACTACAGCAATTGCTGTTTAAGAATGTTCAGTGCCCACGAAGCCGTAAGCACACAAAAAATGATAAGCCTTCTGAACTTTGCTTATGCATGAAATACATAGGCGCTTTCGATAATTTTGGAAGAGGCATCGCAGAAATTGAAACAGAAAACAAGAAAACTTTTGTTCTCGATAAATCATTCATTCTAGATATTTTAAGACAACAATTACGTATCAAAGAATTAATTGAAAATTTCAATACCTATTTTCCCGGTGAATTTGAATTAAAAGTAACACCTCAATACCTTCAAGATCTTGTTAAGAAGTTCATAAAAGATACAACGAACGAATGGTTGCAAAGTGATGAAATTGAAGCCCTCATAAAATATTTCCCATATGAACATCGCAACAAGATAGACGTTTTAGGTAGTAAAAATGAAATTGAAAACCACCAATTGTATAACCAATATGATCCGACAAAAGATTATATTCGTGTCCACATTCTCGGAACGATGAATGAAAACAACGTTAATTCTCGTGGTCATTGGTATTGCTTGGCCATAACAAAAAGAAGAAATGAAAAAGCTAAAGCATATATTTTTGATTCTCTTAAGCACGATCTGCATACAGAAACAGAACCTGAAGTATTACAATTATTGGCAGAACAAGGGCTAGACGCTTCGGCATTAACGGTTGAAGAGATCGACCGCACTAAAGAGCCTGAAGTAGTAGCTCTGGTACAAGTGTACGAAAAATGGTTTGCCAACCCAGCCAATTGACAATTTGATAATTAATGCAATAATTATTGATATAATAAGGGACGAAAAATACCATGAATAACAAAAACTTTGTAATTCTCGCACTAGTATTTGGCATTGCTTTTGCCCCACTTGAAGCAAATATTTTTACCCAAAGCTTTGAGTATTTGAAAAAACGCTTCGAATCTCTCGATACACAAAAACAAGAAGCTGTCCGCGCAGCTGGTGTTCTCACCGTGCTTGCAGGTATTACGAGCTCGCTCTTATATTTATCAAAAAAATATCGGCAGTCTTGCGATCTCAACCCTGAAATTCAAAATCGAATTAAACATCTTCCTAGTACCGAGCAAGATGAACCTGCAACATGCGGTATACATGCATTTCACAATTTACGAACCGCAATTGAACTTCATAAAAATGGAATAACTTTAGATAATCACGGACAGTTTGTCGATGACGCAACTTTTAAATTAGCGTTAAATAAAGGGGGACAGGGTAGAAAAAGTTATAAATTAATTGTCAAAGAATATCGAGAAAAGGCAGAAACTAAAGCATATTTGCAAGAAAAGCTAAAAGATTTCCTAATCAGTATACCAGCGACAGATGAAAACGATAAAAAAGTTTGGGGCCAATATAGAGAAGCTCTTGATAATATTGCTAAAGGTCTTGCTGACTATTATATAGAAATGAATGAGAAAAAATTTACGGTTACTGAAAAAGAAATAAATGCCATTTTTAGAAAGCAAATGGCTAACTTCCCACACCTTCAGAAGTCAGAAAATATAAAAAAATTCTTACCGGATCTTGCAAAAATAAAAATTGAAGTTGATGATGATCTCATTACTGAACTTGTGAAGAAAAAGCATTCTACGCCAGATCAATGGGTCGAAGGAGATGAAGTTAAAGAACTAGCTTCTCAATTTCATGACTCAAATGATCGTTCTGGTATCATTGTACTTGATGATGTAAATCAAATTGATTTATATCAGCAAGCAATCGATGACTGGCGCCAGACTGAAAATGGTCTTTTACTATTTCCAATTGGCACCATGAGTGAACAAAACCCTTCAGGTCGTGGACATTGGTTCTTGTTAATAGCTCAAAAATTAATGCATCGTCCAGATTACTATACTACAGATTCACTTGGGATAGATCGCACAAAAGATCGCCGCGTAATTAAAATAATAAAGAAACTTGAACCGGAACCTTATCGTTTTTCTTTCGAAAAGGCTCAAAGCAAATTCAATCAAAAAAATAATTTAACTTTTGATATGAAGCACTTCGTACAAACAAAAAAATAAGTTAATTGTTACTTAAAACGCGTTTTTTTAATTCTTCTTTATCTCTAATACCGTCATCAATCTGAATTTTATAAGCCCGCTTAATAAGCTTTCCTAATTCAGGGCCTGGTTTGATAACATCCAGCAAATCTCTCCCTTGTAAAATCGGCTTTTCCGGTTCGTGAAGTACGAAAGCCTCTTTCGCTTTCTCAAGAAATGAGGCAACATCAGAAAATTGCTCGGTAAGAGGCGCCCCTTTTTTAGGATTTCTTCCTTGTCTATCTGCAAGCATAAGCTTGCCAAGCATCTGCATCGAAATCTCTGGAGCCAATTTGCGCGCAAGTCGTTTATAGGCGGGAAATTTTGCATTATTCTTAACCAGTTGGCCGGGCTGCATATGATAACGAGCTAATTTTGATATGCATGAAATAAGATCTTTATTGCGCATAATTCGCTTAAGCATTCTCTTAGCGAGTGTTTCACTCTTTTTTTCGTGCCCATAGCTTATGATCTTTCCATCAAAAATCTGAGTCGTGCTTAATTTTCCTAAATCGTGGCATAATGCTGCATACACAATTTTTAATTTTTCTTCTTGCGATGCATATTCAAGGGCGGCCGCGGCATCTAAAGCCTGTTTAGTATGTTCGTACACATCACCCTCAGGATGCCAATCCGGCTCTTGAGGAACTCCTTTGGTAGCTGCAATCTCTGGCAAAATATCTTTGAGTCTGCCAATCTCATCAAGCCAGGAAATACCAAGCGATGGTTGTTTCGATTTGAGCAAAAGTTTTGCAAATTCCGCTTCGATGCGTTCTCGAGAAACAGATTTGAGATCCATTTCTGAACATAACTTATTTAAAATTGCATCTGGCTTCATTTCAAACCGCCCGACAAATTGCATTACGCGATAAAAGCGCAACGGATCTTCAATAAAAAAAACAGGATCTGGCGCGCGCAATATCTTCTTTTTTAAATCGGTAAATCCATCAAATGGATCAATCAACTCAAACGTGATTAAATTAATCCCCATCGCGTTAATCGTTAAATCGCGGCGCGCAAAAGCCTTTTCGTAAGAAAGATTTGGATCAAGTACCACCTCTGGTTTACGCCCAAAGGCATCGCTGCGCGGAACGGACCAATCGGCCTCAAGCCCATGCGCACGCAAAACGCCAAATGCTTTACCAACCAAACTTACCTGGCCAAATTCACCAAGTACCGCTTCAAGTTGTTGAAGCGAACAATTATAAACTTCGATATCTAAATCTTTAAGTGGCAATCCTAAAAACAGATCGCGCACCGCTCCCCCAACAAGCAATGCTTGGCAACCGCGCTCAGCGAGTTTTTGCGCTATCGACTGCACTAATGGATAGTGCTCATTAATAATCTGAGTGAGGCGCTTTTGAATAGTTGCATCAACTTTTGTATACTGCATGGTGACATCCTGATAATTTACCGTGCGTAAAAAGGTACTTTTTATGAATCAGCTTTTCAGTGTATGCATTATCAGCTGCCTCTTGCAACTAATATCATTGCCCGCAAGTGGAATTTCGCTCCAGTCAATGAATAGTTGGATCTCAGGCGGGCAACAAGAATCTGGTTACGAAGAACATCATTTTAAACCACTTGGTACTTTAAATGTGCATAATGAAACGGTCGGCTCAATTGTGATAAAAACATGGGCACGCCCAATGCTGGTGATCAAATCGGTAAAACATATAAAAGAAAAAAAGCCAAAACCTACTATGCATATTTCAGTTGATGAAAAACAGGCATCGATAACAATACCTAAACCGATCGATGACGGCATCAAAATAGATCTTGAACTCATGATTCCTGAACAAACCACCGTTTCGATAACGGGACGCGGCCCGGTAAAAATAAAATCGGTCGATGGCATCATGTATATAAAAACGCAAGATACGATCGACGTTCGGCACATTGGCAATTCAATAACCGCCATTTCTGAAAGTTCATGCTCGATCAGTTTTCATACGATTCCACTCAAAAGCACCATTTCCATTACCGCAAAAGATCAAATCGAGCTCGCATTGCCCCCAGAAACAAATGCACAATTAAATGCAAAAGCGGAAAACGGCTCGATTAACTGCCAACTCTTTTTTACCTTTAAACCCTTCTGCACGAAATTAAATAAAAATACCTGGAACCAAATGCGCAAAGAAATTACCGGCTATTTAGGGAACGCACAGCAATTGCCTGAAGAGAGAAACGCAGAAAATTCATTTGCAAAAATCGACGTATGCTCCAAAAACAAATCTATCAATATAGTTAATAGTCGCGATTAGTGACAAACTCACGGAAAAAACAGATTGATCAATGTGATAATAGTGCTGAGTTACAGTTCAAAAAATTATGATCAACGAGTATGCAATTAAAAAAATATTGCATGAACACCGATTACATGTTACCTAAATTGTATTACTATAGAAAAAATATCAATGTCATCTGTTTTAAAAGGCATCCCATGCACCTTCTCCGTTTTTTGATCATCCCTTTTTTGATTGCATCCTCAGTTTTTGCAGAAAGCACACCGCTTCTAGAAACAATCAAAAAATCTGAAAATGAGTTAGAAGTTTCTATTCTATTTAATCTGGAACCGCAAGAGCTTCTCTATAAAGATGCACTGCATATTTCGGTTGATCATCCGGATATGTATGTTTCCGCTCTCCAACCTCAACAAGAACCGCTCAAGCGTTATGATCCAGCAACAAAAGAAACTCAATTGGTATACGTTGATCGTGCAGAATTTAAGGTAGACGTTAAGCAGAAAAATGACACTCCACTTGCCGATGCTTTTTTACACCTTATGTACCATATCAATACCGATCGTGGCCCAGGGCATATTACCAAGCCGATTTCCTTCCAGAATCAGTCAGCTCAGGATGAAAGCGTAATTGTACAAGATGAAAAAAACTATAATGCAATAAATAAAAATAGTGAGCAAGCTGCTCCAAAAAAATGGTCTATCTCAGAAAACATTTCTCAACTAATTGAAAATACTAATTCTTTGCCCATACGCTTAGCTCTCGTTTTTTTGCTTGGCTTACTTTTAAGCTTAACCCCTTGTATTTATCCGATGATTCCGATCACGGTCGGCATTCTCCATGCGCAAAAGAGCGCTTCATTGCTCGGAAATTTTGCGCGAGCAGGAGCATACACTCTCGGCCTTGCAACAACGTTTGCACTGTTAGGGCTTGGCGCAAGCTATACTGGCCCGATCTATGGAAAATTACTTACACATCCAATTTTTATACTGTTTATTGTCAGCTTTCTTGCCTATTTGGCGCTCTCAATGTTTGGTCTTTATGAAATGTACGTGCCACGCTTTATGCAACAATCAGGCTCGCATCGTTCACGCTCCGGCTCGCTTCTCTCCGCGTTTCTTTTTGGCACCGCAAGCGGCACCTTTGCATCGCCCTGCGTTTCTCCCGGACTCATTCTGCTTTTGAGTATTGTGGCAACGATGGGCAGCATGTTCATGGGATTCTTATTCTTGTTTATATTCGGGGTAGGATTAAGTACGCCTCTTTTAATTATTGGCACCTTCTCTAGTTCACTTTCTTTGCTTCCGCAAGCTGGCATGTGGATGCTTGAAGTAAAAAAACTTTTTGGGCTCCTTCTTTTCGGCGTGTGCTTTTATTATCTTTCCGTCATAATACCATGGCACATTCTGATGATATTCGTTGCTCTCTTTTTGATTGCGGTGGGAATCGTTTATCTATCTGCAGATCAAACGCATACTTCACGACGCTGGAAAAAAATTAATAACGCACTTGGAAGTTTATTTATTATTGGAGCACTTCTCGCGCTTTCAGAGGGATATAAATCGTACGTTGCATGTCCGCACGATGACTTTTGGCAAACACATTATCAAGAAGCACGCACACTCGCATTGCAAGAAAATAAAAAGCTTTTTATCGATGTATGGGCTCGTTATTGCTCAATTTGCAAACTCATTAATAACAGCACTCTTAAAGATGATGCGGTAAGAAATGCGCTCAGCAATTATATACCGCTCAAAATTGATGGTACCGATGAATGCGAAGAATCATATAAGTACGTAAAAGAGAAATTTAAGATCGTCGGCCTTCCTGCATTCTTGATTGTAGATCCGGCTACTGAATCTATCGAAAAACGCTGGTCGAGTGAGCTCTATCAGATGCCGCGTGACGAATTTATTCATGAGCTGAACGTTCACTATAAAAAATAATTAATATTGAAATGCAAAAGGGCGCTTTCTCAAGCGCCCTTTTTTATTGATCAATAAAATCTCGTAACTACGCACCTTTAAAGTAATCGCTATTGCCGTTTTTTTTATTGGCAGTCATTCTCCGCTTATGTTCATGAAGCTGATCATAAACGCTATCGATCACCATATCGATGAGTTGATAAGCATGCGGCCCTTCTTTAAGCGCCATCACTTCATGATGAGGCGTTTTTACGCGCAATTCAGCTTGACTGTGCGCATGCGGAATTCCTGGGCGCACGGTGAAATCAATATATACAGGCCCTGCATTATCTTTCAGAAATTCTTCAATTTTTGGCAATCGATCGTTGATATAGTTTTCAATGGCAACAGACGAATCCATGCCTTGAAAATGAATCTTCTTGTTCATGCTCTTTTCCTCTCAAAAAAAATTAATTTCTTTTTCTCAGAATAAAAAGAACTGGCACACCTACCAGATCAAAATGTTCGCGCATTACATTTTCAAAGAAACTTACCTGGCTCTGACCAAACCATTTTGGTTCGTTTACATAGAGCAAAACAGTAATTGGAGCGTTGCGCACCTGCTCTGCGCGATAAAGCATCAATAATTTCGATTGATAATAAAGAGGCGTTCGTTCAAGCGCCGCTTTAAATACCTGTGTGAGCTCAAGATCGTTCAGTTTCTGCGTATTACGTTCCCAAACTTTTTTCACGAGCGGTAAAATTTTGCCGATATTTTTTCCGGTTTTGCATGAAATCGTAAGCGAAGGGATTTTTTTAATAAAATAATCGTATCGTTCTAGATCAAATGCTAAATCTTTTCTATTGAAATCGGTCATCAAATCGTCTTTATTGAAAAGCAGAATGATTGCTTTGCCTTCTTGAAAGCAATAAAATGCGAGTTTCAATTCTTGATCGCTCATGTGCCCTTGCGGAGAATCGATCAATAATAAAATAATCGATGCGTTTTTTACCGCGCGAAATGATGATTTCACCATCATCTCTTCAAGCGATTCATCGATCGATCTTTTTTTACGAATACCCGGCGTATCGGTCATCGCAATTGTTTCTTGATAGAATTTGATTGGCTCGGTGATCGCTTCGCGCGTAGTGCCCGGTTGATCAAAAACAATCGATCGTTCTTGTTCCAAAAGCAAATTCATAAGAGACGATTTTCCTACGTTCGGCTTACCAAGAAGCACCACTGAATAACGCGGTTCTTCTTCTTTAATTTTTGCGTGTTTTGGAAGCGCTGCAAGAATTGCATCCAGAAGCTCTGCAATTCCAGTCCCATGTTGTGCTGAGATCGGGAATTGTTCATCAAAGCCGAGTTGTACAAATTCATAAAGCATTTCTTGCGCTTGATTGCTATCCATTTTATTAATAGCTAAAAGCACTTTATTTCCTTTGCGACGCACCACTTGAATCAATTGGCGATCGTCTTCAGTTAATCCTGCTTTCCCATCGACGACAAAAAGAAGTAAATCAGCCTTTTCAATAAGATCAAAACCTAATTGGCGCACACGCTCGCCCAATGGATCGTGCACTTTATGAATACTGATGCCACCGCTATCAATTAATTCAAAACAGGTATCTTTCCAGCAAACCGTATCGCGCACAAAATCTCGCGTAACTCCCTCGTAATCGAGCGTCATGCTTTTCACGTCGGTCGATAAACGATTAAAGAGTGTTGATTTGCCTACGTTGGTTCGCCCAACAATTACTACTTGGGGTAATGAACTCATTGCTGTACCTCGCTGATAATACCGGGAAATGTTTCAAGAATGCGATGTGCTTTTTTCCATTGTTCGCGATCCGAAACATCGAACGGCTTGACCCGTTCAGTTGGTTTAACTGTTTTTTTTTCGTACGAATTGCGGCGTTGCTGCCATTGATTTTGAGGGGCCGCCGATTGCGGTGCCGCTTGTGGCCGTGCTGATTGCTGCGCAGTTGGCATTGGCTGTTTTGGCGCTACCGGTTTTGGGGCAGCAATTTCAACTGAATGATCAATAAACGATGGATGAAACTGCACCTGAGCGCCAAAGCTTAATTCTATGATCGGTTTCCAAACTGCTTTCGTGTTTTCTATTCGCTCTTGAAAAAAAATAAAATCTTTGCCAAATGCTACTTCGAGCTTGCCCGATTCTTGCTCAAATGAAATAAATCGTGCTTGCTTGAAAAGAGATATCAGCAACGGATCATCTAATTTTTCTATCGCGAGAACTACCGTGTGCCAACGATTATCGATCTTTGGCGTTTCTTGAGCCGATTGCGCAGGTTGTGCTAGTGAATTTTCAACTACAACTGCCGTATTGTCTTTTGGCGTGCTTTGCGCAGAAATAGTTACTGGCTTTACCGCAGAATGTTTTATGGTCGGTTTACTGGCTGAGCCGGATGTAGATGATTGCTTTTCATGCGTGCGCAAACAAAGCGCCATAATAAGCGATTCAAAAAGGCGATGTTGCGAAGTTGTTTTTAAAAACAAAAGTTCATGATCGTAAAAAAGCTCAAGCGCCTGGCTGATAAATGGGAGCGAGCACTGCTTGCTGAGCGCAGTTACTTCTTGCGCAAGTGGCAAATACCGCTCAATAGTTTTACCGTTATGAGCCCATAAAAGAGCACGCAACAATTCAATAAATGAATCCCAAAGCGCTGGTGCTGATCGATCCTGCACTTTATTCATCTCAAACCAAGAAATTACCTGTTCACTTGATTCGCTTAAAACCGCCTTCATCAACTCAATAAGCTGGGTATCATCAATATAGCCAAGCACGTCAAGAACTGCTTGTTTGCCGACGCTTGCATGAGAAAATCGAACACGCTCCAGCAAGTTAATTGCATCACGCACCGATCCTTCGGTGTGCGTTCCGATCAAAGCAAGTGCTTCATCTTCATAGGCAATAGATTCTTTTGCGCATAGGTCTTTCAAGTGATCGACCACTTCTGGCATCGCTACTGGGCCAAAAAACACTTGAAAGCACCGTGAACGAACCGTATCAATAATTTTATGAGGATCGGTTGTTGCCAAAATAAAGAGAACTGAGCGTGGCGGCTCTTCTAAAATTTTTAAAAACGCGTTAAATGCCGCCTTGCTGAGCATATGAGCTTCATCGATCAGGTATATTTTCTTTCTGCCAAGCAGCGGAAGCAACGACGCCGCCTCAATAATTTGGCGGACATTATCAACGCCTGTATGAGATGCAGCATCAATTTCTATAAAATCTGGATGACGGCTCTCAAATAATGCAACACACGATTCACACGAAAGGCATGGAATTGCTCTATTTCTTGGATCTTTTTGGAAGTTTGGCAACTGCTCACAGTTTACCGCAGCGCTAAAGATACGGGCGGTAGTTGTTTTTCCACATCCCCGCTGGCCCGAAAACAGGTAAACAGGAAAATATCGATCGAGATATAAGCTATTTTTGAGCATGCGAACTACGAGCGATTGGCCAACAATGCCATCAAACGTGCGCGAGCGCCATTTACGCGTTAGATTTAAATCCATGATAATAACCCCATACACGCCCGTTCGGCCGTGGTTTCGGGGACCCCAAAAAAATTATTTACGAAATTTAGCTTACCAAGAGAAGCTTATATTTAGAGTACAATAAAGGGGAAGTTCATACAAGAATCGACGTGCCCTTGCTGCTTCCTTTCGGACCTGACAAATTAAGCATTCTATCTTTACAAACTTCCCCAATTTTTAATTGCGCGCATTGCATCAAAAATTAAGAATTTTTAGGACACAGATAAAGTATATCTGATTACTCAAAAATCAACAAGTCCAGGTGACTCTAAATCAAATCTTAATCAAGTTTAACAACGCGCTCTTTATCAATTTTCTTTAGATATCCTTTATTCCACAAATTCCAAATTGAGGCAGAAATAATTTCGGCACTTCGAAGGGAGTAACCACCTGAAAGCGTCATGCATATTGGAACTTCATGTTCTATTGCTTGCGCAAATACGAATTCATCCCGATCTATAATACCTTTCTTAGTCAATTTCATCCTGCCAAGCGCATCCTCCTCAAATGGATCAGTTCCTGCGTTATAAAAAATAAGATCAGGTTTTGCTTTATGTATTTTTTGAAATTCATCTAACGCTTCTGGCAAAGCTTTCTTTACGCTCGCAATATATGCGTGATTGCAATTTTGACACTTTCCAGAATGCTGCACGCCCTGACAGTAAATATCTTTTGAAGTTAATTTTTTATGTATTTTTTCTCGAAGCTCGATACTATCACTCGCATAGGGAAAATTTTTCTCATTATAACAATCAAAGAAATATACATTCGGATCATTTTTTAAACATGATTCGACACCATCGCCTTGATGCGCATCAAGATCAATATAGAAAATCTTTAAATCTTTTTTTTCTTTCTCCCGCAGCTTTTGAATCGCTAAAGGAATATCTGCATAGACGCAAAAACCGCTTCCATTATCCTGCTTTGCATGATGGTAACCGCCTGAGAGATTAATTGCAGCACCGTGATCAAACGCCAATTGAGCAGCCATTACCGTCCCTTGCGTTCCATATCGCATAGGTGAAAGTAAATAGTGCTGCAAAAGAAAATTTGGAATTTTGGCGACGGGAACTTCTACGATCTGTTGAATCACCTTTGAAGAGCTTAAAGAATTCAAATATTTTTCTGTGTGAACTTTTAGCAGATCTTCTTGCGACACTTGGGATGCTGGTTGATAAAAATGTAAATCAGAAATTTTCCATTTTGTTTTTAATATATGTGCAACTTTACTATATTTATGTGAGTCAAATGGATGAAGTTTTTCTATACCAAAAAAACCAATGTCGTAATTTTCATGGTACACCAAAGGAATTTTTGTGCCATCATAGTGCCAGCGATCTTTTAATTGCCATGCAGCATCCCACCCCTTTTTTGCCACAATAGCTGTACCTACGATCGCAGCGCATTTAGTTTTGAAATCCCAATTGAGAGGATTGAGATCCATCGCTTGAGCTTGATAATGATTTGATCCAATTGCGATGAATAATAAAGTAAACAGAGGTTTGGTAATATAAGAATTACGAATCATGAATTGTGTCCTTAATCGAATATCTAATCTTAATTACTGAGGTTTTAAATATTTATATATTTTATAGGCACAATAGCATAATGCAGCATACGTTGTTGTTTTTACACCAAAATCAACATATCGCATTTTCTCTTCTTTGCTTACTAAATTTGAATGTGCTTTATGAAATTCATCATTCAGCGCAGGTTGAAATTCTTTGAGTGTTGCAGCACTTACTGTTTGTTCCGCTTTTAATAAACGATGATTATGCAAAATAGTTTGAATCGATTTTATTTCTTTCTCATTCTCATTACGTTTTAATAATACCACATGTTCTCTATAATTGCGGTTCATTGGCATTAAATAAACATTCTTGTTTCCATTTAATACTAGCTTTGCATAAAGCGCTTGTGCATCAGAATAAGCAAGTTGTGGATCGTTCTTATTGTGAATAATGACGACAGGAATATCAGTTGGTATTTTATCGGCATTGAGAATTGGTTGCTTGCCACCGGGAGAATAAAAAGGGAACATTGCTTTGGCAAAATAAGGCATCCAGTAATAGCTTAGAGGCAAATTGGCTAATTTAGGTGACATCATTTCTTTTACCGTATGGTAAATTGCGCTATTTCCCGAACCTAAAACAGCCTCCATTATTAATGCTTTAACCTTTTTTTGATTTTCTGCTGTATAATTTATCGCTGTTGCAGTTCCTTGCGAAGAACCATGAATGATTACTCCTTCAGCATCTGAATCTTGAAGAATAGGCTCCATTGTTTGTTTCAAAAGATTGATACAATTTCCCTGGCCCAAATCTGGAGAATTTTTCCCAAATAAATCTGCAACCGTATTTATCCTAGGAGTATCTACCGCAATCGCTTCCAGCTGAGGAAGTACTTTATCAATATTCCCCCCTCCAAGTCCATTTTGACCGGGGATAACAAGCAATTTGATTTTCTCTTTTGATTTTTGGTTCGAGCTTTCCATAGCATAAGCAGCGTTAACCGCCATGCTAAGAATTAATCCGTAGATAATATTTTTTTTAAAATTCATAGTTTGTCCCTAAGCATTAATTTGATTTTCTTAAAAAAGTAAACCATTCCGCTTTTATCGGCTCAATATTTAAGTAAACTACTGTCTTATCTGTTTCAGATTCATCAGCTTCCCATTTTTCAGATTTCTGATTTTCATTGAGTGATAAAGTTGCAATCCCCGCTTCACCTTTGTAAGGATCTTTTGTAAGAAAAATATTTTTTGAATCCTGTTTTTTTTGCAATGTCTCTGCACACAACTTCTTGTAATGAAGCAAACTTCTCTTGAGCAAACTCATCTCATCTTGAATATCACATGTAGAAATAACATCAGCATGAGATAAATTCTTATCTTTTATGTAGTTGAGGTAACTTTCAGCAGTGTCGTGTAAATGAAAATTGACTACTGCATGTGGAAACATTTTTTTCAATGTCACTGCAAGTTGATTCTTTGCCGAACCAATTCCATGAATGTCACCCTTTAACATTTCCTTAATCTCTTCTGGCTCTTTCTCCCCTAATCCCCATTCTTTACGAGCAAATTCAGCCATTTCACTTAGAACTTTTTCGCTAAAATCAAACGATTTATCTGAATCCAATTTTCTGTTGTTTTGAGCAACATCTAAATATTTAACAAACGGAGTATATTGAAAATCGATCAAATGAACATCAAGCTGTGCATCAGGCTTTAAAGCCAATGTCTTTGTCAATAAAACAAGATCCTGAAAATTACCTCCAGACGCAAAAGAAACATAATTTGCTGACCCATTTGAATTTAATTTTCCTAAGAGCGCCGAACTCACTTTTTCTTCAAATACTTCACGGTATTTTGGCTGATAAGATCGACTCAAAAGACATGGCCCCCATCCCTCTTTAACACATTCTCCAAGTAAAAATATTGGCGATTTTTGTTCATATTTTATAAGTAATTTATCTGATTCGCCTATTAGTCTTTCCGTATTCTCTACTTTATCTAATCCAGACTTCTTCGCTTCCGATTTAAATTGTTTGCGAATGCTATTTGCTTGTACTAATGCCACATTTGGATTACATATAAGACTATCAATCAATGCTGGGTTCTTAAAGGAATCATAAAGATAAACACCCATTCCTACAGCGGCACCAATAAATAATGAATTAAGATTATTATCATTTGATGAATTAATAAATCGCTTAGCCGCAGCATATGAACCTAAGCCGGCCGTAGTTGCTTTTAGCCATCTTGCAGTAAGAGGATAGCGAGCGCTTAAAGCTGGCTTATATGGGCGAACCTCACTGGATTTGATTTTCCCGATTTCTTTTTTTGAATTATTATTCGATTCCATTGCAGAAATAGGAACCATTAAAATAACCGCTATCGACAAACCTAATAATTTCTTGAACTTACCAAACATTTTTTATTCCTATTAAATAGTTTATAAACACACAGTAATTTCAGATTGCCATAAATTTTTAAAAAATCAAGAAAATTATGCATTTAGGCATTTTTGATAGTGAGGTATAATCAAAGAATTAATTGTATTTATCAAATTCTAGCAATTTCTTTTTCCGTTCCATTCCCCAGCGATAATTATTTATTTTTCCAGATTTTCGAATAACGCGATGGCATGGAATAAGATAGGAAATATTGTTTTTTGCAATGGCGCTTGCAACGGCGCGAGTTGCAGTTGCTTTTCCTAGCGCATGAGCCACTTCTTGATATGAAACAATGCTACCTGCTGGAATTTTAATAAGCTGTTTCCACACTTCGATTTGAAACGGAGTACCTTGTAATGCTAGAGAAAACGTTTCACCACTCTTTTTAAAAATAGCTTTAATGATTTTGGGAATTTTCTCTTGATCAGAAATTAATTTCACCTGTGGCCATTCTTTTTGAAGTTCAAGTAATCCTTGTTCTTCATTATCATGAAATGAAAGATGACAAATATATTGATCTATTAAACCAACCAAGCAAATGCCAAATTCAGTTTTATAAAATCCGTAATTGATTTCATAGTTTGTTTTATTCTTGAGAATTTGTATCTGTAGTTTCATTAATAATATCCTGAAGCTCTTTTTCTCCTTGCCACACTTTATCTAGTGCCGCTTGAATCTTAATGAGGAGCTCCTCAAATGCAGTGGCTTGTTGCATTGAAACAGTCGCCACTTCCTCTTTTATTTCATCGCTTAAGTTACCTCCATGTACGTCATAAATTGCTTCAATATACTCATTGTTAGCATCCCTCTCTTTAGAGAGTTTATCATAAAAAGATGCTCGCAAGTTTACCGGCAATACTTCTGCGATTTTATTTACATTATTTGTGTGAAGTAACAAACTCTCATCAGAACCCTGGAATTTTTCATGTATCATCTGAAAAAAAACGTCTTGAGTATCTGGAATCTCTGAAGCAGAAATAGCAAATCGATTTGAATCTGCAAAAATCGAGATTGAACTCAATAAAAAAACAACTGCGAACATGAATTTTTTCATAATTTTCCCCGAAAAAAAATTACTATCTTATTTATTAATAAAGAGATCAGAAAAATGGTGTTTATGAATACTTGCTGCATCAGGCGATGCGTGGCGGAGAGAGAGGGATTCGAACCCTCGATACCCTTTTCAGAGTATACATGATTTCCAATCATGCTCTTTCGACCACTCAGACATCTCTCCGTACAAAAAGAACTGCCCCAGTATTTCCGTACTAGGGCAGTTTTATTACTTGATTATTCGTCTTTTTTAGGACGCGGCTTGAACGCCGGTGCACGACGAGGTTTCGCTTCAGGAGCCTTTGGCAGATCTCCAGCTTTTTTACGTGTGCGAGCACGCTTTTCTTCTTCTTCGCTACCTTCAGCAGGCAACATTTGCGCTGCATCTTCTTCGATTCTTGCTGCTGCAGCTGCGGCCGCTTGCTCTTCTTTAAGTTGAGCAGCTTTTTCTTGGCCACGAGCAATAGCGTCAGCTAAATAATCCAACATAATGCGAATAGAACTTACTGCATCATCGTTTCCCGGAATTGGATAATTCACCATTGATGGATCGCTATTGGTATCAACCAATGCTACCACAGGAATTCCCATTGCATTAGCTTCACGGAGTGCTGTTTGTTCTTTTTTCACGTCAACTAGAACAACCGCTCCAACTGGCATTGAGAAATTACGGATGCTACCAACGTTTTTCATCAAACGGTCGACCATTTTTTGGTAAACGCCGTATTCTTTTTTCGTGTAAAGATGTTGATCAGACTTTGAAACAATATCTTCAAAGTGAAGTAACTTAGTGATCGACTTCTTAACTTGAGAGTTATTGGTCAGAGTGCCACCAATCCAGCGATGGATTACATAGGGCAATTTTAGGCGTTGGCCAACTGTTGTTACCGGTTCTTGTGCTACCTTTTTGGTACCAACGAATAAAATGGTCTTTTTTGTCGCAGCTACCGATTCCAAAAATTGAGCGGCTTTTTCTAAGCGATCGCCCGTAGCTTTTACGTTAATCAAATGGATATTGTTGCGATGACCCCAAATGAATGGTTCCATTTTTGGGTTCCAGCGCGAGGTCTTATGACCAAAATGCACGCCCGCTTCAATAAGTTTTTTTAAATCTATCATGAGGAAAATACCTTTCTGGGTTATTGCAATTGTTCCTTGGGTTATAAGCAGTTTCTGCCTATTGAACCACCCATCTTAAGAAACAAGGGATTAATAATTGCTTTAATTCTAACAAACCAAATAAAAAATACAATGTATACCGCGGGCTATTGAGATTATTCTTCTTGTCCTATAACTTCATTAGCTGCAATGGCCTTTGTATAGCGACGGCCAAGTAATGCAGCAGTGATCGTCCAAAGCAGAATAATCGAACCGAATAATCCACTAGCAAAGCCCGCACCGGCACCCATGAAAACGGTGAGCATATTAACGCCAGAACCGCTGCCCCGAGCCAATTTTGCTCCAAATGCATCAATCCAAGACTTCGACTTGAATTTAATCTCTTTTACGGTCGGAATGTATAAACTTTCTCTTACTGGTTGAGCAAATGCATAGTTAAAGGATTTAACCAGCACGTATACCAATATGTTTGAACTTACAATGAAGTACCAAAGTAATCCACCAGTAACGAGGGGGATTAAAATCAGGCAACGTTCTTCGCCTAGCCAACGCAATAATGCACGCGTACCAATGACCGAGATTAAGAAACCAATAAAATGAAGCATGAACGCTTGCTCAAAAAGCTTAAAGCTAAAATCGGAAACGTTTGTCGCTGACGATTCAATAACGCCTAAACGATGATATCCCAAAATGGTATTTACCATTTCATAAAAGAAAAGCATTCCGAAAATACCAAATACGTATGGCTGTTTGATGAGCATAGAAAGACCCGTAAGTAACCCTACCTTACCGCTCTCTTCCTCTTTTTTCTCATGTTCTTTTTCAAATTGATACACAGCCTCATAACCATGCAAATAGCGGCCAGGAACTTTTTTCATCAGAAAATAAATAACAACAGGTACAAGAATTACCATGCATGAAAAGAAACAAAGTAGCAGCTGGTGGTTCACCACATCGGTGAACATGCGTTTTCCATCTGCAAAATGCCAACCTAAAAGCCACCAAGCAAATCCGGCACTCAGCATGCCACCAATTTTTGACCCGGAAACCATCCAAGCATAATTATTTTTTGCAGTTTCCGGACTGTTTACTGAATTGGCAAATGCCCAGAAAAGACTGACCACGAATGGCGCATAACCTTCAACAAAAAAGTAGAAAAACCAACCAAAAATTCTGCTCGGGCTCGCATCGGTGTTTTGCAAACCAATAACAGAATGCCCTAAAACCGAAGCGCATATAAAGCCGACTATTCCATAGAACGCTGCGTAAACATAGAGCAACTGATAACGGCGCAAGCGATCTACTAAATAAGCGTAGAAAAAAATTGCTGGAATAAGTAAGAACGTTTCAAGAATTCGCGCAACGGGAACATATTCACGCCCTACAATTGCTACAAAAATCGAGTCGCGAAGCTCTTTAATAAGTGTATAAGAACCAATAACCAAGAAAAACGACAAGCTCAACAACAAAAATTTTAATCGTTCATGCTTATCTTGCCCTACCGCAGCCATAAAGCTCTGCGCATATCGCATAATCATTCAACGCCCCTATGAGTTTTAAAAAAGAACAATTTTCTCATTTCTCCCAGATGCTATTTCAAGCGGTATTTCTTGGGGTCCCATAAAAACCTGCGTTTCTAGGGATAAAAAAAGGCCCTCTAAACTCTGGTGAACTTAGAAGGCCTTTTTCAAATTACATACACACCATCAACTGCACTTAAACAACAACACTCTTTGCATCAACCGCTTTTTTGAACGTACGGCCGAGATAAATAGTAATTGGAATCCAGAATGCAATAATACCTAGTGACGCAAAGGTACACATCATAATGAATTGATCAAGGCCCGCTATAGCGCCATATTTTTCAATGAACGTTTTACGCCACAAGTTAACACTTGAGCCGAGCGCCTTAGAACCACGAGAACCATACATTTCAATGAACGCTTGCGATTTATATTTCGCATCTTTGGTCGTTGGAATGTAAAGCTGTTTCATAGATGGTTGGTTCAACGCATAGTTGACCGCTTTTGAGAATACCATGATCCAGAAAAGCACACTTACAATTGGATATGCTTTAAAGGTAAGAACTGCGACTGCAACCAAAATAGGCAGCAATGCCAATGAAGCACCAAGACCAAGTACACGTTGGATCTTGTTAATGCCAAGCGCGATGCTCAACATAGAAACAACACCCACCCATGAACCATACGCAGCCAAGTACTTTGTCAGTTCATGTTGAACAGGAAACTGAGCAGTCGCCAAGGTCTTGAAGTTGAAATCCAATACGGTAACAATTACTTCGTAGAATGAAATAATTGCAAAAATTGCAAGCAAGTAGCCTGAAGAGAAGATAAGACGCAATCCTTCAAAGAATCCAGGTTCAGAATCATGCTTCTTCTCGCCTTTACCATGATAACCAACGAGTTGCTCTTTAGGAATTGAGGTCATGAAAATTTTTACAAGAAGCATGATCAATCCCATTACAATTGCAGCGCCTGCAACTGCCCCAGAGTGGATCAATGCACTATGAGCCGCCGCACCAACTGGCAACTCGCCTTCTGGAGTCATTTCGAAATGAGCAAAATTATGCATAATGAAGTAGAGCGCGAGTGGACCAAAAATATTTCCAAGTTGGCCACCGAAAGCTACTACTGGATAGCCACGCTCAGCAGAATCGGGCTGCGTGGTGTCCGCTGTGAATGCCCAGAAAAGAGCAACAATCAACGAACCAAAGCTTTCAACGTATACATACCATGCCCAGCCCCAAAGATTATCAGGACGCGCACCAGCACTCAATCCGACAGTCGAATGGTTCATAAGGAATGCAAACACGATTGCAAGCACACCATAAATCGTGCATAGAGCATAGAACATTTGCTGACGAGGGAACATATCAACCAGTTTTGAATAAATCAAAACGAGTGGAAATACTACGACCAAAGAAAGCATTTTTGCTCGTGGAATGTAGTCAACGCCTACTACCGCTTGAAAAATAGAGTCTTTGAGCGGACGTAGAAACCAGTACACACCGATAACCAACCCAAAGATCAAAGATAGAAGGCCAAATTTTTTGAGCTCCCCTTCTTGAAAATCTCCCCACCACCACCGAGCAATTTTGGTAAGCATATATTCCTCTCTTTACCCAAATTGTTAAAAAGATGTAAAAAAGAACAGTATTAACGTGTTGTTACTTTAGCAAAAGATTCAGCATTTGTAAAAATAATATGCATAATCTCACTTCAATCGACCACTTTCTTTACATTGAGCATCACTCCTTTTCTATTTGTATAAGAATAGCCAGTCCCCTTATTTTTTTAAGCTCATTTTCAAAGTTTACTCATTACACTTATTTTGATAAAATTATAAGCAGAATAGATTACTTGTTCTACAAGACAATGCAATATACCCTTAAGCATATTTTATACTTTTTAAGCGATGTGTACTACACACGCCCGAAAAATGCCCAGTTTGAAATAAATCCTCAATAGAGTGAGAGACCGATGACACTAGAAGAAACAAGCTTGATGGAGACATCTTCAGAACAACCTGTAGGTTCTGTACTCCCTTTGCTTCCCCTTAAAAATATTATCATTTTACCCAGAAGCTTACACCCCATTATAGTAGGCAGGCCTCAATCTATAAAAGCGGTTGAATATGCTTTACAACACGGAAAAGCGCTTTTTATTTCTACTCAAAAAGACCCGAATGTTGAAAATCCGACCGCTGATGATGTTTTTGTCTACGGTACCCGTGCTACTATCTTACAAATTGCCCGTGTCGCAAACGGATCATTAAAAATTGTTGTAGAGGGAATTTGCCGTGCCCGCATGGCTGGCACTGAGCAGTTTGATGGATTTTTAGGTGTGCACTATGAAGATCTTCCAACAACTTCTCTTGAAAAAACAGTAGAAATCGAAGCACTTTGGCGCCATCTAAAAAAACTTTATGAAGTGTATACGAAGTTAAACGATAAGGCTCCGACCGAGCTCGTGAGCATGGCTAAAAACATCGATGATATGGATGCGATAGCCGACACGATGGCAGTGCATTTGAATTTATCATTCTCAGATCGCCAAGATCTTCTTGAAACAAATGATCTTAAAGATAGATTGGTAAAAATCTGCACCTTTCTTGCAAAAGAAATAGAAATTCTAGAGACAGAACAGCGCATTGGTGGCCGCATTCAAACGCAGGTTGAAAAAAGCCAACGCGAATATTACTTAACAGAGAAAATGAAAGCGATCCAAAAAGAACTTGGGCGCGATGATCATTCTACTGAGATCAATGCAATACGAGCAAAAATAAAAACACTTGGCCTATCAAAAGAAGCGCAAGAAAAAGTTGATAAGGAACTCAAACGCTTAGAGCAAATGCCGCCTCTTTCTTCTGAGGCGGTTGTTTCGCGCACGTATGTCGATTGGATTATTTCTCTCCCATGGAAGAAACTCAGTAAAGATACTATTAGCCTTGCAAACGCTGAAAAAATCTTAAATGAACAGCACGCAGGTCTTAATAAAGTAAAAGAGCGCATTATCGAATTTCTGGCAGCGAAAAAATTCTCTAAAAACATGGAGCGTTCTCCTATTATTTGTCTCGTCGGGCCTCCTGGTGTTGGTAAAACATCGCTTGCTCAATCGCTCGCTCAAAGTTTAGAACGTGAATTTGTTCGCATTTCACTGGGCGGCATTCGAGATGAGGCGGAAATCAGAGGGCATCGCCGTACCTACGTTGGTGCGTTACCAGGAAAAATTATTCATGCAATGCGTAAAGCAAAAACGATTAATCCCGTAATATTGCTTGATGAAATCGATAAAATTACACGTGATTTGCATGGCGATCCGGCAGCTGCGTTGCTTGAAGTCCTCGATCCTGAACAAAATAAATCGTTCTCCGATCATTTCCTTGAAATCGAATATGATCTTTCAAAAGTTATGTTCATTGCAACTGCAAACATGATTGAAGGAATTCCGTATCCACTCTTCGATCGTATGGAAATTATAACGCTTCCTGGCTACACGGAAGATGAAAAAGCAGAAATCGCGTACCACTTTTTGGTTCCTAAAAACCTTAAAGAGTACAGCCTAACTTCTGAGCAGTTTGTACTGAGCAATGAACTTATGCATTATATTATTGCACATTACACAAAAGAAGCGGGAGTTCGGCAACTTGAACGCGTCATCGCTAAACTGATGAGAAAAGTTATTCAACAGTTGCTGCATGATAAAAAACTCAAATCAATAACGATTAATCATCAGCTGATTAAGGAATGGCTTGGTTCGCAGAAATTCAAAAAAACCGTTCTTGATCAAGCACGCCATCGTATTGGATTGGCAACAGGTCTTGCGTGGACAGAATTCGGCGGCGATATTCTTGAAATTGAAACAACCGTTATTAGTGGTAAAGGCGGTTTAACGCTTACCGGCCAATTAGGCGAAGTGATGCAAGAATCTGCGCATGCAGCATTAAGTTACATTCGTTCTCGAGCGGCTGAACTTGGGCTTCCGCCAGCATTTTATTCATCGAAAGATGTGCACGTTCATATTCCCGAAGGATCAACTCCTAAAGATGGCCCTTCTGCCGGCATTACGATGTGCGTTGCACTCATTTCTGCGTTGACTAAAAATCCAACGCGGCCTGAAGTAGCAATGACGGGAGAAGTTACCTTGCGCGGCCGAGTGCTTGCAATTGGCGGCCTGAAAGAAAAACTCATCGCTGCGCAGCAACACGGGATGAAAAAAGTAATCGTTCCAAAAGAGAATCAAGATGAAATGGAAGAGATTCTTAAAGAAGTAAAATTGAATCTTGAAATCATTTTTGTAGAAACGATGGACGATGTTCTCGTTCAAGCGCTCGTTAATAATCCGTTCAAAAAAGCAAATACGGCTAAAAATAATGAGATGGAACGTAAAACGATTAAAAGATTGAGAAGAAAAAAATAAAACTGTTTAAAGAATAACAAAAAGGCGGCTAAAGAAATTTTCTATAGCCGCCTTTTTTATTTGGTTATTACTTTATTGCCATTTGAACGCTTCCAATAATACGCGCATTTAACAATATCTGTGGTTATAAAATAAATGATGCATAAAATAGCAATGATTAAAAGATGATGCGGCTCAAGCTTGGTAAATGAAAATAAGCGTCGCGTGAATGGTATAAATGGAAGCGCTACCGCAGCGGTACCCGAAAGTAATGCAAGCGCAACTAATGTAGATGATGGGCGGTGTGCTCGAAAAAAAGGCCCTTCAGTTCTGATTGAAAAAATAAATACAAGTTCTGTTAAAATGCTTAAACAGAACCAACCTGTTTGCAAAACAACCGGTTCATATCTTCTAAAGATCGAAAAATAAATTAAATCAAATATGGTACTAACGATACTTAAAATAACGATCGGTGCAAGAATATCGCCCGTTTGATAACTAACTGGTTTTCGTATTTGCTTTGGATCAACCGCATCAGTAGAAATCGCAATCATTGGCAAATCGCTCATAACATTAAGAATCAATAGTTGCATGGGCAGCATCGGTAAATAATCGATCAAGAGAGTGGCGATCGCTAGTGAGTAAAAATTTCCAAAATTAGTGGATAACGCTGTTTTAATATATTTAAAGGTATTAGCAAAAATAATCCGGCCTTCTTCAACTCCATTAACAATAACAAGTAAGCTTTTCTTTAATAATATCACATCTGCAGCGTCACGCGCGCTATCAACTGCATCTTCTACCGCTACCGAAACATCTGCTATTTTTAATGCTGGCCCATCATTGATGCCATCACCCATATAACCAACTTCATAGCGTGTCTGCAAAATCTTAATTATCTCTAATTTTTGATCAGGAAGCACTCGCGCAAAAGCATTGTATTTAAAACAAAGTGCCTGCTTTTCATCAGCCGATTTATTTATTAATTCTGCTCCAGTGAGAACTTCTGTCGCATCGGTAATCAAACCTATTTGTTTGCACACTGCGCCAACAACTTCTTTTATGTCGCCGCTTAATACTTTTATTTGTATTCCTAATTTCTGCGCCTTATCAATCGCCTCATGAGCAGTGGTTTTTATAGGATCAGCAAAAGAAATCCCACCCAAAAGTTCAAAATTATTTTCATTATCTTGAATGCTCTTGAGAGGGGCTCTGTCCTTTTGTACCGTTCTTATGGCAACTGCTAAGACTCTTCTTCCTAATCGGCCTTCATTTTCAGACCATTCAAGAAAAGATTTTAACCATTCCTTATCTGGCGTTGCACAATGCGAAACAATTTCATCAACCATTCCGCGCTCAATAATTTCTGTATCTGTTCCATGCTGTACAACCACGAGATTTCTTTTGGTTTGCGGATCAAATGGTATTTCGCCAATTTTTTTATACTCGGATAATTTTTTTGTTTCTTGCGCAACTGCATCCCACAATACACGATCAAAACCTTTGGTTGCTTTGGGAATTGCGTCGTAGGTATTTTCTGCCGCAAGCAATGCGCTCCAGAGGAGGCGCTTTTCGTCTCGGGCATAACTGCCAGCTATAGTTAATGAATTTTGAGTAAGGGTTCCTGTTTTATCAGTACAAATTAATTGCACACTTCCTAAATCTTCAATTGCCGAAAGTCGTTTCACAATAACTTTCTTTTTTGCAAGACGAGAAATACCTTGAGATAGTGAAAACGTGACTACAACCGGCAAAGCTTCAGGGATGACCGTAATTGCAAGCGCTAATGAAAATATAAAAAGATCAAAAATATTAACGCGTCCTGCTTTCAATAAAACATTTGCACCAAAAACACAAATGAGCGTTGTAAACACCAGAATAATGATAATGTTTCCAAGGCGACCCACTTTTTTTGCAAAACTACTTTCTCGCATTGTGGCGATCGTCAAATAAACGAGCGCGCCCATTTGCGTCGAACTTCCGATCGCAAACACCACGCCAACCGCTTTGCCGCTCGTGATCAAGGTGCCGGTAAAAAGAATATTTTCCGCTTGGGTTGGCTGATTAATGGGACCTTTAAGATTTTCTGCCCGCTTACTTACAGGAAGCGATTCACCAGTTAATACCGATTCATCAACTTGAACATTTTCTGCCATGATTAAACGAATATCGGCAGGTACTCGGTCTCCGGGAAATAAAAGAACAATATCTCCTGGCACCATTTGTTCGCTTGTTATTTCTAATTCTTTGCCATCGCGAATCACTCGTTCCCGATGCACTAAATATTTCTTAAGTAAACTCAGTTGATTTTCCGCGTGATATTCTTGGTAAAATCCAACGACGACGTTAATGGTAATAAAAAGCAAAATGACAATGCCGTCGTACCATTCCTGCACAGCGAGTGCAATAATCGCAACAATCGCAAGTAAATAAAAAAATGGTGATTTCAGTTGAGCGAGAATAATATGCAATGCATTACGATCATGCTCCTGAATATAGTTTGGGCCATACTGCTGTTGACGTTGCTTGATTTGAGATGTTCTCAAACCAGTATCGATCGATGTCTCTAACTTCTTTAACAGTTGATCAAGTGGGGTTGTCGCATAAAAAGTAAATAAGAAGGGAGGGGCTTCATTCATAAAAATCCTTTTTTATTCGATTGCTTCTTTTAGTATTCGTTTTTATGCGGGGCCTTTTTTATGAGAACTTGCACAACATCATTCATCTGAGCAACGATTTCATTGGGAGTACTTTGCGATGAATCAATAATGTAAGCTCCTTCTGGCACGACAAGCGGTGCTATTTGCCTACTTGAATCTCTCTGATCTCGCTCTTCTATCATTCTTTTTACGAGTTCAATTTCCACCGGATTTCCCCGCGCGATCTGATCCTTACTCCAGCGATGAGCTCGTACCTCAACTTGTGCTGTCAAAAAAAATTTACCAAGTGCATCGGGAAAAACTACAGAACCGCAATCGCGTCCCTCAACTACTACATTTTCATTACGCACTAATAAGCGCTGCAACTGTGCAACAGCTAACCGCACATCTTCGTTCTTTGCTATGATTGATGCAAGCTGATCCAATTTCGCCTCTTTTAAAAACTGTGTAATTTCTTTGCCATCAAACTTTGCAACACCACCAGCATTATTCAACATATAAGAAAAGCGGTTACCAAAAGCTTCCTGTATATCGGCCAACTCAATATCTTCTATCTGTTGAGGCGAATAGCCGAACGAATGAGTCAAAATATAAGCGAGCGCACGAAACAAAAATCCACTGCTTAAGCAATTCCATCCGAGCCGCTGAGCTAATTCTTTTGCAATAGTCGATTTTCCACTTGCTGTTGGACCATCAATCGTAATAATCATTTATTCTCCTTATGATCGCTTGCAATCGATACCCTGAAGTTCGATAGAAACTTTACCGTTCCAATTATTTTCTGAAACATGGGCTATCATATCAAATTGTTCATCTTGATAGTTATTAAATAAATCAAAAAGATCGGGACGATTAAAGAAGATAATCGGCTTGGTGACACCATCTGCAAAAATTAAGCATTTAACATGTGCATCTTTTAAAAGAGTTGGTGGTTGCAAAAGCGTAACTCGTTCAATATAAAATACCGGCTCAGGGTTTTCATTACCAAATGGTTCAAAATAGGAAAGATCATTCGTTATTTTTTTTGTCAGATCTCCCAAACGAAGCGTCGCATCAACGCTCTTTTGAGGAATAAGATCCTCAGGCGTTAATTGCGCTCTGATTAATTTCTCAAGTCGTTCTTTGAGCTCTGGTACTTTTTCGATTTTAAGAGAAAGCCCTGCTGCAACAGCGTGTCCGCCAAACGTAATAAGTAAATCTTTGCATTCTGACAAAGCGTTAAACATATTAAATGCCGGTAGTGATCTGCATGATCCTTTTGCAATGCCATCTTTTGTTACGTGCAATAAAATTGCAGGTCGATTATAGGCTCCCACTAATCGTGAAGCAACCAACCCAATAATTCCTGCAGGCCACTGATTGCTGGCAGCAATAATAACCGATTCTTTTTCAAGATCTATACGTTTTTGCTCAATCTCACAAATGACATCTGAAAGAACCGCTCGCTCAATTTCTCTGCGCGCCTGATTCAACTCTGCAAGAATGGCACCGACATGCTCAGTTTCTCGCTGATCTGAGCCTATGAGAAATTTAACTCCTTGGCGCGGATCTTCTAGGCGACCTAAAGCATTAATTTGGGGCGCAAGCGCATAACCAATATCTGAAGCACCAATAGTTTCTTTAGTTACCTTGCCATTTGTTTTGAGCACGGTAAGCGCATAGCTGTGCGATTTATTTACACGATTCAAACAATGGCGAACCCAGAAACGGTTTTCTCCTGTCAGTGGGACAACGTCCGCCACCGTGCCTAATAATAAAAGTTCATATACTTTATCGGGCAGCTCTTTATTCAATTTTTCATACAGCAAACTCATCAATTTAAATGAAACGCCAACCCCTGCAAATAACTTAAACGGATAATCGCACAATTGCTGATGCGGATTTACTAACGCATAGGAATCGGGCAGTTGATCATGAGGGCGGTGATGATCGGTAATAATTAAATCGATGCCAAGTTCTTTTGCTTTAAGCGCAGGCTCGAATGCGGTTACACCATTATCTACCGTAATTATAAGTGAATACCCATTTTGCGCAGCGCGCTCAACCACACGCGTTGAAAGGCCGTACCCATCTCGAGCTCGATTGGGCAGAAAAAAATTAATATTTGCATTCAGAGGAACCATGCATAGCATTATTAAGGCGCTTGAGGTTATACCATCAACATCGTAATCACCAAAAATAAGTATTTTTTCATTCCGCTCAATAGCAAGCAATACTCTTTCTATCGCTTTTTGTGCATCTTTTAAAAGCGACGGATGAGCAACATCTCGTTCTTGTACACTAAAAAGATATCGATCTATTTCTTCTTTCGTAAGCAGCCCGCGCGCAAGTAACGTAGCGGCCAAGGGCAGCGAAATATTATATGAACTGGCAATATGCAGCGCCTCGCTTGGTTGAACCGATGGCATAACCCATCGATATTTCAAGCCCTGAAGAATGTTCATCGTCGATCCTGCAAAAAACTCGTAATGAATTCGCTCAATTTAGATCCAGTGAGCTGACGCCAACTGAACACACTTTTTGAATGTAGGGGCTATGGGTAAACCAGAAAGCATACCGGCCACTATTTTTGAAGTATGCTTCTTTTTAGAGTAAATGAAAAGAAGCGCTATCAAGTGCAATTAAATTGATCGCACTTGATAGCAAAATTTTTCAACCACCAATTTCAAGTTCTTGCTTGAAAACAATATCGTTTATTATCTCTTTGATCTGTTGCTTATACGCTTTGACAACAAGTTCAGAAACGCCCGTAAGCTGATTAAATTGCTCAGTGTTATATGCAAAATTGAACGTGCCGCAAAAATCATGCTCAACACATTTTTCCATTGAAAAATTTGAAAGCTGATGCTTCTCAATTAATGCGCGTAACTCAGGAATTGTCGAAGCTTTTTTTATAAATTCTTCATTGGGGAAAAAGTGGAAATAAACAATAAGTGGAGAAATGTCATCCTCCGGTACGGTGCGATAAACTTGAAACAGCTCTCCGCTGATGAGAGGTACTTTTTCGTATTTTACTTTATAAACACGTTCAATATCGTTCAACATCTTAGCAAGTTCGCCTCCTGCTATCGCGTCGCTTGAAGCATCTCCAATAAATATAAGTTTAACATTTCGATCGGGCCGCATTAACGGCCGTATCGGAATGTTATAATCAATGCCTGCATCAACAAACGTAATTTGCTCACGAGCTTGAAGCCACGAACTTCCTTTATCGTATCCCTTGAACGGATTACGCACTTGGCCTGGGGCAATACGCTTTGTACCTATCCGCGAATCACTCAACCCATTAATAACTATTTTAGTAATACCAACAGCGATTGCGTCAAAGCTAATTGTTTTGAAAGGATTCTCTATACCCCCAAAAATAATATTATTAGCCTCGATCTCTTCCGCTTGCGTAATCGGCCCCGCACTTGTGTTTATCATACTGCGCATATCTTGCAAATTAATCGTATAGGCTGAACCAAAAATCCCCATCTGAAAACCAAAACTTTGTTCAGGAGCAAAATCGACCGATTTACCATTTTCAAATCTGCGGCCAAAAGCAAAAGAAGGAATCGCTAGTCCGGTTTCTAAGTTGCGCACCTCTTCTGGAGTAAATTCATACCAATTATATTGATATAATCCTCCATTATCTTTTGCCATAGAAACGGCGGTATAAAGCGGCCAAGGATTATTTCCTTGCTGGACACTGAACCATTGATTTGAAAGATGCTGGCGTTGCTGCATATCACCAAAATCGGAAAGAAGCGCATGTGCAAGAAGTGCACCATATAAATCAACAGAGCTCACCACTTGCCCAAATACTACTTTGGGGAAAATAACATCATTTGCAAGGCGCAGGAAACTCAAAGAATTTCTATTCCCGCTCCCTTTAAGATCAAATGTATCCGCCTTAATTTTATCACGTAATAGCTGATTAAATTCGTCGATCGAAACAAATTTATTATTATTCGGCTGTTGCATTAATGTCCACGGCCCGACATACCACGTTGATCCTGAAAGAGATGAAACGTACGTAATTGCATCAAGCAATCCTAAATCTTGCAACGCTTTCATAAAACCTGCGGTGATTACCATCGCTCGATAACCGCCACCACTAAACGCACATGCTATTTTAGGTACTGCGTCGATTGGAATTGAATAAGAATTAAGAAAATTGGCAAGAGCCGCCTGAACTTTCCTGGTACGATTTACTAAAAATTCGCCTTCTAGTGATCGACCAGGCTTGAGGATTTTGTTTTCGTTGATGACTTGTGCAATATCATTTTTGTGGGGGCTTTTTGCTGACAACAATTGGATAACGTATTCTTTTGCTGCAGGCAGTCCATATTTTGTGCCCAACTCATAAAAACTAATCTCTTGGATTTTCTTTTTGGCAAAATTAACGGAGACGCTTAACATATCCTCGAGCCGCGCATCTTTTAATTCTTTCTCAATTTCTTGAGAAAGCTCCTTAACGGTTTCATTTAAACCTTGTTGAATCGATTTGCGTTCTGTTATTTCTGACATGCCAGCAAGAATAACAAGTCCTATTAAAATCGCAGCGCGTACTCCATACCCTATGTTCTTACTCATGAGTTCTCCCCCGATCTCTTTTTTTTAAAACCTACCAGCCTTTATTTATAATAGTCAATAAATCAAGCGTGGTCTTATTCCTGAGCAATTTCGCTGTATAATGTAAAAAAACTCGCTACCAAAAGGATTACTTACCTTGAACAGAACACTATTTCTTTTTACCATCGCTTTAATTTCAATGCATAATCCAACTAATAATTGTCATACTGCCAAAAATCAGGTATTCATCCAGACGCGAACGAATTCAATCGCACCAACCTATGGAACCGCTGAATCGATCGAAGGTAAAATTAATCTCATGCGAGCCGAATTTGCACAGCTGGATGCGCAACAAGAATCTTTAAAAGCAACCGCGATCAAATCGCATGAAAAAAGTGAAAAATTTCAAGCGTTGCTCGACACGATTAATGCAAAACTTCAAATGGAGATTGAAAAGAAAAAGAAAGTGCTAGAAGAAAAAGAAAATAAAGCTAAAATGAACTATCGCATTCCCATTCATCATGAAAGAACATCATGCAATTACCATTCCTTTTTTTATTTTTTTGCACGCTCGGTCAGATTGCCTATGCTACTTCTCAATTTGAATCTCTATTTCCAGTCAAAACGTTAGAGAAGAGATCGCATCTTCTGCCACAAAACAAAACATCGGCCCACGTTGCAACACCTATGAATAAAGCAGATGTGATAAAGCTGGGAACCGTCATGTACATAGAGTCATTAAGTAAAAGAATAGTGGCCACCAAAAAAAATATTGATGGCCGTTTTTTATTTATTCAAAAACTACGAGCAAAGCTATGATAGATCAAAGTAGAGATTTATACGTATCTTCAACAAAATCCCAATTAACTACATTCCACCATGCAGTAATATAATCGGGCCGTTTGTTTTGATATTTTAAATAGTAGGCATGCTCCCAAACATCAAGCCCAAGTACCGGCACCATGTCTTTCATAACCGGAGAATCTTGATTAGGAGTGGAAGTAACTTCTAACTCACCTTTGTGATTAATCATAAGCCACGCCCAACCACTTCCAAATCGTTTTTTTGCAGCCGTATTAAATTCCTCTTGAAAAGCTGTAAAACTTCCGAATTTTTTCGTAATCGCTTCACCTGTTTTACCGCGAGGTGTACCACCACCGTTTTTTTTCATAAGATCCCAAAAAAATGAGTGATTTAAATGCCCGCCCGCATTATTTCGCACATCTTCTCGAATTGACTCAGGAATTTCATCTGTCTCAAGAAGAAGTTCTGCCAAGCTTTTTTTATAAAGTTCTGGATACTGATCAAGCGCTTTATTTAACTCGTCGACATATTTCTGATGATGCTTTGTATAATGGATCTCCATTGTTCGCGCATCAATATAAGGTTCAAGTGCATCGTAGGAATATGGTAATGGGGGCAAGGTATATTTCATTTTTTTCCTCAATTTAGATAAATGACAAGTTCATCCGGGCGCGCCATGTGCAACTGCTCTCGCGCAATCTTTTCTCGATTAAAATCAGATGTTTTCCATTCGTTAATCTCTTTTTGAAGTACATTAATTTCGCCAAGGCAGCAATCTACTTGCTCTTGAATTTGTTCTTTTTCTTTTCCTAAGCGTTTTAATGCAGAGAGCCCATGCGAGCCGAAAAAATAGAATGCAAACATTACAACAATTTCACACGCAAAGAATGCCCGAAACAACGTTTTTTTCAAATGTAGAGACGTTATCATCATTATTCCCCTTTTTCTTGAATCATCGGTTCCCTATTAATATCACGATGTTTTACCACAAACATTACATTTTCCAACGTCCTTTGAGAAAGTTCATGAATAAAGGCAACAGAACGATGACGCCCGCCTGTACAGCCAATCGCAACAGTAATAAAAAAGCGACCTTCTTTGTATGCACGCGCAATAGAATAATCAATAAAATCTATCATACGATGCCAATATTCTTTTACTTCAGGCTGCTCAAAAAAATAGGCGCGCAATTCGGCACTTGTTCCATCAAGCGGTCTTAATTGATCAATAAAATAAGGGTTTGGCAATGAACGAACATCGTACACGAAATTGCACTGTGCCGGAACACCATACTTAAAGCCGAACGATATCGCGTGAACAACAAGAACTGGCGCATCAGCCCGAACAAAATAAGAGCGCACAATTGAGCGCAATTGATGCGGAGTGCATTGGTCGGTTTCGACCACAACGTCCGCAATTGCATTAAGCGGCTTGAGTAATTTTTTTTCCTGATCTATTAAATCACTCATCGGAGCATTCGCTCCCAGTGGATGTTTTCTACGAGTTGTTTGATAACGCTTGAGGAGAATTGAAGAACTTGTGGATAAAAAAAATACGGTTAATGGTAATCCATTTTGTTTTGCTTGGAGCAGGTTATCGACAAGCAGCTCAATATTGGTACCGCTACGCACATCAACACCAAGTGCAACTCGTTGTCCGTTAACTTGAAAGCGATCAAGAAGCTGAAAAAAATGAGGCAAAAGATCTATTGGCAAATTATCAACGCAAAAATAACCAATATCTTCTAAAGAACGTAATACGGTACTTTTGCCTGCACCCGAATAACCGGTGACAATAACCATTTCGGTTGATCGTTGATTAACCACAAGTGGCGTTGCAGATTGATGAGCCACTTCCATTTTTGCTTCCTTTGTAAACGATTAAAATTTTTTTCATATTTTAATGATAGCATGTAACCAAAATTATTAGAAAATAGTTTTTTAATTTTTCCCAATAAAGGCTTTTCATGCAATCGGTTTTGCAACAAGAAAACAAAGAGAATGGCTCCCTTTCTTTTGGAATATAAAATAGCTATGATTCTGAGTAGAAGTATTTCACAAAAGGAGAATTCATGCGTCGTTCCCTATGGCCGCTCATTTTATTTTCATTTATTCTCGTTATCCACGTTAAACAAATTGCAAATACTGCAGAAAATAACGATTTTGATAAATCTATCTACAAATACTCGCAAACGCTGGGCGATGCTTTGCACAATATAAAAACAAAACATTTCAATGTGCTTCAGGCTCCTGCAGATAAGGATGCTGGCTCACCAGTTGATAAAGCAATGACTCAAGGAATCAATTCAATTGTACGAACACTGGATCCACATTCAGCGTTTATGGATCCTAAAGAATATAAAAGTATTATGGAGGCAACGCAGGGAGAATTTGGAGGTATTGGTATTATTATTGATAATACTAAAGAAACGGACGATGAATTTTTACGGGTCATTGATACACTGCCTGGGGAACCTGCTGATAAAGTTGGCATAAAGCCGGACGATAAAATTGTACAAATCGGTGATGAAGCAGTTAAAGGCATGACGGTTGAAGAAGCTTCGGCAAAATTGCGCGGAAAAGAAGGAACGTCAATTCACGTGAAAGTAATGCGTGCTGACACAATGCATTTGATACCATTTGATATCATGCGTGCCCGCATCAAGGAGCAAAATGCTCTCTGTTATTATCTTAAAGATCATAATATTTATTATTTATCCCTGAACATGTTCACCGAAAACGCGATAAAACAGATCGAACAGCTCCTGAAAAAAAGCTTGCAGCATGAATCTAAAGGCATAATCCTTGATCTACGGCACAATTCAGGCGGCTTGCTGAATGCAGTTGTCGATATTGCTGGCCTCTTTCTTGAAAAAGGAAGTTTAGTTGTAGAAACAAAAGATAGAAATAATAAAGTGAGCGATCGGTATACCACAAGCCGCACCCCGATTGCCGATAAACGCATTCCGCTTTTTATTTTAGTAAACAATTATACCGCCTCTGCTGCAGAAATATTGGCTGGAGTGTTGCAATACTATTCAGCAAAAGAAAGTAAATTCTTAGCATTCGTAGTTGGTACAAAAACATTTGGCAAAGGATCGGTGCAAGAAGTGATTCCTCTCAGCAACGATTGCGCACTTAAATTAACCATCGCTCTTTATAATTTACCAAATAATCTTTCGATTCAGGGAGTCGGAGTCGCGCCCGACTTTGAGATCGATCCTAAAATGCCACCATCAGAAGATATTCAGTGGTTCAATCGTTTCTTTGGACGTGAAAGTAATTTAAAAAATGCGATCAAAGTCGATTCAAAAAAAGAGAAAGATGCTGCCAAGAATAAAAAAGATACTGGTAAAACAAACAATGCAGAAAAATCTTGGTACGACAGGAAGAAAGAATTGATCGCGTCCGATTATATGATTTTGACCACGGCACGTTTAATTGAAATGATGCATTTGGCACAAAAAGCGTACCCAGAAAAAACAAAAAAACGCCAAGATCTTTTGAATACACTTACGGCACTTTATAATCCTAAAGATATAACCGATATTGAAGAAGTGAAGATGTAAAAAGGAGTTATGTAATGAAAGCGAACTATTTTCTTAAAATACTAATCGGTTGCTTGGTTGTAGCAGCCACATCTATATGCGTGAATGCACAAGAAAGTCCACGTGAAGCGAAAATACTCGAATCGGAACAGCAACGCCTCGAATTAGAAAAGAAAAAAATCGACCAAGAGCAAAAAACTCTCGAGCGTGAACGTAAAGAGGCAAAAGAGAGAATGAAAGATCTTTTGGGTGCACAAAATAAAGCTAACGCTTCAGGCAATAAAGCAGCGGCGCAAAAAGCGCGCGAAGATCTCATTCAGGAGATTGCTAATTCGCAATCTATTCGCGCGAAAATTGATACAAGCAAATTCGATCTTGAAACAATTGATCAACAATTAGGCGCAATTACCAAACAACTCGGCCAATTGCGAGAAAAACCGGTAACCAAACCGATAGAGCAACGCACCCTTGTTAAACTGCTCCAAGATATTACGCAAGAGATAAAACTTTTGCCTTCTCGCGTGAAACAATGGTTCATTCAACGCACAGGGCAGCCGGATACTGCAAAAATGTACGTCGATTCATTAACTGAAGTTATGAAGATCGAAGCGGATAAACCGTTCACCACCTGGGCTGAACGTGAATCGGCAAGAAAAGCCCAACTTGCAGCACGCAGAGGCTCCACAACCTATGATACGCTCTACAATAGCAAGCTTGCACAATTTGAACGGGCAAAAACCGATTACCTCAATCAAAAAATTGCTAATTATCGCGATGATTCCGAGCAGCTCCAGCAAGATTTTGCACTTCTTGCAAATCAACGCCGCATCAATACCGATCCTCAGATGCCGCTTGATCGCCTTGTAGCAAAGCAAAGGGAAGCAAACTTGTGGAAACAACAACAACCATCAGATATTTTCTCAGGTTTATTTAACGAACTTACTCAGGATAAAGTATTTGAAGATATTTTAGGCAGAAAAAATCCTTATACGATTCTTGGTATAGATCAAAATGCATCTTCAGCTCAAATAGAAAAAGCCTACGCAGAATTATCGAAAAACAATCCAACCGATGAGCTTAATGAAGCGTATGCGTATTTAACTTCAATTGATTTGCGCAATCTAGTTGATTCAACGCTCGATTTCTCAAGAACTATCAGCAATGAAATGTCCACAAACGTGAAACGCGATATTCAGCAAAAATTTATCACGCAATCAGATAGCATTTTAAGCGAACTTAATCAGATTATCAAAGATCGCCAAAGTGGCACGACGCAGCCAAATAATGGCCCAGATATTCCACCATTGTAGTAACAAAAGTGGGGAGGTAGCTTGCCTCCCCACTTTTTTAAGGCGAAGGAAATCTATGAATAAAAACTTTTTGATAGTTTATGCGATTTTCTACTTCTCAAATCTTCTTGGCAATAACGCAAAAGAGTTGGGAAAAATCCCCGCGCCAATGCCAAAACAGCGAGATCATCAACAATACAAATCGATGCAAAAACTGCCGCGCTCGAAAATACCAAGCAAGCAGGCCAAACGAGAAGACCTACTGGGTAAAAAAGCCACTTCAAAAAAGAAAAACTGTTAGTATACAACCCTATCCCAATTGACAAAAATAATGGCGGATTTAAGCTAAAAACAGATAGATACAAGATTTTATCGCATATCAATTAAACGACGTAGAGCTATTCACTATGCCATTATCTAGAAAAAAGCGTCACCAAATCGGTGTCTCGCTCGCTTCCGGACTTTTCTTTCTTTTCATTTTCATGCTTACCTGCAATCATCCGCCGCACAAAAAATCTGAACCTCGATACCGCTTAATTCTTCAGAAATCGGATCTTAAATAAAATGAAAATGGGATTTGAACCTTGCAAACTTAGTTATTCTCGTTTTTTTATTTGGCTTTTTTCTTTTGCATATACACTTAATAATTCAGGGATGGGCCCAGAAAAATCCATACATCTACAACGATCTATCCCAAATAATTCCGAAAATATTCATGATTTAATCGAGCAACAAAAGAATCACCTCTCATGCTCTGGTAAAAATCCCTATCGAGAGATTGTTTCACAATTACATCAACAAAGCAGCTCAGTTCGCTCATTTGTAGAACAAATGAATAGAGCAAAAAGATTTCAAATCATCGAGCAACATAACCAACGAACGCAGTTTCCCTGTTTGCCCGGCTCAGGCTTTTATCGTACTCAAGATAAATTATCAGTAACCTATTCCCCGCTTATACCCGCTTCTTTGAAAAAAATATGCGATGAAGAACTTAAAGAAATCCCGCAAGCGCACAAGCATCCCTGGTATATTTCTCTCTCATTTATAAAATCTGATGCGTCGGTAACGCAAAACCCTAAATATCCCCACACAATCATGCTTAGTTTTAATCCTATGAGTCCATTGGTATATTCAGAAAGCGCGCTGCGTGGCATGATTGCCCATGAAATAAGCCATTTTTTATCAGCTGATTTTTATTTTTCACAATTTAGCGGGCCATGTAGTAGCCGCATTATTTATTATCGAGAATACAACGCCGATCAATATTTAGCGTCTCGTTCCATAAGACAAGCAGAGAACAGCTTGATCCATCTTGAAGAAATTTTTAATAAAACTCCCTTTATGAGAGCCAGTCTTACTTATGCCAAAAGTAATGCGTTGAGTATTCTCACTTGTCTTGGCTTATTTGCTAGCTTAAGCCATATCTTTCCGTCCTCATCTATCAAACTGTCTGACGTTTTTACTGTGAATTGCATCAATCAACCGCTGTTTTTTTATTTAGCATTTCGCGAATATCGTGAATCAAAAAAATTCCAGTCAACCAGATCAGAACTAAACTCGACCCATCCTTCACTTCCTAAGCGGATTGCTTGCATGAAAACAATTCTTGAATTGCTCAAAGCCGAAGAAGAAATAGTAAAAAAATCCTGTCCAAACTGATATCACTATTCTACTGTGACCGATTTAGCTAAATTGCGCGGTTTGTCAATTGGGCAACCAAGAACGTTGGCAATTTGGTAGACAAAGAATTGCATCAATCCGGTCATTGCTAAAGGGCCAAGAAGCGGATCTACATGCGGGATAATAAAAGCGTTATCTGCTAATTTCAGAAGTTCAGTTTGCCCCTCAAATGCAAAAATGAGCAAGTGGCCCTGCCGTGCTTTTACTTCTTGTGCATTAGAAATAAGCTTTTGATAGATTAATGGATCGAGTGTAGAGAAAATGATAATTGGCGTATCATCAGAAACAAGCGCAATCGGGCCGTGCTTCAATTCTCCAGCCGGATAACACTGCGCAAAGGCATATGAGATTTCTTTCAGCTTAAGCGAAGCTTCAAGCGCAAACGGGTAACTAATATGCCGCCCTAAGAAAATCCATTTTTTAAATTGCGCATAATGGGGAGCCAACTGCTCCACGATAGATTTGCGGTATTTTTCAATACAGTTTTCCAATATTTCTGCACTCATGAGCAAATGATCGCATGCGCGCTCCATTTGATCGGCAGTTATTATTTCTTTTTCAAGCGCTATGCGATGAGCGAGCCAAAAAAGGGCTGCTAATTGCGTTGAAAATGCTTTAGTAGAAGCGACCGAGATTTCTTGGCCAGCTTTCGTGAGCAAGAATCCATCCGATTCACGAACCATACTGCTTGAGGAAACATTGGTGAGGACTACCGTATGGGCCCCCGTGCGTTCTACAAGCCGTAAACATTCTAGTGTATCGGCCGTTTCGCCCGATTGAGAAATCGCCAAATAAAAATTCCGCTCTTCTTTAAAGAACGGCATATAACGAAATTCTGAAGCAAGTACAACGCGCGCTGGCATTTTACAAATTTCTTCAATAAAAAACTGCCCGATACGAGCTGCATGCCACGAAGTTCCTGCACCAATAAGAGAAATAGCGCCTAATTTTTTTACATCGTCTGCCGTCAGTCCCATTTGCTGCCAAACAGTGTCGTGAATAGATTTTAGATAGGAAAGAGTCGCATGAATGCCGTTTTTTTGTTCAAAAATCTCTTTAAGCATAAAATGCTCATAGCCGCTTTTCCCATCATCGGACCATGAAACTTGTA
This sequence comes from Candidatus Babeliales bacterium, assembly GCA_036260945.1. Taxonomy (NCBI): domain Bacteria; class Candidatus Babeliae; order Candidatus Babeliales; species Candidatus Babeliales bacterium. Next base: position 599,380 of record DATALT010000002.1, read on the forward strand.
CGCGTTCGGGCTTAAGTTCACGTTTATTGCCCTTAAAATCGTAGAGCTCAACGCCCGATTGGCGAACTATTGCAAACGTTTCATCTGGCAGATAAACAACTTCATCGGTCATGCCTGCAAATGCAAGTACATCAGAAGCTACAAACATTTCTTGCGAGCCAATTCCAATGCAAAGCGGCGATCCTTTTCGAACCGCAATAACCGCATCGGAGAATGGTTCACCAATACAGCTGAAAGCGAATGCACCTTCTAATTGCCCAACAATTGCTGCAACCGATTCTGATAGGCAAGATTTTTCTTTGATTCTTTCAAAAAGATGAGCAACAACTTCAGTATCTGTTTGAGATCTGAAGGCATGCCCTTCGCTCTCAAGTTGCACACGAAGCTGCGCATGGTTTTCGATAATGCCGTTATGAACTACAGAGATCGTCTCGGTACAATCGACATGGGGATGAGCATTCACATGAGAAACAACACCGTGGGTGGACCACCGTGTGTGCCCAATACCAATATGCCCGTCAACCGGAAAGTCTTGGAGTGCATTGGTTAAGTTAACCAATTGGCCCTTTGCTTTAACACACTTTAGTCGATTTGAAACCGAATCAAGGCAAGCAAAACCTGCCGAATCGTAACCACGGTACTCAAGCCTACTTAATCCCTTCATAACGAAGGAACGACTCAGCTTAGTGCCGACATACCCGACAACACCGCACATACTCCGCCTTTTTTAGTGAGAAAATGTGTGTGAAAATTAACGCTTAACGAATTGGAAGCCACGGCGAGCTGCTTTACGGCCATATTTCTTACGCTCTTTAAGACGCGCATCAACCGTTAACATACCGTGCTCACGCATGGTCATTTTAAGATTTTCATCAGCTGAAACTAATGCACGAGCAATACCCAATTGTACCGCTCCAGCTTGACCATTGCGGCCACCGCCTTCTACATATGCTTCAACGTCATAATGAGCTGTTGCTGGCTGGGTAAGCAAAATCGGCTTAACTGCCATAAGGCGCGTAACTTCTGTATCAAAGTACGAATTATATGTTTTCCCGTTAACAACAATCTTACCGTTTCCTCTACGTAACCATACACGCGCTACCGCTGATTTGCGGCGGCCAACGCCATGAGAAACAGGGGTTCCAGCAGGCATTTTTGTCTTGGGTGCAGCAGTCGTTTTTTTGCGTTCCATACCTAGTTATAACCTTTACAGCTTAAAAATATTTTATCTCTATAGTAATAGAGAATAACCAACTTTGAAAAATTGTCAAAAACTTAACAGTTTGCTCGCTTGCGCTTAGTCCGCTACCCTTCGATACAATTTCTCGCTTTGCTCGAAATCACTCATGGCGAGCGCGGGGAGGCTTTAAATTCAACTTATTGTGGTAAATTCCATCATTAATTGGCGACCTGCCCATCGTAGCTTTAGCGAAGATGGAAGATTGGCCTGCCAATCGTAGTTGGCCGAGCCTGAAGGCCCGGATAAACGTAGATTGGAGCCGATGATCGGATTTGAACCGACGGCCTACTGATTACGAATCAGTTGCTCTACCCCTGAGCTACATCGGCATTTTGCAAAGGTAGTATACCTTGCAGTAGAGATTTTGCAACGAATTTGCCGCGCATACTATTCAGGTTTGCGGTCTTCAAGCACTTCTTGGCAAATAATGCATCGGCTCGCATTGGGGTACGATTTTAATCGTTTTTCCGCAATCGGCTGTCCACACTCGATGCAAATACCGTACGTTCCTTCATCGATCATACGCAGTGCCTGCATGATCATGTTATATTCATTAATCTCGTTATCCTGCAGAGATATTTTCAGCGTTTCAAGCGATATCGATTGCGCTTGATCGCCAATATCTTGAACCTCAAAACCGCTCTTTACTTGATAAAGATCTGAAAGTTGTTCCTCTAGCTCTTTTTTTCGCTCAAGCAACCCCTTTTTTATTGATTCCAGACTTTTTGCACCAATCGTCCCTTTTTTTGCTTCAGCCACGATCACTTCCTTTTTTGTTTGAAGAAACGTTTCAAGAGCTCAGCCGCCTGATCTTCAAGTACGCCCTCTCTTACAGTTATAATGCCCTTTTTGTATAGCTGAGATTCCATGTAATTGTCAAGGTGATAACCAAAAAGTGGCGAACGCGCTGCAAATACAAGGGTAAAAATTCTGCTCAATTGGATTAATCCAATGCACATGATGCACGGCTCGAGAGTCACATACATCGTGCATTCATCAAGCCGCCAATCATCGATCTTCTTGCACGCTTTTTTGATTGCAGTTGCCTCAGCGTGCGCTGTTTGGCATTGTTGTTTTTCAACTTGATTGTAGCCGCGCCCAATAATTTCACCGGCATTGTTTACAATAACTGCTCCAATTGGCACTTCATCAGCAGCAAACGCTTTTTCTGCTTGTGCAATCGCTTGCTGCATATAAAATTCATCATTCGGTATTTTTATTTTCATTCGCTTATTTTAAGATTTTTGTAATTATTAATTCTCATTTGGCATTTTCATGCTTTTGCGTTTTTGAATTTTACGAGCTTCGGTTATCGCATTAACCTCCTCGAGCGTAATATCGGTGGACTTTAAAAGCTCATCCAGTTCAATATTCATTTCGAGAATTGGATTTTTTTTTGCATTTTGAAAACCTATAGTAACTGCATTAGATATTAATTCGCTCATTTTTTGATCGACTTGCTGGCTAAGCTGAAAACTTGTTATGTTAAGATTTTTAGCTTGACTACTGGCGTCTCCTTTAATTTCTGGTCGCTGCTGGATTAGGCACATCATTTTAGTACTTATTTCATAGATTGCATTAGCTTGACGTTTTTTTGATAAATCGTACCAAGCGCCGAATTTTTTATTGAACCAAAAACCAAAGAGCCCCCCCCCAATTGCGCCTATCATAGGAAGTCTCAAGTCACCGATGTTGGAATAGAGCTGAAATCCTTTCACTAAAGCTCCCAGGCCTAACGCGCCAGTCACTATGGCTCCATATCTTCTACGTTGTTGATAGATAGCAAACTCCTCTGATGCAAAATATTTACACTTAAGATCCGCACTATCAAAATAATTCTGCAAATAGCGAACCCCTTGATCAGAGATAGAGTATTGTGTATTCATTTCTACGTTTGTAGAATATTGATCATTCTGGTTAGATTTAATTGACACCCGATATGCTTTCTCTAAGTTTTTTCTAAACGCGGAAAAACTTGATCCACATACCGCAACATCAGCATCATCTAATGCTTTTTTTTGCTGTTTAAGGGTGAGGGGCTCAACCGCGTTAAGGAAAAAAGACATGCACAAAAAAACACTAAATTTTCTATTCACAATTATTCCTCTGTAAATTTTAATTTCTTGCATGCATCAAGCTTCTGTTTCCACTCAGCGCGAGTTTTTTCTATTTTTTCTAATAATCGACTCATTTTGTTATCCTCTAAATCTACATTTTGAGGAATTTTTTTTTGTAATTTTTCAAACTCAGAGTATTTAGCTCTAAATAAACCGCATTTCTTACAAATTACATCCTGCTCATTTACTTTACATACCCGCCAGGAAATACTTTCACCTATTACACAAATCGCTGTCGATATCAAAATATTTAGACCAAAAATACCCTGATAGTGTTTTGGCATTTCTAAAGAACCCCTATTAAAATCGTACGACAAGCCTTTCGTTTGTCCCGCCGCGCACATGAGCAACCCGCAACAATACACAACGCCAGCTAAAAAATAGATAGATCCAGCTACAAAAGTGTTAGGTTTTTGAGCGCTTTCAACAGCAGAATTCCATTGAGAGCGCACAGAATAATACTCTTTTTTCAACGATTGATAATCTTCACTCTTATTACCAAAACATATAAAGCTCTCTACTATAAGTAGACTCAGCAGTCTTATTTTTTTAATGGGTATCATTGTTTTTCAAGTTTGCTCTTCTTACACACACCAAATTTTTCTTGCCATTCACTTCTAAGCGTATTCATATACTTCTCAATGCGCTCTCGTTCTTGAGCCGATATTTTGGAGTCATCCATCTTTTTATTTATTTCAGCACTATAGGAATCAAGTTTTCTAAGTTTCTCGAGAAACAGTTCGTAATGCTCGCAAATGGTATTTTTGCCGTACAAAGATTCATAAAGTATTCCACTTGAAGCGCTTAAAACAGATCCGATTAAACAATTCTCTCCAAATGAAATGGTGGGGGCCTCACAATCAGGCTGCATATAGGCCAAACTGCCTACCACGAAAAGAAGTGCTGCAGCGGCGCATGCACCCCCACTAAAAGAAGTTATTTCACTTTTAGCATTTTCTAGCTTTTCCCATTGCTGTCTTTGCTGCTCGATTTCACTTTTTACTTGTTTACCAAGCAAAACATACTCTTTTGAGAAAGATGGAATTACGCAACCGTGTCCAATGAGCAAAGCAAAGAGCACTATTGCAAATTTGCTGCCGAGAAAGAAACTTATAACTTTATTTTTTTTTGGAGTTTTCAAGATGGTTTCTCCAATCCTCTTTGATTTTGTTCATACTGTTTCGTATTTTTTCTTTATCTGCTTCTGATGCGTTTACGTAGCTGAGAATTACTTCATTTTCTTGGCAAAATTTCTCTAACTTTACTAATTCTTCCTGAAAATAAGCGGGGTTCTCTTCGATGCACCGTTTGTCATCCCTATTTGATTGATATTTTTTCCACCCCAAAGCACCGATTACCGCAGCGGCAGAACATCCTATGAAACTCAAATCATGGCAATAAGCGCAAGCAAATATTGAAAGGCACCCAGCTAAAAATATCATATCTGCGGTTCTTGTTGAGCTTCTCATTGAGCTCATAAACTCATTGCGCAGGTTTTCCCTGCGTTCAAGTTCATGCTCGATGATCATAATTTGAGTTGCTTTTTGAGCTATAAGCAGCTGATTACCCAAAAAACAAAAAACTGCGATCAGGCTCATTTTTTTATTAAAAAACATAGATTACCTTTAAAGATTTAACTGCGTTGTCCAGGTTGTCAAAAAAACTCTTTTTTTGTATACTATAATGCAGTATAGTGCAAAGAAATAATCGCGTAAATTAGCCAAAAAAATTTCCCTGGTTGCCGTTCAAGGAGTATGCATGTCCAAAGATAATCCTCAAAACTCGAGTTCTGCCTATAGTGCCAAATCGATTCAAGTCATAGAAGGCCTCGAGGCGGTCCGTAAACGCCCGGCGATGTATATTGGATCAACTGGCGTTAATGGCCTGCACCACTTGGTCTATGAAATTGTTGATAACTCTGTGGATGAAGCACTGGCTGGGCACGCTGATGCCGTTAACGTTACCCTCCATGCTGATGGTTCCTGCTCTGTAGAAGATAATGGGCGCGGCATACCAACCGATATTCACCCAACAGAAAAAATTTCAGCCGCTGAAGTTGTACTCACCAAATTGCATGCTGGTGGCAAATTCGATAAAGAAAGTTATAAATATTCTGGTGGTCTTCATGGAGTCGGCGTCTCGGTAGTGAACGCTCTTTCCAAGAGACTCGAACTTGAAATTTATCGGGATGGGCGGATCTATTCGCAAACCTATGAAAAAGGCAAACCGCTCGCACCGCTCAAAATTACGGGCGAATCAAAGAAACGCGGAACCTATATCCGTTTCTGGCCAGATAACGAAATATTCACAGAAACAACAACTTTCAGCTTTGATACACTCGCCGCTCGCCTACGCGAGCTCGCGTTCTTAAATAAAAAATTGACCATTTCGATCGCCGATGAAACGAACAATAAAAAACATGAATTTTATTTTGAAGGCGGCATCGTTTCGTTCATCGAGTACATCAACTCAAAGAAAACACCATTATTTCCAGAAGTAATTCATTTTAGCCAAGAAAACGAGCAATACGTCGTCGAAATTGCAATGCAATACAACGACGGTTTTGGTGAACAGCTTTTTTCATTCGTAAATAACATCAATACGGTTGAAGGCGGCACCCACGTTTCAGGATTTAAAACCGCCCTCACTAAAGTATGTAATAAACGCGGCCCTGAAATGAACGTAATTAAGGAAGGCGAAAGCTTTTCAAGCGAAGATGTGCGTGAGGGGTTAGTTTGCGTTATCAATATTAAGGTTCCAGAACCTCAATTTGAGGGGCAAACAAAAACTAAGCTCGGTAACAGCGAAATCAAGGGAATCGTTGACTCTTGGTCATTTGCGGCGCTCGACACCTACATGGAGGAGCACCCAAATATCGCAAAAGTTATTTTGCAAAAAGCTGAGCTTGCAAAGCGTGCGCGCGATGCTGCTAAAAAAGCTCGTGATTTAACGCGCAGAAAAACTGCACTTGAAGGCGCCGTACTTCCAGGAAAACTTGCCGATTGCTCAAATGAAAATCCTGCTGACACTGAACTATTCATCGTAGAAGGTGACTCTGCAGGTGGATCTGCAAAAGGCGCTCGCGATCGCTTCAATCAAGCGATTTTGCCGCTGAGAGGTAAAATTCTCAACGTTGAAAAAGCGCGTCTTGATAAAATGCTCTCAAATGAAGAAATTAGAGCGCTTATTTCTGCAGTGGGCTGCGGAATAGGCGAACAAGAGTTTGATGTAAACAAAGCACGCTACCATAAAATTATTCTTATGACCGACGCGGACGTGGATGGCGCGCATATTCGTACGCTCTTGCTTACCTTCTTCTTTAGATACATGAAGCCGCTCATCGAAAAGGGATATCTCTATATTGCCCAACCACCGCTTTATAAAGCAAAAATTGGCAAGAAAGAACAATATCTCAAAGATGAAAAATCCTTCAAAGAGTTTCTGCTCGAATGGGCCCAAGAACAAACAACTCTTACTATCAACGGTAAAGAGTTAAACGTTAAAGAATGGTCGGATCTGCTCACCGCTGTTCGCGGCTACGAGCAACGCGTTATCGAAATCGCGCATATCTTCAAAATTTCTTATGAAAATGCGCATCAATTAGTGGTAAGTGCCCATCTTTATCCATGGAGTAAACAAATGAGCGTAGAAACGCTCGTTGAAAACCTGCGCAAACAGTTTAAGAAATACCAAGTTTCTACCAAATCTGTACACGCAACCAAACCGGAAGTGGGCGAAATTACTCCTGAAACAACGCACGTTGTTTTCAAATTGCTCACCCGCGAATGGTCGGTCGATGTTCAGTTCTTTTCATCACCAGAGCTGCCAATGTTGCTTGAACTTATCCACCCGTTGCTCCCTCTTGAGCAGCACGAGTGGACTTTGCAAGTTACTGGCAAAGATAAAAAGGTTACCGATAAAGGTATTTTCCGCCTCATCAGCGCGATTAGTGCGCTCAGCAAATTTTATATGACCGTTCAGCGCTATAAAGGTCTTGGTGAAATGAACCCAGAACAACTTGGCGAAACATCCATGGATCACGCTACGCGCACTCTCCTTCAAGTAAAAATTGAAGATGCGCTTGAAGCAGATTCGTGGTTCTCAACGTTAATGGGCGATGACGTGAGCGGTCGCCGTGATTATATTGAACAAAATGGTCAGTTTGTTAAAAACTTGGATGTATAAAAAGCGAATCGGATGGATCAATTTTTAATCGAGATCGATAATTTCATTCAAAAAAATCGGCTTATTGGAACCGGCGATACGATTATCGCCGGTCTTTCTGGCGGGCCAGATTCTGTTTTTTTATTGCATCTCCTTGAACGTTACCGAAAAACTCACGCTATAAACATTATTGCTGCCCATTTAAATCACGAATGGCGCGAAGATGCTCAAAAAGATACTGATCTTTCCAAAGATTTATGCCTCGCATTGGGCATTCCATTGGTGGTAAAAAAAGCTTCCGAACTTCAAATTTCGATAAAAAATAACGGTTCAAAAGAAGAAGTTGCGCGAAAACTACGCCGTTTTTTCTTTGAGCAATTAGCTGCTGAACATAGCGCACACTCGATTGCGCTTGGCCATCATGCAAACGATCAGCAAGAAACATTTTTTATGCGACTGATCCGAGGAGCAACGCTTTCGGGCCTTACGTGCATGAAACCCAAAGACGGCCTTTATATTCGACCGCTTTTGCAAACGCCTAAACCAGATATCATTTCATATCTTGAAACGAATAACATTCTTTATGCATACGACAGCACAAACGAATCGGATGCGTTTTTAAGAAACAGAATTCGCACATCGGTAATCCCCGCTATTTGCCTTGCTGATTCTCGATTTGAAAAACAGTTTTCGCGAACACTTAATCATTTGCAGGAAACGGAAAGTTTTCTTGATGATATGACCGAAGTTGTTTTTGAAAATCTCACCAGAAAAGGCAATGAATCGTGGCAAGTGGATCTTGAGCAGTTCAGGCATCTTCACCCTTTTATGAAGAAGCGATTGCTTGTGCACTGGCTGATAGTCGAAGAAGCATCAATGGTACTAACTGAACAATTTTTAGATGAAATTATACGCTTCTTGGAATCATCCGATAAAAAAAGCCACGCACTTCATCATGCATGGCTTATAAATCGTACTGAAAACTGGTTTTTCTTGAGTAAACCTTAATTTTTACTCTTACTTTTCTGAGGTTGCTTTTGCAACGACTCATATTTTTTTTCGCAATCAGCAAGCGCCTCAGCAATTTTGCTTTTTAACGCTTTTCCGCGCTCGATCGTATCAAATCGATTTACTCGTATATTATCTTCGATAGCTTTAAAATGCCTATAAATCGCTGGCAACTTGTTTTTCATGTTTTCATTTTCTGAATCTTTGAAAGCTTTGTAAAAACTCACAACTCCAATGGGCCCCAAAGGATGCAACAGAGGGTGTTTCTCAAAGCATATTAAGCTCAAACCCAGAATAAATGGACCGGCTATAAGGGTACCAATCAGTGGATTTCTTATGGGCTTGTTCATTTCATTGTAGCCGTCGAGAAAATGTCTTTCTAGCTCATCTAGCATTCGTTGCTGCAAAGCCTCATTTTTTTGAGCTTCGGCCTTAAGATCAACCGTCCCGTTTTGCACCTGCGCCATGCAGCCGGTGTTTAATAGAAATGTTACTAGTGCGATAAAGAAAAACATAGTTTCAATCCCCCAAAAAAATTAGAACTTTTCTATCTTATCGCAAAACAAGGCCTTAATCCACAGTCTTCTTTGACACTAATCGATTATTTTTTAAAATAAATCGCCAGCGTTTACTCACACCTTTTGAGATGCCAATGCGCCGGGTTGCTTTAACCTCTCGCTTGAGAACCGGTGTTCCATGAGCAATAAAGAGCTCACCTTCGCTTGAAAGATCCAATCCATCAAGATCCCTCGATATGCCAAGTGCCTTGGTTAATTTTCCTGGGCCGTTGGTTAAATTAACTTCATTATCAATATGCGGCCGCCGTTTTTTCATATATTCGATCCCCGAAACGGGCTCGATTGCGCGAATTAAAACGCCACCAGCCGGCACCGTTTCATCACGGGCAACGATATTTAAGCAAGAATTATTATGAACGAAATAAACATACGCGTGCCCTATCCGACCAAAAAGTGATCGGTTTCGTTTTCTTTCACCAATAAACGCGTGGCTTGCAGGATCATTACTTGGATACGCTTCAGTTTCGACAATTTTGCCAACAAGCAATTTGCCAGCTATTTTGCGTACCAAATAGGCGCCCATTAATTCTCGGGCTACAACGACCGTATTGCGTTTATAAAATGCTCGAGCTATTGGTTTATATATGGTAACCATGATTCTATGTTCCGGAAGCGATAAGAATCATCAGCAAATAATTCATGAAAGCGCCTTCGGTTTTTCAAGTGAATTAAGCAATTCGCATGCTTTTATTTTTCCATCAAATACTTTTACCGCTTCTTCCATTGAAGAAACAAGATTTCGCTCTTCCTCAATCAACGGAACACCGTTCACCGATAAATCCAGTTTTGCTTGTATAAGATTTTTCTTAAATCTATTAAGCAGCTTTTTGCATGCCCGCTGGTCGGCACAAAGGGCTTTTTGATCGTTCTCTTCTGTTGCAAACGATGGAACTTTACTCGCAGCCCATACCGCTCCCTCCGCTAAAAAAAGAGCGGCAACATCTTCAAATGCTAGTTCTTCATGCCAAAACTGCAGCCCAACTTTAACAAGCATCGCGATGGGAACAAGCTGTATCCAGTGCTTTGCTTCGCTCATCGCTTCTTTTCGCTGATTGAGCCCACACTCCCATTCATCTCGTAGCCGATCGTAATCAGTTCGCATTTGAAGAACAATCTTTTCATGCTGCAACTTTAACCGTTCTTCGGGAGGAATCGTAAGTCGGCCAGATGCATCAAAGTTGTACGCGCGAAGTTGGATAGCGGCAAGAATAACAGTCAAAAACGGTATACTGCGTACCATATTTTATACGGTTATGCTTTAATATTTGAAACATAGCTTTGCGCTTGCGCAATTTCATCAAGAAGATCTTGTGCTTCCGGAAGTTTGTTTTTTTCCAATTCTATTTCAACTTCCATTCGAAGAACGCCAAGAAATTCTTGATACGCTTCTTTATTTTCTGCAAAGTTCTTCTTCATTGTTGCTAACCCCTTAGAAAACAAATAGAAAAACCCTGAAGCTGCTGCCATGGTAAGCGCTACTGCGCCCAGTCTCTCTGTTGGATTAAGTTGTTGCTGAGTTCCTAGAAGGATTGCCCATAACCCAAAAAGTGGGACGCTCGATACGCTTGCTATTCTTGTTGATGAAATTTGCCTCAAATATTTTTTTTCAGATTTTAGAAACGCTTTTTGAGATTCGTGAAAAACAAGTTTAAGTATCAGCAATTGCCTTTGTGCTTCAAGGGGATTCATCTCTTGCGAACTGCATGAACTGCAAGAGCGCGAAGTAAAATACACTAGTTTTTTTGGCAATACATCGTTAAAAGTACTGCACATTCCTGCAATTATTACCAATCGTAAAAGAACGTATTTCATCTCTATTTTAAACCTTTTTTAGGATAATTATTATTCAACATCTACTTGCTGCGTAGTGTAAAAAAGATGATCGTCTAAGTCAAAGTTAAACGATTTGTTTATATTTTTTTCAATTGCTTGGTAACTACGAGTTCCAATAACTTTGTTTACCAATTTCTTATTTTTGTCGTATTTTAAAAGAAAGCTGTACGCGCAAAAAAAAGGAAGTTCATGATCGAACGTCGTCGCCCAGCATTAATTATTTTGCTCATAATTCTTTCGTTTCTTTTACACATCGGCTTTCTCATACTTTTTTTTCTTATTAAGCCACCCGAGCATGCGCCTTCAATGCCATCAATCACCTTTGAAGAACCCCCTGCTCCCCTCAGCTTTGCGCAGCAAGAACCTGATCCGACCGGCGTTGCATCGCTTAAACCACGCGCTTCAAATTTTGGAGACCCGAACGAACAAAATGAACCAACCGAGGCAGCAAAAAATTCTTTAACCAAAGAGCATATTGAAGATGAGAATTCAGATTCTGAGAAAAACGAAGAAGAAAATTCTCAAGATGAGAAGCAAAAACCAACGGACCAACCTGAGAAAAATAATGAAGTTGTCACAACTGCCGACACCGAATCAATGACCCAGCTCATCATTGATCCAAAACCTGAAAACTCTGAACCTTTAACCCCAGTGCCGCAAAAAAAACGCCGTCGCGCAAAACAACAACCCGTTCCTTCTCAAATTTACGGCGCAGATGTTCAAACTCGTTCGATAACATTTGCTGATATTGCACAAGGTTTTATTCACAGTATAAAAAATGAGGGTGATGATTGGCTCAAAAGAGATGGCGATGATTCCAAACGCCCCGATCCAGTTGAAATGCGATATATCAGTTATATTCAAAAAGTTGTTTGGTATTTGCAAAATTCGTTTCGTCAATCTGAGCCTAAATCATGGCCAACCGCTCAATCCGCAATGAGTTTCAAAATAACGCTCAATAAAGAAGGCGAAATTCATCATATTGAAATTATTAAACCGTCGGGCAACGATCTTCTTGATGCATTTATTCGCAAAAGAATTGAGAAGGCCGGCCCCTTTCCGCCACTTCCTGACCATTTTAAACGGCATCATTTTCAAATTCTCCTTTCGTTCACCGTTGGCGATCAGCGCATGCCCATAATACACGGCTACATAGCCTGCATGTAGAAAACTATTGTTGCATTCATTGCCCCATTGATACGATTACAATATCAAGGGGGGAAATAAGTTGGACAAATTTACTATCGTTCTCATTGCATTGAGTATTCCATTCTCTATCTATTGCCAACTTCACTTGAACATCAAACAAGAATGGAAACGAATTGGCACAACACCTACATCATCTCGTTATGAAAGTTTTTGGTTATTAGCGTGCACCATCGAATTCAAGAAAAAGAAAACAGATATCCCACTTTTTTTAGAGAAACTTCTTATTTCGTGGAAAGGCGCCCATATTGAACATTTGCACGGCAGCCTTTACAAAAAACCGCTTATCAATGAGTTTTTTCCGTTCCAAGAAAATTTATTATGCGAAAGCTCATGGAATCGCCAAAAACAGCAAATAATCTTTCGCCTTAATGCTCCGATAGTACTAGGAGCTGAAACCACTTTGTGCTTAGTGCTTTCGATCACCCAAAAGTTCGAATCGATTCTAAAAACAGGCTATTTTGAATTCGAACGTAATACTCTTCCCGAACTCCTTCAAGGATCGTTGCCTGATAAAACATTTATTTTTGCGTACCGTTAATCGATCCCCATTCAACTATAAACTCCTGGACTTTTACGGCTCTTCATTTTATTTTATCCCCAAAAAATAAGCTGCTCCATGAGCGCAGAAAAGCTTCGGGAAAATTTAAAAAACGTAAGCACTCGAAAAAAAAACTGATATGCTTTATCAAAAAAGGAGCAGGTGAGTGGCAAAAGTTGTAATCATTGGCGCAGGACTTACCGGTATTTCCACCGCTTATCATTTAGAAAAAAACGGATTCACCGATTATAAGCTCTTTGAAAAAGATACAACGGTTGGGGGTCTGTGCCGATCAGTCACACAAGACAATTTTACCTTCGACTATACCGGCCATCTTTTACACACTAGCGATCCTTATTTTCAAAAGCTCATTGCTGATGTTGTCGGGCTTGAAAATATGAACGCAATCGATCGACGCTCATTTATTTATAGCCACGGGGTCTATACCAAATATCCGTTTCAATCAAATCTTTATGGATTGCCAACCAATGTTATTACCGATTGCATTGAAGGTTTTGCACGAAGACCGACCAAAAAAAATAAAAAAGTCGTCTCTTTTCACGATTGGGTGCTTGCGCATTTCGGGGCTGGAATTGCGCGCCATTTCTTCTTTCCGTTTCAAAAAAAAATCCTATCATATAATATTCGAAACGTAACCAATACGTGGATGGGAAGATTTGTTCCTGATACTACGCTCACAAAGCTTATCGAAGGAAGTATTATTGATCGCCCCGCATCCGTTGGCTACAATGCACACTTTGTGTACCCAAAAACTGGCGGCATAGAATTTTGGATAAAAAAATTAGCTGATCAATTAAAGAACGAAATCTACATTCAGCATCAAGCATCCGGCGTGGATCTTAAAGAAAAAAAAGTTGTTTTTACCAATGGGCACGCAGAATCGTTTGATATTCTTATCAATACCATGCCCCTGGATAAACTTTTAACGCAGCTCACGGGAAGTCCAGTAGTACGATCACTCGCTAAAGCAGCAGATAAATTGCTCTGCAATTCGGTGATTAATTTTAATTTAGGGATTGGCAGAGAAAATCTTTCTGCCAAACATTGGATCTATTTTCCTGAAACGCAATTTCCTTTTTATAGAATTGGTTTTCCTCATAATTTTACAAAAAATGCTGCGCCCGCCGGTTGCAGTTCGCTTTATGGCGAACTTTCTTATTTAAGAAAACCGAAAATGCCGCTTACCCAAATGCTCGATCATGCGCTTGCGAGCACTAAAAAACTTCTTTCATTTGATGAGAGCGAAATAGTTACGAAAAAAATTATTCATATTGACCATGCATACGTTATCTATGATTTTTGGCGCGAAACAAACCTGCCTAAAATTCTGGGCAGACTTGAAGACTTAAATATTCATTCGATAGGAAGGTACGGCGCCTGGAAATATTCAAGCATGCAAGAAGCAGTACTTGATGGAAAAAATATTGCAGATCGTTTGACGATATCGCTGTAAACAATTTTTAGAAAGAATCTAAAGTGGAAAACAGTACCTATTCATATATGAACGTTTTAGTTACTGGCGGAGCAGGATTTATCGGTTCGCATTTGGTAGAAAAACTGGTAACCCTCGGCGCTCAAGTTACCGTTTTAGATGATCTTTCAACCGGCTCACTTGAAAATTTGCACAATGTCTCTTCACAAATTAGATTTATTCACGGAACTATCAACGACTTACAAACGTGTATCGATGCAAGTAAACAGACCGATATTATTTTTCATCTTGCAGCATTTATTTCGGTTCCCGAATCGATGAGCAACCCAATTACTTGCTTTGACACAAATGTTAACGGAACACTTCATCTATTGAAAGCCGCACACTTTAATAAAAGCAAAAGAATTGTTTTTTCTTCCTCGTCGGCGGTATACGGTTCGGTCGAAGGCACCTGTAGCGAACACACCCCTTGCAAACCAGAATCGCCCTACGGGCACTCGAAGCTCATGGGCGAGCTCTTATGCCGCGACGCGGTGAAAAGTTCGGAATTGAACGCCATTTCATTGCGATACTTTAATGTTTATGGTGAACGGCAGAACCCTCACGGCCAATATGCGTCGGTAGTCGCTCAGTTTAAAGAACGGATGAAACTGAATCAGCCTATTACAATTTACGGGGACGGGAATCAAACACGCGACTTTGTGCCAGTCAGCACCGTCGTACAAGCAAATCTTACTTCAGGCCTTTTGCCATTAGCTGTTTCATCTTTTGAAGTTTTTAACGTTGGCACGGGCCGAAGTATTACGCTGCTGCAATTAGTTGAACAACTCAAAAACGAATTTCCTGAATTCTCAGCCGGGATCAGATTCAGCCCTGCTCGGAAAGGCGATATCAAACAATCAAACGCCGATTGCACAAAATTTGTCCGGGTACAAAAAATGATAACGCTTTAGCGATTGATCAGATAATAAGCAACGGCCGATACAAATCCATTAATTGTAATGCCCCAACAGATATCGTAAAAAACCAACTGTGCAGGCCAAAATGATAAGGTTGCATAATTGGTTAAATCGTACACTCCATACAGAACTAAGCCGTACAATGCTCCGTGCAAAGCGGCAGATGAGACGGAGCGAGAAAGTGGCAGCACAAAATAAAAAATGCCAAAAACAATCAATGCCCAAACCGCTAAACTTGAGGGCCAATGGGGAGCCAGAGTGCCATTAATCATGCGTGCTTTATCACCAAGCGCCTCGGTATAGGTGTTGCGCATTATTCCCCCAATCCAAATGAGATCGGTCACGATAAAAATTACATAAACTATACCATAAAGTAACGCTTCACGAACGGTAACCATGGCTTCCTTTCGAAATTTCACATCTGTTTGATTCTAATTTTTTTTGTTATACTAATAGCAAAAATACTATCACATCTTATTATAAAAGCACTAATTATGGCCAATAAACAAGATTACTATGAGGTACTTGGCGTTGCCAAATCCGCCTCAGAACAAGACATTAAAGCGGCATATAGAAAATTAGCCCTCAAATTTCACCCTGATCGCAACCCTGGAAACAAGGAAGCTGAAGAGAAATTTAAAGAGGCAACAGAAGCCTACGAAGTTCTTTCCGATCAAGAAAAACGAAAAATGTACGATCAGTTTGGCCATGCTGGCCCACAAGGAATGGGTGGTTTTCAAGGCTACGGCCAAGATGTAAATATGGAAGATATCTTCGGCCAGTTTGGGGATATTTTTGGTTCAATTTTCGGCCAAGAAGGAAAAACCAAACAGCAGCGAGCTAAGCGAAAAAATAGTGGCCCACTTCCAAAGCAAGGCCATGATCTTTATAAAGAAATTACCATTAGCTTGCAAGAAGCTTATACCGGCGTAAAAAAAGAGATCGGCTACTATCATTTTGTGCCGTGTCCCGGGTGTGATGGAAAAGGTCTTAAAAAAGATACCTCGTATCAATTATGTACCGCCTGCCAAGGCGCGGGGGAACAACATTTCCGTCAAGGATTTTTCACCTTCGCTCAAACCTGTGGAACTTGCTCGGGTGAAGGGTTTACCATTCCTTCTCCTTGTACCGTTTGCAACGGTCAATCGCGAGTACAAAAGTTTGAAAAAATTATGCCAACCGTTCCTAAAGGAATTTTTGATGGCGCTGAGCTACGGGTAGCAAAAGCGGGAGACGCTGGCGTATTTGGCGGTCAAGCCGGGGCATTGTTTATCAAGGTAACCGTGACGCCCGATAAACGGTTCAAACGAGTTGATGATAATCTGGAAAGCACCGTAATGCTCACCTACCCACAACTAGTTTTCGGGGCACAACTTGAGATCGAGAACATAGACGGTACAAAAGAATCGATCAAAATACCAAAAGGCTGCCCGGTCGGGCATCGGATCGTAATGAGTGGAAAAGGATTTACTAATCTTTCCACCAAGCGCAATGGCGATCTAGTGATTATTGCCCAATGCCATATTCCAACTAAACTTTCTGCAGAAAGCAACGAGCTTCTAAAGAAATACTCCGAGCTTGTTGGTACAACGACAACGGATGGTGAAAGTAGCATAAAAGGGTTTTTCAAAAAATTCTTAGGTTAATAAAAAGGCCCCGAAATTTCGGGGCCTTTTCTGTTTCAAGTGAATATTTTAAATGTGCTAGTTTTGCTGCGCTTGATCAACTGCTGCCACCAACAATGAAAGTCTTTGCTTAAGATTTTTAACGCCTTCTTCGCTTTTATAAAAACTCTTTTGCCATTCATCACTTTTATTCTGCTCATCAACCATCGTAAGCAACTTATCAGTATGCGTACCGAAATTGCTGATATCAACCTTCAAAGATCCTATAGAATTACCTATCAGCTGATAGGTCTGGCCTACGTTTTTTAACTGCTGTTCAAGCATTCCGTCATTTATCGCCATTTGATTAAAATCTTGATTTAATTGAGTTGTCTGTTGACCCGTATTTTGCTGCGAACTGGTAACAAGCTTAAGCATTTGCTGTTGTTTTTCTGTTAACATGAGAGAGTTATTTTTTGCGTTGAGTTCAATTTGGCTGCCGATTCCTTTGAAGTCTTGAGTAGTTTTCTGATGCAGCCCGCTCTGAGTTTTCTTTTTTTCAGCTAAAAGCTGCGCAGTTTTTTTAGAAAATGCATCTAAAGAATCTCCATGTTCAGTTTGGTACCCATTTAATTCTTTAGTAACGCCACTAAGAGATTGCCTAAATTTAGCGTCGAATTTTCCTAATGTATCACTTGCGTCTTCAAGATTAACTTGCAGTTTTCCTATACCTTTACCATTCGTATCAACTTCACCGTTAACCTGCTTCATATGCTCTTTAAACGATTCTTCAAATGTCATTAATTTATTTTGAAATTGTAAGTTAGCTTTTGCATTCGTTTCTTTCAAATCTGTCGGCGTAGCCCACCAGCGATGGCGAACAAGCAGCCCGAATCCTATTGCGGCAGTTCCAAGAACCAATACAGTCTTGCTTGGCATCCATGTAGCTTGCCTTCTTTGTTGCTCTTCAATAACAGATTTTGAAACTTCATGAGCAATTTGCTTTACGGTTTCTTTTGTTAATTGTTGCGCGGAATCTTCAACGCCATTGGCGGATTGCCATAGAGATATAATCGTTAAAAAAGTAAATAGCCCTGCTTTTGCCATAGTCATAATGTTGTCCCTATTAATTCTATGTAAAGGTATAATTTTCTTTGTCTTATCATTTGAGCATCAAAAAATACTAACCGTTTTGGCCGTACGAAATTGAAGGCTTATTAAATAAATCTGCCC
Source organism: Candidatus Babeliales bacterium (assembly GCA_036260945.1). Classification (NCBI taxonomy): domain Bacteria; class Candidatus Babeliae; order Candidatus Babeliales; species Candidatus Babeliales bacterium. The sequence goes on from DATALT010000002.1 coordinate 617,316, forward strand.
TTAGGTTCTCCATGGATGTTATTAGAGGTTGGCTTGCTGGCTTTTTTTCTGCACCATGCTGAACTTTTTTTATCAATTTTGCAAATTCTTTAAAGCTGGGCGTTTGGGGATCATTAAACTTTTTTTCTAACTGATTAAGCATTTCATTGCACGTATCAACTTCTTTGGTTAGAAATTGAACTGCGAGTGTTTTCTTTTTATCTTCTTTCACAAGATCCCCTATCTTAATTTCAAGATTGCGCACCTTTTCTTGCTCAAGAGCTAATTTTTTTCGTAATTCTTCAATTTGCTGCTGAGAGCTTTGCCCTTGCTGTAAGAGATTATCAAGACCGATTTGCATTTTTTCCTGTTTTGCTTTCATCTGATCAACTTTAGATTTGCATGCGGCTAATTGGCTGCTCATTTCTTTATTAAAATCGCTGAGCTTGACCATTACCTCGCCACTTTTGTCTTCAAGCTCTTTTTGAAAAAATATATTCTGTTCTTTTAATAGGCTGGCGATCTCAACACATTGCTTTTCAAGCTCTGCACTCTGCAATTCTAAAGCAGCAGAGAATCCGTTTATCTCATCTAGCGTCTTAAATTCAAACGTGCGCTGATGATCTTGCATTTCTTTGCGCATCGATCCAATCATAGCAAGCATTTTTTTCCATTGCGTTTCTGCATTTTTATCAAAAGCGTGAACATTCTGTTTAATCTTTTCAGCCTGTTCATGGGCAGTTTTAATCGCTTCTCCCTGTTGGGCAACTTTTTTTCCTAAAGATGCAAACTCTCCATATTGCTTCTTTGTCGTTTCGTTAAATTGTGCGGTATAAAAATTCTGCTGAGCAGTCAAATTACTCGCTAAATCGGCGCGTGTTATGTATCCCCAGCGCTGACGAACATAAGAAAATGCCGCAACGGAAAACTGTAGAGGCGCATAGAAAATTTTTTTTCCTGCCATTGATGCCCACAAAAAAGGATCGAATGCGGATAAGGAAGAATAGCAACTAATGAATAGCAAAAATAATTTTATTTTTTTCGACATATGAATAACCTGCTTTAAAATGATGCTGCTTACTATCACATAGATCGCCCAGTTTGTCAAAGAAACAAAAAAATTATACGTTCATTCTGCGCTTTTTTGCACTTTTTTGTGAAATAGAAAAAGATCTCCCGAGATTCATTCCGCATCGAGCAAGAAGATGATAAAAAAAATCTCGATCGGGCCCTTTAACCACCGCTTGTTCGTGGGCTTCTGCCAAACAAACTGGATATCCAAACCCCTTTTTCATTTGATCAAGAATTATTTCAGCTATCGATTGCACTGCCACTTGATCATTTGCAATCCACGCAGGTAATTCAGTGCGCCCAATTTCATCTTCACCATTCAAATAAAAAAAATATGGCCTCAGTAAAGGTTCATACCAATCGATGACGGGCGAACGATGCTCAAAAACAATCGAGCGGCTCATTGGTGGTAAAAAAAATGAGGCAATATGCGAGTCAACGATGTGATCAACTTTATTTAATGCTTCGCACGAATTGGTGTTATAATCGCAAAGTGCAAGGCGAACAAGATTCACGAGCTCTTTGCTTTTTGGCAAACTAATGTACCATGCAGACCAAATTCCTTGACCATAAAGTTTCATGAGCAATTTATTGTACGCATCAATAAAAAAAGTTTTCATCGCTTCATCATACGATTGCAAATGCCAAAAAATAAGCGAACCATCAAATAAAATTAACGTGCGCTCACCGCGATCAATAGAAATACCAAATGATGCTAAATCGGTTGCAGCTTGGAGTTCAAATTCCTGCCTGCGAGCATTAATAAGATCTTCAGTAAATGAAAAGCCTTGAGAATCATCAATTAATACCGATGGCTTAGTTGCGACATGCGCTTTCGATAGCAATCCGTATTCAAGCTCAACAACGCCAATATTAACAAGTGCACATGATGCATTTTGATGACGATCTGGATAAATTTGCGAGCCATCGATGCCAATAACGCGATACGGCTCGGTTTGGGGATTTATAGGATATGCTTTATCGATTTGTTCGCGCCAATTTGGTACCAGCAGATGAGTGGTTGCATTTTTAATTTTTGAAATCAGATCGGGATCTTTTGCGAGTGCATGCCAAACAACGCGCACAAGATCGAGTTCATCATCGATTGGCGCAAAAAGTCTATTTGCTTGTTCTTGAAGAGCCTTCATTACCTTTGCATGATCCAGCACTCTCTGCTCCTTTTTCTTTATTCAATCCTAGCAGCCCCTTTTGCAAAGCTTCAAGAGGCAGTAACGCACATTTTAATCGCGTTGGCCCAAGTTCCATACCTATCATAGTTCCTATTGCGGATGCATCGAGCGCCATCACTTCATCGATTTTTTTCTGTTCAGCTAATTCGCTCAGCATCGAAGCGGCCGCTTGACTGATAACGCACCCCTGCCCCGTAAACATCAATTTCACGAGGTGCTTTTGAACAACCAAACCTTGAAAGGAAACGCTATCTCCGCATGAGGGATTGTGCATCCCCGATGAGAAATCGGCATGCGCAAGCTCACCGCGATTTCGCGGCTGGCGATAATGCTCGAGTAGGATCTCTTTATAGATATTCATGCGCTCTTCGTTCCGTTTTAAATCAACCTATTGCTTTAAAAAGTATATCGAATTTCAGAAAACTTGCCCAAAGAAATGCATCTTTTGGGTAAAAAAGGGGCCAATTTGTTTCCATTTGAATAAAAAACATGCGCACACCCCCTTTATTTGCGTAAGATTAATTTCATGCTAGGATAAAATATGCGTAGTTGTTATTTAATCCAGGTAAGGGCTTTATGAAATTAAATCGTTTATTATTATTTCTTTCGCTTATTGTTGCTTTTTGTGATCACCAATTACAAGCAGCACGTATAGGCCTTCCCCTTGATTCCTTTCTAATAGAGGCTGCCACCAGCAAAGCGGCAGCAAAAGTACTTAGTGGCGGTTCTTGGTGGGCGGCTGCAACGAAAAACTTGCCTGATGAATTTTTCAAAGCTCTAGAAAAAATCGAAACGCAAGAAGATATTGAATTCAAAGCGCATCAACCTCAAGCGTTTTGGAAACGCAAATTAGCGCCAGCGGCAATATATCGATCTATTCTAGGCGTTATTACCTTAGACACATTGCTACGTGATGTGAACGAAAGACTCGATAAAAATAACGTTGCAGATCGTGAAACGATTAAAGTATTAGCTTCTATGGCATTTAATGCAAAAGATAATGATGAAGTTATGAAGGTTTGCCCTGAGGCAATAAATTTCATCGATCAATTGCAACGCAATGGGCATGATGTTTTCATTGTTGATAACTTTAATGGTGAGTTGGCCCAAAAAGCACGCCTAAAAATTCAAAAAAAGCTTATTGAAAAAAACAGGAACTCAAAACAACTGGAAATAATAGTTTCGGGAGATCTGCATGCAATCATTGGGCAGAAGGAATTCCATGAAAATGTTATGAAAAAAGCAAATCCAAACATCGTGGTAGTTTCTGATCCGCATTATGCAGATGCCTGGAAAAGCTATAGCGTTCAGGCCCAAAAACCTGCACCCAGTTTGATCATATGCGCTCATGTGGACCACGCAAGCCGCAACGTGGATCAAATTAGAAAAGAACTTAAAGAAAAATATAATATTAAGATCTAAAAATTTCTGTTCAACATTCTTGCGGAGACAAGTCGAGTAAAGTATAGTAACTCCAGTATCATGCTTAGGAAAAGGATCTTCTATGAAGCTTAGCATGCACGGGTTTAAACTTGCAATCGGCCTTATTGCCGCTATCGATTTGTCTGCCGCTCATATTATTTTCGATTTTGATGGGGTTTTGGCTGAAAGCAATCGACGCGCCGTGCTTTGGGAAGTTCTTCGTGCCGCGGGGCCGACGCATCTTCTTGGTGCTTATAATCCTTTTTCTGTAGAAAGCACCTTCCTTAAATTTCTCAGCTCAATCGAAAAGCGGCATCAAGATACTCCACTCGCCTTTTATAACAACAAACCATTGCCCCAAATTATGTGCGATTGGATGTGCGGCACGAAAACTACCCAAGAAATTAGGCACATAATCGAAAAAGCGCTCGCTGAAAGTTCTAAGTACTCAAGCCACAAAACGCTTTTTAAAGCACTAAGCACCGTGCTTTTCACTCCAATGCTTTTCGTGCGCGGGATCGCCCCAATAAAAGATGGCATTAAACTATTTAAAAAATGTGCAAGTATGCTCGATGAAGATGGAAACAGAATCCACAAACTCTACATTCTTTCAAATTGGGATGCCGAATCTTTCAAATTGTTAGCGCAGCTTGAGCCATTTGAAGAGATTATCTCGCTGTGCACAGGTATTATTATTTCTGGTGACGTACATTTAATGAAGCCGGATATACGTATTTTTGAATGCCTATTCAATAAGTATGATATTAATCCGCACAAAGAATTGACTATTTTTATCGATGATCAGCGAATTAATATTGCTGCAGCCCGCGAATTGAATAAACGCCAGCTTCATGCTTTTCTATGCGAAAACGCTAAATTCAAATCGATCAAGAAAGAAATGAAGAAGCTCGGCGTAATCTAAAAACCAATCCGCACTCAGCTTTGAGCAAAAACCGTTTACTTTTATTTACCCATCGCCCTAGAATACAGAGGGAAATCCTAAATGGATGGGAATATCGACATGAAAAAAGTACTTGTTGTACTGAGCACTATTTTCTTAATGGCAGACGGCTCAACAATTGTGTTAACGCCAAAAGATGCAAAGAAAATCGGCCAAAAGATTTGGCACAACGAATGTAAAGGGACTATTGCAGGGCTCACCTCGTGGAACGATGGCGAAGATTTTGCTTCATTGGGTATTGGACATTTTATTTGGCATCCAAAAGGAAAAAGTAGCCATTTCATTCAAAGCTTCCCATCACTTCTATTTTTTCTCAAAGAACGTGGAATAAAATTACCCGAGTGGCTTAATCGCGCTCGATTGAGCGGTTGCCCTTGGAACTCGAGAGAACAATTTCTTAAAGAGTTTAACAGTCCTCGCATGAAGGAGCTGCGTAAACTTCTTGCATCCACTATTGATTTACAAACCACCTTTATTATCAATCGTCTTAAGAAAAATTTCCCCAAGATGCTTCGCTCCCTGCCATCAAACGAACAAGAGCATGTTAGAAAACAGTTTAATCGCCTTACTTCAAGCCTGAATGGTACCTATGCACTTATCGATTATATCAATTTCAAAGGTGAAGGAATTGAACCAAGCGAAGCATATCAGAATCATCGTTGGGGATTATTGCAAGTCTTAGAAAATATGGAAGGATCGAGCACCGGTTCATCAGCAGTCAACGATTTTGCTGCGGCTGCAAAAAAGGTTTTAGAAGAACGGGTAGTACTCGCACCAAAAGATCGCAATGAAACGCGCTGGATCCCTGGCTGGTTTAATAGAATTAATACGTATACAAAAGCATTTAATTAAAAGAGCGATGAAATCATCGCCCTCTTGGCAAATTATTTCTCAGTCTTTAAAATTAACCCTTATATAGCCATTAGACCAAAAAATCGATGGTGTAAGAGTTAACCGTTCCTAACCTTCACCAAAAAAATATGCCATCGCATTAGTTTACAGCAGAAACTATTGGCTTTTTAGATGTTTTCAATGGATAGGTTAGATAGGAAAAATTTTGGCTTTCATAAGAAACTATTTTATAAGCGCTACTCCCGCAATCTCCATTAAAAGCAATACGCCTGCTCCGGCAGCCATGCGTTTTGCCGTATCCCTATTAAGCCAGCTTTTGCCACCATTTGCGGCTTCATTAATTTCCTTTTGAGCGCCCTTTTTATGTGCCTCCACCGCATGCTCACCTTCGTCATGATACTTTACAATCTTTATAATTTCTTTAGTCACTGCACTAAACTCACCAGCTTTTTCATCAATACGCTTTTGAAATTCTTCATAATCTTTAGAGCTGATATCGTGCCCATTCGCAGCACCTGCAATTGACAAAGCAAAAATAAACAACATATTTTTTTTCATAACAATTCTCCCAAATAACAAAAAATTATATCGGAGCTATTTTATCATGGTATCGTTACAAATTCAAAAAACTATTTCCCGAATAGCTTTTTTATTTTTCCAACAATAACGGGAAGCAATGAAAGAACGCCCAACGCTGAAAAAAGCAAAATGAATTGCCATGAAAGAATATCACGCGCAGATTCGATTGTAGCAATTTGCTGGCCAGTGTAAGCGTAAAGAACAGTGCTTGGTAGCATACCAAGGCCGATTGCACATAGAAATTTCCAGAGCGCAATATCGGATAACCCTGCAAGAATAATAATTACGCTGAAAGGCGTAATAGGGAAAAGAACGAGAGAAAGTAAATAACTCATCCCGTGGCTTTTAAACTCTGCCTGAAATTTGTCAAATTGAGCACTATGGCGCGCAAGCATAAAATCTCTAAAAACATACCGAAATAACAGGAGAGCAATCGTTGAGCCCAGCAAGCCTCCGATCAGCGTATAAATAATTCCGCCGACCGTTCCAAACAAAGAACCGCTTGCGATCGTTGCTAAGGGCGTAAACGGCACGAGCGACATCACAATCGCTGCAAAAATACCAATATACAAAAGCACCGCAAAAAAATAATTCGTTTGTACCACCTGCATCAATGAGTCTTTATGCGTTTTAAGTGATTCGATAGTAAACCATGAACGAACGCCGCTGAATTGAACGAAAAGAACTAAAGCGACAATAGCCAAAACAAAGAAAATTTGCTTGCCAGATACCTTCATACTGCATCCTTTTTTCCGTTAAAAGTAGATAGAAAGATGTTACCGCAGAATTAAGTAAAAGAACAATGATCGGCTAGTAACCAATATCGGCGAGTGCACTTAATAAAGATTTAACTTCATCGCTCGAATTATAAATATAGAAACTTACCCGTACAGCACTTGCAATGCCTAATTTGTTTGCAAGTGGCTGCGCGCAAAAATGCCCTGAGCGAACGCAAATGCCAAATTGATCAAGATGCGCCGCGATATCGTGCGCATGATAGTTATCATGCACAAAACTAACCAAGTGTCCTTGTTTTTTTAGTTGATCAACTGGACCCAGGACCCTAAACCCATTGAGTTTTTCAAAACCCTCAATCAATTGTGAGCACAATGCAGCTTGATGCGTCCGTAATGCATCAAACGAAATGTTTTTATTGAGATATTCAAGAGCTTGCGCAAAGGCAATCACTTGTGCCGCCGGCTGCGTTCCTGATTCATAACATTGGGGCGCTTTTAAAAACGTTGAATCGTGATACGACGCTTCATAAATCATACCCCCGCCAAATTGGTATGGCGGAACTTCATGTTGCACTTCTTGCTTAATATAAAGAATCCCAACCCCGGTTGGCCCGAGCATTTTATGTGCGGAAAAAACTAAAAAATCGCATCCCAATTCTCGCACATTTAACGCTTGGTGTGGAGCAGATTGGCAAGCGTCAATCAACGTTTTTGCGCCAACTTTTTGCGCCTGTTTGATAATTTTTGCAGCATCCACATGCGTTCCAATAGCATTTGAAGTATGAGTGAATGCTACAATCTTAGTGCGCTCGGTTATGATCGAAGAAAGATCATCAAGAATCAGATTTCCCTGTAAATCGATCGGAATAAATTTAATTTTCGCATTTTTTTTCTTTGCAAGAATTTGCCATGGTATTAAGTTTGCATGATGTTCAAGCTCGGTAAGAACAATCTCATCGCCCGCATTAATAGATTCCATGCCCCAAGCGGTTGTAATAAAATTTATGCTTTCTGTAGCACTTTTTGTAATAATAATTTCAGAAGGATCGGATGCTCCAATAAAAACAGCGATCGTTTCTCGAGCGTGCTCAAAAAGCGCCGTAGCATTTTCTGCTAATTTATACAGACCCCGATGAATTGGCGCATTTTGCTTTGCATAAAATAAAGAAAGTGCTTCAATCACTTGCAGCGGTTTTTGAGTAGTTGCCGCATTATCAAAGTAAATAAGCTTTTTACCTAGTTTCGATGCAAAAATGGGAAAGTCTTTTATTAGTGTATTCATAGATTTTTACACAGGGTTTTTTTACTATTCTTACTCATTTTATTATTCCTTTAGCAAGTAACTCCATTTTATGACTGGAATTATTTACGTTTGAACACCTATGCTAACCCATTGCTATTTTGAGAAGCATTTTTTTGCCATACTTTATATTCATCAGCATACTTTGAAACTATCGTAGTATTTATCGCTTTTTCGTTTTCAAATAAAGCCAAACGCTCGTTCATTAACGGAATAAAACTAGAAAGCCGCTTATCTACATCTTGAGTGCCTAGGCGCATTGCCCTAATAGTGTACATGCATGCATTTTCAAGGGCTTGCGCTCCTTCTTTATTGCAAACTGCAGCTGCCCCGTAAGCCATTTGGGCCAATTGTAAAAGAGCACAATATTTTACATCCACTGCTTCTAATTTAGTCGCTTTTTCAAAAAGAGTTTTGCAAGCTTCATAATTTGCCATTTTCTTCTCAGGGTCTTCTTGCGATGCCGCTTCTATTAACTTTAGATGGCCATCAAAATAAGTTTTCCAATTGCCAGCGTGTTTTGCGAACTTTTCTTTAAGCTCATACTGTTTAATTGAGTCTTTAAGAAGCGAAAATTCAGAGAACCCATCGCTAGTCGTTAAAATATCAGAAGAAATCCTAAAAAAGAAATTTCTCATTTTTTTTACAAACATTTCGTCCGATTGAGGTACTTTTTCCCCATGAGCATACATTGCACCAAGAAAAAGATCACTCCTCCAGCTTGGACCACTTTCTGAAAAAGATTTATTCAGATATGGTAATGCTTCCTTAACCCTACCTGTTTTGAAAAGTTCTGCGCCCAACTCAAATGCCGCTTTTTGTGAACCTTGCTCAATAGCTTTTTTAAAAAAATCTTCCCCTCTGCCAAAGTGACCATTTGCAACCGATAGCATGCCGCACACCCGGCTTGATTCCGCGTGACCATTTCTGGATGCAATCTCATAAAACTTCTTCATTTTTTGCGGATCTGGAAGAATTTTTATACTTTTATCGTTGTGCAGCAAATATTCACCGCCGTAATGATAAAGATAACCAAGATTGTGTGCAAGCTTAGCATTGCCCGAGAAAGCCTGGTATTCGTTAAAATCAAAACATTTTTGCAAATTATCAGAGCTTCCTTTTGAAAATTTAACTAGTTTTTCAAAAGCATCCTGGCAATTAGGATCGTACTCGGCCGCCTTCCTAAGAAGTGCTTCAACCTCAGCCGTCAATTCGTTGTTTTTTTCGAAAACAACCTCTGCTTTCCTAATGAAAACTTTTGCCAAACTTCTCTTAATATCCTTTTCTATCAATTGATCTGTATTTTTTTGTGCTAAAGCTTGCCCTTGCAAAAGATGTTCTTCTGCTTTTATCAACTCACCCTGCTCGAGATATAATCTTCCTCTAAGCAAAAAAGATTCCGGAAACTTTGAAAAGTGATCGCAAACTTTATTCACGTTTTGCGCATTGGTAACGAAAGCGTTAATGAGGTCTTCATTGCCCTGATCTAAATCCTCATTCAGAAACCTTAGCTGTACCGCGGCAGGACCATTGCAAACAAGAGGATAATGAAGTGCGGCTTTGATTGATGCTTGAGCAAGTTCTCTATCGCCAGGTTGTTTTAGACTTGCGATAATCACCCATCCTAAAACATTTACTGCAAACGGGCTCTTCATATTTAATGTATCAAACACCCCATCAAAATTCTTTATATACTGTTTTTGTTTTTCTAGATCTTTTTCATGTAAGGCAGCAAAGGCATAACCCTCCGGCGTTTTGCTTTCAATCATTTCTTTAATAATAGGCAACTCAGATTCACTTTTTCTTTCGAGTTCCGCTTGAATAGCTCTCATCACAAGTTGTTCGCTTGCTGAATATGAAGAAATATTAGGTAAGCATACAATAAGTTTTTCAGCTGAATTATGTTTACCGGTGCGACACCAACGATCCAAAATCGCTAATACTTCCACTGGTTTATGGGATACCTCTTTTTCAAGAAGCATAGTAATTTTTTTTACCAATGGTTCCTCTATGATAGTTCTGCAACGGGCGTATGTTTCGATTACTGTCTGACATGCCCGAAAAAGTTCACTGGAATTGTTTCTCTCAACTACTTCAGCAAGCCAATTAGATGTTATAGCTTTTTTCCCGTCTTCATGAGATTTTGCATAACACATTTTCCACCATTGCTCACGGGCGCCATAAAACTTATTTTTTTCCCAGGCTATATTTAAGAGCCTTTCCGCCATAATTCCATTAGTATCTTGCAACTCTAACGCCAGATCCAGCAAATGTTTGTTCTGCATAAAAAGGAGATCGTTACATTCAATTTGCTTTTCTTTCAAGAAATCAATCATTCGCTGCGTTTCATCAAGCTCTTTGACCTTTTCATTTGTGTTTTTCGAAGCTTGAAATTGCTTAAACCGAATCATACCGAGGGTTTTTAGCACTACTGGATGTTTATCTTTTAACGACTCGACGGCAGAATATGCTTGCTTAGCAAACCCACTCAGCATATCTTTCTCATCCGATTGAAGCTGAGCTCGTAAAAGATAAAATAGCGCTTGATCATGTTGCTTTGAAATTGCATATTCCTTTGCCAAGCAATAGCACGCTTCAGGATTATTTTTATTCTCTCCTAGAAACTTTAGAATTGCGCTTCGTGCATTTTGAGAATCTTCATTTTTAGGAGATAAATGATTTAGAATTTCGATTGATTTGCTTATTTGATCCCTAATCGACAATTTCTCCCTATTTTCGTTTAAAGATTCAAACGAAGCTAACGCGTGTCCTTTATCGATTGCTGTCTGTCGCAACGCGTCAGCCCTCTGCTTTTGAGGCGGCATGCAATCGCCTATACCATGCTTGTAAATCAGAGATAATTGGTAAGCAATTTCTTCATCTTCCTTTGCATGCCTATCAAGCATTTCCAGCGCAGCAAGAACTACTTCATGTTTACCTTGACCGATATCCGCTTTACGCGCTTGTTTAAGATGCCCTATGAGCTCTTGACCATTATCACGCTGAGCTATTTTTTTTATTAGTGCCCATCTCATCATGGGAAATTTCTCAGCACCTTTGCGTAAAAGAGCCATACCTTTTTTTTCAAAGCTGATATCATCTTGTTGTTTTTTCGATTCCCTGATTTCAGCCTTCGCAAAACACAAATCTGCTAAAGCAATAAGAGATTTTTCATCTTTTAAAGCAAAGGCTTGATGTTCAAGTTCTTTTAGTATCTGATTTTTATCTTCAGGTGAATCAATATGGGCAATCGGATCGTTCGATAATTTTTTTTTGAACGCTTCTGGTTCAATTTTTTTAACTAATTCTTTTGCTGCGTGCTGTTGGCTTCCCTTTTTGCACGATAGTTCTTTTATAGTTTTATATGCATCTGAACTGTAGATCTCGCCAAAAAATTCTTCGCCCATTAACATAGTTCCATGTCGATACGCATGTTCAAAAGACGCAATCGCTTTCGCTTCCTCTTCTTGTTTTTGGGCATAAAAAGGAACTAGCGCAAGCTGAGCGGGAAGATGAGAAAAATAAAACGGCCTATTATCCTTTTCAAAAAATTTTGGCTCGGCCGCCTGCTTAAGCAATGCAAGAGGAAAACCTTTCAAGGCAAGAGGAAGACCTTTCTTTGCCTCCTTGAGTGTTTTGTAAACAGTAAATTGCGCATCTGGATCACCGTTGATCGCCAATTTGCCCACAAGAGCCCACGCTTTTTCTTGATCGCCATTACTAAGATAATAATCGCGCAAAATCCTATCAGGAAATGGGTTATAATTAGAGAACGCGGTTTCCATTACCTTCAGCAATTGTTGGCCATGCAAAGCTGTTTTTGGATCTTTGAGCAACTTTTCAGCGTGCTTCATTTGAGCCTGAAGTGCTTCACTTGCAACTATTTTTGCATATTTAACTTTATAATAATCGTCTAAGGAAGCTAATTGGCGGCCAGGTACTCGATCCGGTGTAAAAGCACCCGCGATTATTCCCATGCTAAAACTGCTTAATAAAAAAATCATTTTGATCATAATAGCTCGCTCAATCGGTTTTTCAGCATTATTGTTGTTTGCGCACTTGCTTTACACAATGAACTGAATAGAAATCCTTCAGTTAGCAAATACTGGGCTTGATCATAACAGATTCCGCGCGTTTGCAAATAAAACAATTGAGCTTCATCATGTTTTCCTAAAGCACTTCCATGAGAGCATTGCACTTGATGTGCTTTAACTTCCATTTCTGGTAGCGAGCTCGCACGTGCAAACTCACTTAAAAGCAAATTTCTATTTTGCTGATCTGCACCCACATGTTGTGCATTTTCAGCCACCATTGTTTTTCCGTTATATGAAACGCTTGCTTGATCATAAATCACTCCATAAAGCTGCACCGTGCTTTGTGTGCGCATTGCGTGGTGCTGCGTGTGAACCGTCAATTTTAAATTGGTATTTTTTCGCGCAAGATAAAAACCAATAACAGCGAGCGTTGCGCCAACTCCGTTTAAATGTGATTCTATCGAAAAATTATTTTCTGATTCGCTTTCTAGCGCAAGGCCATATTCCAGCGATGCGCGCTCATTAATGAAAAAACGATACGAAATAGTTTGCGCATCTCTATTTTTAGAATTCTCTTGGATCAGAGTTACACAGCTACCATTGCCAGCATGCACCGAAATTGAACAATGTGCATTTGGTTGTGGTACAACAAAAATGGTGGCTTGCACATTGCACCCTACGAAAATTTCAATAATGCCGTTATCAGCTTTCACTATGATTGATTGATCGGATCCAATAATAATTTTTTGATGATTGTGTTCGTTCATTATCCTATTGAGCCTTCCATTTCATGCTCAATTAATCGATTAATTTCAATCGCATACTCCATCGGCAAAAATTGTACGAACGCATCGATAAAACCATTGACCATCATTGCACGCGCTTGCTGCTGGCTCAATCCTCGGCTCATGAGATACAATAATTGTTCTTCATCCATGGAACTCACACTTGCTTCATGCCCAATATCGCAATTATTTTCTTTAATATCGATCGTAGGATAGGTATCTGAACGAGAATGTTTATCTAAAATAAGCGCTTCGCATTGAACTTTTGAACGAACAGAGTGGGCACCCTTAATTACTTTAAGTAAACCGCGGTACGATGAACGCCCCCCATCTTTGCTAATAGATTTTGCAATAATAGAAGAAGTGGTGTTTGGCGCTGTATGAATGATTTTTCCGCCAGAATCTTGATGCTGATTTTTCCCTGCAACTGCAATCGAAATGATTTCACCTTTTGCAAATGCGCCACGCAAAATGATCGCAGGATATTTCATAGTAATTTTACTGCCGAAATTCCCATCCACCCACTGCACGTACGCATGCGCATCGGCAACTGCGCGCTTTGTTACCAAGTTATAAACATTGGGAGCCCAGTTTTGAATAGTTGTATAGCGAACGTGCGAACGCTCATGTGCACTAATTTCAACGACGGCGCTATGCAACGAACTGCGCCGATAAACTGGCGCACTGCAACCTTCAACATAGTGAACAAAACTTTCAGGTTCGGCAATAATAAGCGTTCTTTCAAATTGTCCCATGCTTGCACTATTGATTCTAAAATAAGCTTGCAACGGCAAATCAATTTTTACACCACGAGGAACATATACAAAACTTCCGCCACTCCAAACGGCAGAATTGAGCGCTGCAAATTTATTATCGTGCGGCGGAATAATCGTGGCAAAATATTTTTTCACCAGATCAGGAAAGTTTATCAGAGCTTCATTTAGATCGGTAAAAATAACCCCTTGATCTGCCCATTCTTTTTTAAGACGTTTATACACAATCTCAGACTCGAATTGAGCGCCAACGCCCGCCAACATTTTTTGTTCAGCTTGCGGGATACCTAATTTTTCAAACGTTTCTTTTATATTGCTAGGGACTGCATCCCAAGAATCATGCTGCTTTTCAAGAGGGCGCACGTAATAATAAATATCATGCGGATCGAGTTCCGATAAATCGGCACCCCAAGAGGGCATCGGTTTTTTTTCAAAAATTTCGAGCGCGTTAAGGCGAAAATCTGTCATCCATCCCGGCTCGTTTTTTTGATTGGAGATGGTAATAACCGTTTCCCGATTAAGCCCTTTGCCTGTTTTAAAATAGGATCCGAAATGCTCTGCGCGATCAGATTCGATAGCCATCGTATCCTTTTAATTCAATCTCGCGCGCTAATTGAAAATCCCCACTCGATTGCAAAACGCCATCAACTAAAATATGAACTTGATCAGGGATACAATAATCTAAAATGCGTTGATAATGTGTTATTAAAAAAAGAATCATTTCTGGATGCTCTTTACGCACTAATTCCAGCGCCTTACCAACGGCACGCAACGCATCAACATCAAGCCCAGAATCGATCTCATCAAGAATTGCAACGCGTGGTTTAAAAAGCAGAAGCTGAACCATCTCAAAACGTTTTTTTTCGCCTCCAGAAAATCCATCATTAACAGAGCGATCAAAAAAAGAATTTCCAAGTCCCATAAGTTCAAAAAGTTCTTCAATGCATGCACGAAATTGCTTAACATCCATCCTGTGGCCGGTGAGAGCCGCATGAGATTCTTTTAGGAAGGTAAATACATTTACCCCTGGCAGTGACTGCGGATATTGGAAAGCGATAAAGAGGCCTTCTTGCGCTCTTTTATGCGGCGGCAAATCTAGAAGATTTTTCTTATTTAATAGTGCGCTACCAGAAATGGCAGAATAACGACGATGGCCCGCTAATGCGTACGCAAGGGAACTTTTGCCAGACCCATTCGGGCCCATAAGCGCATGCACAGAACCGCTTGAAAGTGTCAGCGAAAATTGCTTAATAATGGGCTTCTCTTCGATTGAAACAGAAAGATTTTCGATTATCAGCGTGTTCATTATAAAAAATGCTCAAGATAGGTATAAAACATGCTTTTGATTGTACCACAGCGGGCTTTGATCGCAAGATAAATATAAAATATCTCTAATTGACAATTAGCGCGGGCCTGGTAGACAGAATAATAGTATTAAATACATGAAAAAATGGAAGCTAATTATGTTTTTTAGATATTTATTATTAACATTTTTGATGGGGCTCGCAGCGCCTGTTTTTTGCATGCAAAAAACAGTACGGAATTTTACGTATACCGATCCAGAAACCATGCTAGTATCGAACGTAATTTTAGATCAAAAGCTTGGAACGCCTGAAATTATCAAAACTAAATCACTTAAAGATATTGAAGTTTTTCTTGGATATGATTGTGAAGATAACAACGCTACAAGAGCGCAGCGCTTAAAGCATTCTCGAAAACGATAATCGCCAAAGGAATTCGTGTAAATTCAGAGGGTAAAAACCCATTTGAATATATCGATTTAATTGATCTGAGAAATGTTATTCTAGAAAACGACCCTGTAATAAAAAATTTATCGATTGCTTCAGCTGCAAATACGAGCTATCTAGAAAATCCGACGCAAGATCTTACTATTCGCGATTTAAAAACTATTGCTACTCCACGTCCATCACAGAAAAAAAATATAACCGTCACAAGCAATGTTTTAACAAACAATCCCAATTTTTCCCAAAGTACTTATTTCTTTTTTAGTGCAGAGAAAGATAATCCCTACTTCATGGGCAACCCAGAATTATTAAAAATTTTCAAAAGCCTTAGCATCATCCGCATGAACAAAACAGGCAAACAGTATCTGGACTTAAGCCACCTCAGAAAGTTCATGCTTGAACACGATCCAATATGCCGGAAGCTCGAAAATGAAATTAAAGAGAAAGAAGAAAAAATCAAAACGATCATCGACGCAAGGCTGCTTGAAAAGCGTTCTACTTTTTCAAATACAAAACTAACCGATATTGGAAGTTCAGAAAAAATTTCGTATCCAAATAGCTCAAGCCTAACTTCAGAAAACAGTTTAGCGGTATCAATAAATTCTGCGGCCTGCGCAAATACGATTGTAAACACTGAAGACTTTTATAAAGAAATTGTAACGCAGAAAATCACACGCTTGCCAAATAACTACAAAAGAGGCTATATCTTTCCCGAAAATATCGTGCTACCCAGCACCCCGCAACCACCAATCCCTGCCCAGAATGCAGTTCAGCCTGCGGCAACACAACAGACAACAATTGCAAACAAAGTTGCGACAGAAGCTGAAGTCCGTCGCTCCGCTCGTCTCTGGGATAGATTTGAATTTTGTGCTGCTGCAGGAATTTGCGCATATTTAGCAATCCTCTATAACAGCAAAGCTGATATTAAAAATCTCTATAGCTACTTTGCATCATTCTCAAAAAAATAACTCTTTTGCCTTTCACATCTAAATCCCGCACAAATTGACAATATTTGCGTCAATCCTAAAATAAGAATCGGTTTATATTACGATTAAACTAATTCTTAATTTAGGTATGAGATGAAAAAAATAATTTTACCAATCATTTTACTAACAAATATTTGCATAGCGATGGAGATGGCTCCGGTTCAGGATGTTGTACAACAGCAACCTCTTATTAAACAAGAGTCAAAAGAAGAAGAAAAAATACGAATCGTAGATGACATTGACTTTGGGGGAAAGCAGCATGCGGACGTAAAACCATTTTTTACAGAAGCACAATATGCTCCAAACGTGCAACTCAATTTTGGCGGGAAGCCCCTTGTTCCTCAACACGAAATGGCAATAAAAAAAATAATGCAATCAACGAATGCCAAGGAGTACCATAACGGTGATAAGGATAACCAACGAATCATTGTCTATAATCTATCTCCGCTCGTAGATCAAATTTTGAACGAAGCGTATTTCCAACGTTATTCAAAGAAAATTGTGTCGTTACCCGGTTTTTCGCATGTAAGAACAGCATTGATCGATGACCCTCAGAAATTAACCCAATTATTGAATGAAAAAAAAGTACAAGATGCTGCCGGAAACCATGAACTAATCAAACAAAAAGTAAAAGATTCTTTATCGACCGAAGAAGAGTTTTTAGATTTTATGGCTTCAAAACCTATTGTTCAGAGGAAAGTTGTCGGAAATCTTATAAATGCGATGAATGATAAAGCAATCAGACCAAAAATTGATTATGACCCGGAAACACGTGATAACTTGGGACAATTGTTCAGGCATCCTACTGTATACATTGAAAGTAGAAACTTCCAGCCAGCACACAAACGTCATTTTTATATCTCAATGGGGATTGTTGGTGGCTTGTGTTATATCTTAGGTCGAAATTCTTTTGGTAAAGAATATCTCGATAAAGCAGGGAATATCATTTTTAAATTTTTTGAAAATAGACTCAAAACTCCGACGCAAAATTAAATCACTAGAGCAATACGCGTACTAATTCTGCGAGCGAAATAATTCCTTGCTGCACCTTGTATTTTGCATCTTCAAGAAGCGTCGCCATCCCGTCCGCTTTTGCTTGCCCCGCAATTGCGTCAAAAATCGGTTTATGAACAACAAGTGCGCGCAGGCCATGGCTCATCATTAAAAGTTCAAAGATGCCGATACGGCCTTTGTAGCCCAAATTAAGGCATGCTGAACAACCGGTGCTGCTAAATACTGTTTGCAGATGCAAATCAAGTCGCTCAAGAATAATTTTTTCGTCATCGGTCGGTAATCGTTCGATTTTGCATGCAGTGCAAAGCCTGCGCACTAATCGCTGCGCAAGAATTCCTGAAACGGAAGCGTTAATTAAGAATGGTTCGATTCCCATATCCATCAAACGCATAAGGGCCCCCGGCGCGTCGGTGGTATGCAATGTGCTTAAAACTAAATGTCCGGTAAGCGATGCTTCAATAGCAGCTTTTGCCGTTTCTATATCGCGAATTTCTCCAACCATGACGACATCCGGATCTTGGCGAAGCATCGCACGAATGCCTCGCGCAAACGTAAAACCAATATCTGATTGAATGTGGCCTTGCGTAATACCCTCAATGTGATATTCCACAGGATCTTCAAGCGTGATAATATTTTTTTCTGGAGAATTGAGCGCGGAAAGTGCCGCATAAAGCGTTGTTGTTTTTCCTGATCCGGTTGGTCCGGTAACTAAAAAAAATCCGCTCTGCTTATTAAGTATCGATGAAAGCGTTTCGTACATCGTAAGCTGCAATCCCAAACGATTGAGCGCAATCGTCATATGCTGCCGATCAAGAATGCGTATCACAATTTTTTGGCCGTGCATTGAGGGAAATGTTGAAACGCGCAAATCGATTTCGTGAATACCCGCGCGAACACGAAACTTGCCATCTTGGGGAATGCGTTTCTCGGCTATATCGGTATGTGCTAAGATTTTAATGCGGGATAAAATTTGGAGCGCGAGCGATTCCGGCAGATGCGGTTGATCATAAAGTACTCCGTCAATCCGATAACGAATACGCAAAAGATTATCAAGGGGTTCGCAATGAATATCCGATGCCTTGCATTCAATCGCTCGCATGATTAATTTATCGACAAGATCTACCGCCGAATATTCAGTAATTGTACGATCAATCTGCATGCAATTACTCGTCATCTTTTCGAGTATGCGGATGGAGCAACTCGTCAACCTCTTCAGTTTCTTCTACAAGCTGATTAACATCGTCATCGGTGTGCAGTTCCGTTGGGGATTTATCATAGAACTCTTTTACCGCATCACTGATATCGCGCGCCAATCCAACCATGAAACTAATATCGTATGAAACATATTTGCCAATCTCTTCGAGTAAATCTGGATCATTTGGATTGTTTGCAATCACCGGCAGAATATCTTCATCCGGTTCGAAAAGGTTATGGTTTTCATCAAGCTTTACCGGAATGAAAAGATAACGAAGCATCACATCTTTGGGAAATTCATGCAATGTATGGTACTCAAAAAAATAACCGGTAACATCAAACGCAGGAACTTGATAAAGTTCACTTAATGCATTGAGCAATTGTGAACGGCTTACTAATCCTTCTTCCAGCAAGAATTCATCAAATGCTAAATCGGAACGATCATAAAATATTTTTTTTAGCGAGTGCGCATCTTCCTGCTTTATTGCGTTTTGTTTTTGCAAAATTTTTGTCAAAGACTCAACAAACGTCTCCGGCTTTTTCATTCTACATCTCCCCTTTTTATCTGATGGAATACCCAATCAGGAAAGCGATCGCGCCAACAACAACTGCAATCGTGTGATCTTTTATCCATTGCCCCATATGATTAAGGATCGCATGAGCATCATCATTTGGTGAAAGGCCGATAAGTGCCTTTGTTTTAGACCATTCGATCGTAATCACTGAAAAATAATTAAGAATTACCAATGCTACGATAAGCATGAACGCAGACACTAAAATTGGCCGGCCATATTTTTTTGCTAAATACCCAATAACAAAACCCGATCCGAGAGCGATAGCACTTTCTGTAAGCGTGCTTGATGATATATTTAATTTACGTGCACCTTCATCAATCTTTTCTTTTGCTATACCAAACCAATTATTCGTTGAAATTTTTTCCATGCTCATCCTTTAGATCATGCGTCAATTATTCTACCCAGTATAATTGTTCTAAAAAAGTTATTGCAAGCCAAAAAAAAGAGGCGCTCGTTTTAAGAGCACCTCTTTTTCTGAAAGCCTTAGATTCAGTTCTTTACGAAACCAATTCTTTAAGCGCTTTGCCTGGCTTGAACTTAGGAACCTTTTTAGCAGGAATTTGCATTTTGCCACCAGTAGCAGGATTAACACCTGTACGTGCTTTTCTCTTTAATACAGAGAATGTTCCAAAGCCAGTCAATACAACTGGTTTACCTTTTTTAAGAGCGTCGCTAATTACATCCATTGACGCTTCCAAGCAACGCTTACATGTTGCTTTTGATTCCTTGGTCATTTTGGCCATTAATTCAACAACCATCGCTTTATTCATTTTTTTGCCTTTCTTTCAATTATTTGAGGCTTTCTATTTTATCGTACAAAAGAGCATACCCACAAAATCTCGTCTAATTCGTACAATATTATGAGTAAAACTTTTGTCAAGAAGTTTTTTTATCATAACATGCGAATCCGCGATAAAAATGAACGTTTTTTTTAAAAAATCGCCCATAAAAAAATTTATATTTTTCTGTTGTGCAAAAAGATTTTTATATCTGAATTTGCTTACCAGAAAGAATTTTTCATTTAAAAAGAGTGCGCACTGTTTTTTTTATAAATAGTTAAAAAATAAATTGCTCATTTTAAAGCGGAAAATAAAAAAAAATCGCACCTAAATAAAATGTGTTTTTTTATTAAAAAAATGTCGCATTAAAAAAAATTTTTTGCACAGAAAACGATTAAACAATTAATCAACGAAAGGTGAATCTGTTTGGGGTATTCATTTCTGTGTTTATTGGCTGCGCCAGGCGAATAATTTAGTAAAAGATTTTTTTATTGCAATGCCCAGTCTTCGCTTACCTACTGATTTCGCCTTGGCAAGGTTCTACGGGCAGCATTTTCTTCCAATCTTTCTACTAATGTTTTTTTAAATCAGCTAAAGAACTGGCATGCCAGCTGAAGCTTTAGGGAAAGCTGGTGCCGAGAGCCGGACTCGAACCGGCACGGGGAATTACCCCAAAGGATTTTAAGTCCTTTGCGTCTACCAATTTCGCCATCCCGGCAACCATTTTTTTATTTATTGTAAACTATTTCAATTTTTTTTGAAGTACTCATCCACTCAAAATAATTTTAATTTTTTTCCGGATTTTCTAAATTCTACGACCCATCCGCTAACGCTATGATGGGCCATCTTCGCTTTCGACTTTACTTAATAAATATTAAGTCATTTTGGCGAAGATTGGCCTGCCAATAGTAGTTTGCTGCAGGAAGGCCCAGATAAACTTAGATTGGAGGCGGCACCCGGATTCGAACCGGGGATCAGGGATTTGCAGTCCCATGCCTTACCACTTGGCTATACCGCCGCGAAACGCTTATCTAATTAGCAGCAATCTCTTTTTTGCGCGTGCTTTTCAATTTTCTCTTTAAGTTCTTGTGCTGTAATCATATTAACGCCTTCGTGCGTCATACCTTCTGGCTTTTCAAGGTCATTTAAATAAACTTCCTTGCCCGCACCATTGATTGGGAAACCAAGTTGTTTCCACTCTGCAGTACCACCTTCGTAGGCCCAAACATGATTATAGCCAAGATCTGTTAGCATTTTAGCGCCTTCAGAACTTGCTAAGCACTTATAATTACCACAATATATCACAATCTCAGTGTCTTTGCCCAGATTCTTCTGTACATAATTCTCAAGTTCTTCAAGCGGTACATTTATAGAACCCGCAATATGGGCATCATCATAATATTGCTTATCAAGCACGTTCACCACCACAAGCGATGGCTTATGCTCGTGATGACTCGAAGAACCAAACCACTGGCAAGCGCTTAAGGTTGCTATCCCGACAAGAATTACACCAAGCGTCACTTTATTGGGGGCCATCATTGCTATTTCCTTAATAAAATTTCCTATTTTCATGCATCATCCATACTGTATCAAAAATTTATTGCGTTGCAATATTTTTAGCGAACACGCTGAAAGAATCTGTTCCAACGAACACGCTTCCAAAAATCGATTGGATGCGAAGCCAGATCAAAAATGAGCCACGAATCGGTACTATCGATCGAAATCAAGCGCCATTTAATGACACCATGAATCAGAGAGCCATCAAGCGGCCCCCAATAGCGTGAATCGTTACTCCCTTGTCGATTATCGCCCATTGCCCAATATTGATTTTCTCCCAATTGAACATCAAACTCATCAACTGTTCTTCCATAACATTCAACCGGTTGGTACGGCATTTTTATATTCGAATCATTATAGTTGCGAACCAAACGTTTCGCGCGTTCTACGCTAAATTCATCCATTGCGTAAAAAGGTTGCTCTTCGTAAGAAACTGACGGATCATAAGAACGAAAATCCCAAGGTTGCGAACTATCGCGATACAAGGCGATAAGCGGATATTTATTAATGTACGGCTCATCCAATTTCTGGCCATTAAGATAAACGACCGGTTTTCCATCCTCAATTACGCCTTTTACATGATCACCCGGGATACCAATAACTCGTTTTGTCCAATTTGATGGGCCCCATACGTAATTTTCAAATAATTTTTTATACCAAACATCGGAATAGGCAAAATTCGGATCATTGAATGTAATAATATTGCCGCGCTCAATTGGATAAAAATTAACAAAAAATTTATCGGCAAAAAAACGTTCACCAACAAGCATCGTTGTTTCCATTGATCCGGTTGGAACCTGGTATAAACCGTAAAAATAAGTGCGAATAATAAAAGCGATTGGCACAACGACAATAAACGTTTCTATATATTGTTCAATCGTCGATTTATTTGGCCTACGAAGCCATGCGCGAAATTTTTGAATAAAGGTCATACCCGACGTCCTTTGTATCTTATGTTAAAATCAATAATGGATCGACATGTTTTCCGTGCTCTTTTACTTCAAAATGAAGATGTGAAGCACTTTTTTTTCCGTTTCTACCAAGAACTAAACCGGTAGCGCCAACACAACCGATTTGTTGGCCCGCTTCAACTTTTTGCCCATAACGAACTTTGATTGTTTCCAAATGCGCATAACGCGAAGTCCGATCTTGGCCGTGAGCAATAACTATTGTATTACCATAACCTTTTTTTGAAAAGGAAACTTCAATCACAACGCCACGGGCTGCAGCAGTAACAAGCGTTCCATTCATTGCTGCAAGATCGATTCCGGTATGAAAATGCAATTCTTGGCCGCGCTTACGCCATCCAAATCTTGAACTTAACCAAAACTGATCGCGCACGATTGGCCATTGCATCGGAATATCGGTGCGAGGATGTAAACTTATCATAGGACGGCGCTTTGATGAACGAGCACTTTTACCCTGAACGCGCTTTCTTTTTTTCGCCACCGGCCTGCGAGGCTCTTCGTAGCGCGATCCGTCAAGCCCATAAAGAAAACGTAACGAATCTTCTAGATTATAATTTTTTCCAAAATCGCACGCAGATTCGGCTAAATAGTTTGCATTTCGATTAACAACCTCGAAAGTATTTCCTGCATCTTTCTCCATTATAGGAAGCAATTCCTGGCCTGAAGAGCTACCGCCGGCTTGTTTGATCGTTTTATATTCATCAAATATTTTCTTGTAAACCAGAACGTACGTGTCGTACTCATTTTTAAGCTCAACAAGCTGCTTTCCTTGTTCCATGAGATCACGATAGGTACCGATGAGTAAAATAATCATCACTCCCAATATCGAAACAAAAAAGAGATGAAAGAAAAATGGTAAAGATTTTATGTTGCTCTTAATACATTCCCTTACATGCTCACTGAGCTCGGACAACATCAGCTATGTTAACCCATCCAACACACGTATGGTGCCGAATTTTATACCATTGGCCTTCTTTTTGCAAGATTTGTGCTGATGAACCATACGGCAACAAGCATGCCTGATCAAAAGATTCATCGGGAGCTATTCTTATCGTCGCTTCTTCTTGAGCAACAATCCCAATAGAGCTCGTTTTCAATCGATTCGCTGCAAAAATCAGCACTGCTAATAATAAAAGAACAATGGCAAAAAAAACGAGCACTATTTTTTTCATGCGGCTTGCATAGAATACGCAAAAACCGAATAAAAAAAGAACTGATAGAAAAAGTAATTGCCAGGTGCCGAGTGAAAAAAGAAGTGAAGTTCGTTCAAAAAACTGCCATCGAGAATCGACATTCGTTCTCGAATTATCATTAAGCGTTTTTTCAAGATTGCTTATTGCATGATCAATAAAGGGCAACGATACAAAACTCGCCTCTTTTCGCGCACGATACCAATAAGCGAGTGCCTCAGCTTGTTTGTTAAGCGCAAGTAGACAAGCACCACTATTGAACCAAACTGCATCACCTTTTTTTTCAATTGAGGTGTAAAGTTCGAACGCTTTTTGTGGCTCATTTTGGAAATACCGCCTTCGGGCTTGTAAAAAGATCTCTTGGTCATTTTGTACTGCGTACGCTATTGCCGAATAAAAGAGAACGAAGATTAAAGATATTCTTGAAGGCGCGATAACCATTGTTCTGCTTCTTGGTAAAGGGTTTGTTCATTATCACGAGCCGCATCGCCCGAAAAAAAAGCGAATGCTGCACACTTTTTAAAGAAAATCTCCCATTGATCGATCATCTGATTTGAGCAACCTGCTTGTTTCAATTGCTCATTAATAAGATCTTCGGTCATTTCGTTAACTGGGCACTGAGCGCGTTGTGCAAAAAACTGCATGAATAAATCGTAGAGCGCTCTTTTGCTTCGTCCTGCTTTTTTTAAGCGAGCAAGTCGTGAGCGAGCGTTTGCAAATGCATATTCTTTTTTTGTTGAACGCGATAAACGCCGTTGCAAAATGAACGGCTGTACGTATCGTGCTAATAACGCGCAGAAAAATCCGAATATGCCGGCCCAGAAAAATGACCAGGGAAGTTGCCAATGAGAAGGTGAATGAATTGCACCATGGGGCAACAACGGTATTTGTTCATGTGCGGATTGTGATGTTGATACATCGCCTGCCGCACTTTCAATGGTAGGTGACGAGTCTTTTTGATCCGGAGTAAATCCGGTACCTGGCGTAATCGTAAGATGGGCAGTAGAAGTTTTGAGTGTTTTATATGAACGATCCTGCGTATTAAAATAGGTAAACATTTGCTCTGGAATCGTATAGGAGCCCGGCTTAATACCCTGCACAATATATTCAAAAATCGTTGCAGTTTTTCCGCCACCAAAATCGCGCAAGCTCGTTTGTGAGTCATACGAAGTTAATCCTTGAGGAAGTACAAGTTTTGGAGAAAGCATTTTTTCCGTATTGCCCGATCCGTTCACGGTCAATCGAAGCACGATCCCATCGCCCTCGGCAGCTTCATTTTTATCAAGCATGAGTTCAATGCTATCAAAAACACCGACTGCTGAAACAGATTCATTTGTGTGCGGTAACGAATCTACATCGATCGAGAGCCCGTTTGAATAAATATATTTTTGATCAAATGCATTATCAAATAGCGAAAAAATATCAAAACCCGCAGAGCGATTCATTCGCTGCATTCTATACGTAGCGCGAACGGGCGGTATTGATATTTTTCCGGCGGCACTCGGATAAAAATCGGAGCGCCATTCCAAATAATTCATCCTCACGCCATCTACCAATTCAACCCCGGTATACGGCCCTTGCAGTGAAATATCTTTTAGTTGCGGATCTGAAATGCCGGTGAGGCTCACACCATTTTGGTAATAAAATCGTATCGAAAATCCGACTTTTTCTCCGACCACTACTTTTGTTTTATCCATTAGTAAACGCACAATTGCTTCATCCGTATTGGTGGTTACTTGCTGCGCGCCGACCGTTACATAAACAATGCCTGAAGTTAATGTACCCGCTTGGGTTTTTACCTGTGCGGGGCCTATAGCAAATCTTCCTTCCTTATCAGCGCGTACCAAATAGCGGTGCGTTTTTTTATTCGTCGTAACGCCGTTAACGGTCGTTCGCATGGTGCTCACCATTCCTTGATCCTGAATATGAAACGCTTTTAATCCTTCAATGTTGGGAGTTCCGACATTTATTTCATCCCCGCCAATTACCGCCTCAATGAAAAATGGAATACCAACTTGCGCTTGCTGCATTGGCCTTCCGTTGTGATCGGTTATAGCTAAAGAAAGAGTCGTTTGCCCGGCGTATGCTGGAAACGCTATTAAATAAATCGCGATGAATTTACCAATTTTTTTGACCATGGTGCACTGGCATCCCTTTTTTAACGTCAACTTTTAGCATTCTTTTGAGCGCTTGCGCATCATGCTCATCCAAACGTTTTAAAAACAACTGTTCGTCTTGAGATAAACGATCATCCTGTAAAGGTGTTTGCGCATCGTACTGCGATGGCGCTCCTTGTTCATTTTTTGGTTCTTGTGTAGGCTTATTTTTATTTAGTTTAGGAGGTGTTTTTTGTTCTTGTTTTTCATTATGTTGCCCATCACCGGCCTCTGGCTTTTCGGGTCGTTCATCACCACCGCGCTCACGCCCTTTCTGAGCATTATTGCCAGCGCTTCTTTCTTGTTTTTCTTTGCCATCAGTTCGCTCTTGGCCCTTATCGCTCTTTTTTTCGGAACTCTTATTTCCTTGATTATCGGATCCTTGTTTTCCATCCTTTTTTTCTTCTTTTGACTGATCGCCTTTTTTTTGGTTATCGGATGAACCGTCATTTTGTTTTGGTTCATTTTTTTTATCAGATTGCTGTTCATTATTTTCATCGTTATTTTTCTGATCGGATGATTGTTGATTTTGTTCGTTCTTTTTTGAATCTGAATTTTGTTGATCTTTTTTTTGCTGATCGCTTTGTTTATCGTTCGGTTTCTTTTGATTGTTATCGTTATTATTTTTCTGGTCTTGATTCTCTTGCTGCTGCTGTCGTTTTCGTTTTTCCAGTTCATCCTCAATTTGCTTAATCATTTCTGCAGCTTTTTCATGACCTGGATCCAATTGCGCAAGTTGCTTATAGCTTTCGAGTGCGCGTTCCAGTTCTTGCTGGCGCACTTGGCTATTTCCAAGATCAAACAGTGCGCGTTTTTTCAAATCTGGCGAAACATCAGATGCTTTTGCAACTGCCTCAAAATAATTTTCTGCTTGCTTATAATCATTTAATGCATACGCGGCTTTTCCTGCATTGTAAACGGATTCGGTATCGTGGGGATTATGCGTAATTAATTCATGCGTAATTTTTTTTGCATTTTCATAATTCTGCTGCTCATCGGCGCGCGATGCTTGAAATTTTTTAAACAGCACCCATGGATTATAATCAAATGCCTGCGCGCAACCGCAAAAAAACAAAACAAAAAGAAAAATATTTTTTTTCATAACAGCCATTCAAGTAAAAAACAAACAAAAGCTATCACCGCAAAGATCGGGTAACGCTCCTGAAGAGTTGGCACCGTTTTGTCTTCAAATTTTTCTTTTTCAAACTGCTCCACCATGCGCACAAGCTCTTTAATATCCGCATCACCGTCCGATGCACGAACATACGCACCGCCAGATTCGGCCGATAGTGCTCGCAAAATTCCTTCGTTGAGTCGAGATATAACAATCTCTCCCTTCTCATTTTTCTGGTGCCCATGCTGACGCCCATCATCATCAACTACTGGAACTGGCGCGCCTTCTGGCGTTCCAATACCTAGAGTAAAGATGTGCACACCAACTTCCCGCGCTTGTTCCCGCACTTTAGTCAGATTGCTTGAAAAATCTTCACCATCGGTCAGAATAACCACCAATTTATTTTTTCGAGCAGGAGCTCGGGTAAAAACATCAATAATTTTTTTTAATACTTGATCAAGAGCGGTAGTTCCGGAAGAGATTGTTTCTGCATCGATTTGATTTAAAAAGAGAAAAAATGCACCATAATCAACCGTCAATGGGCATTGCACTAAGGCAGATCCTGAAAAAATTACTAATCCTACGCGTTCCGATTTTAAAGTTCCCACTAATTGTTTAATTTTTTCTTTTGCAAAAGCGAGTCGATTTGGCTGCTTGTCTTGTGCAAGCATGCTACGCGAAACATCAAGTGCAATAAAAAGATCGCGCCCTTCTTGCTCAATCGTTTGTTCGATCGTACCCCATTGCGGCCTTAAGAAAACAATAAAGAGGCTTGCGCAACCTGCCATAAGCAATAACACTTTGAAAAACAGTTTGATAACTGAAAAGTGAGTCACCAAATAGCGTCTTCTTTTAACTGATGCTAGCTTTGAAATACCCCGAAACCGCCGATAGGCAATAAAAAAAATCAGAATACAAGCAAGCACAACAAGCGGGAAAAAATAACGATAACCCAAAAGCGCAAACGTAATTTCGCCAAAAAAAGTTTTCATAGCACCACCCAGATCAAACGTGCAAGAAGTTCAAGCAATAGCGCAATTGCCGCTGCACATCCTACAGGAACTAATAGTTCATGATAAGTTGAAAAAATAGTTGCCTCAATGGCAGTTTTTTCAAGCGCATCGATATGTGCATAAATTTGATGCAGTTCATGCGGGCGGTGTGCTTCAAAATATGAGCCACCAGTTTGTTCAGCAATCGATCGCAAAAGCGTACTATTCAATCTAAATCCCATCGAGCGAATGCCAAAAAGCGGATCATGAAATAAGCCCCCATGCTCGCCACCAATGCCAATAGTATAAATTTTTATACCTAATTTTTTTGCTAAATCAACCGCCGTTTGCGGGTCGATATCAATCTCCGGAGTTGGTTCACCATCGGTAAGCACAATCATCACTTTGCTTTTTGCTTTAGATTGCTGCAAGCGGCGAGCTGCCATCGCCATAGCAACACCCAACGCCGTACCATCCGGGTTCACCGTTCCCAATTCTAAATTTTTTATAATTTCAGTACTAATTTTTTTATCAATGGTAAGCGGAATGCGAGAAACCGCATCGCGCCCAAAAATAACTAATCCAATTTGATCGTTTTCACGCCGTTCAATAAAATTAATCGCTTCAGTTTTTGCAACCTCAAAGCGAGAACGTTGATCCTGTAAATCATCAAAACACTGCATACTACCAGATGCATCAAGTACCATCATAATATCGATCCCTTCAACAGGGATTTTCGATTGCACATCAACTAATTGTGGGCGAGCTGCAAGTGCCGCCAAGAAAATCAAAAGAGCAGAACGCAAAAGATTCTGCAACGAAATTGGCCACGACGATGCTTTGTAGCCAAGCGTTGAGAAAGTAGAAGCGAGCGAATAACGATATTTTGTTGTTTGCGGCCAATAACGGCGAATCAACAGCGCGGCAATAATAACGCCCACGCCAACATACATAAAAAGTGGATACGCAAATCGAAATGCAAAATTCATACTGATGACGACTTATTTTGTTCTACTTGTTGCACAAACCAACTATGGACACGCTGCAAAAACGCTTCGTCCGTTTCATCATCGCTCATGCGAAACGGTTCGCCAATAACAATTTTTATTGGATAGGGATGAATGAAAAAACTTCCTGGCGGATACGCTTTATTTAAATTAAACATCATTACCGGAACTACCGGCCGTTTTGTTTCTTTTGCAAGAATCACAAAACCATAATAAAACCGATGCACCGTTCCATCAATTGCACGCCCACCCTCAGGAAACATAAGAACATGCCGCTTTTGTCCTTTAATTAAACGGGCTGCATCGGTGATCGCCCCGGTTAATTTGCGCAAGCCGCTATAATCGACAACCACATTCATGCGCCGCGTAACAAACCCAAAAATCGGAATTTTCGCGTACCGAGACAAAAATAGCCAAATATGCGGATGGCAATTAACAAGCATGCCAAGAAACGGAATATCTAATGCGGATTGATGATTTGCGATCAGAATTGCTGGCTGTTCAGGAATATGATGTTTGCCCTCAACGGCAAAGGGCAAAAATGTTCCCCAAACAATAACGCGATAAAAAAGCCATGAAAAAAAATAATAAACTTTGTTATTGAACCTGTATTTTTCTGGCAAGCATGCAACAACGATGCACGGAACAAAACAAATAACACCCATAAAAGCTATCACCAAATAGCCAAAAAGTGCTCGAATCACGAGAAAAACGGTACTCATCAGACTCCTTGCGCAACTATTTTTTCTGATTGTACCGCGATATGGCCGATTATGCAAAACGCTGCCAACAATTAGTTAAACTTGATTTTATATCACTCATTACCAATGATTATTTTCTTAAGAGTCTTTTGCCCCATTTGAGGCGCAGGCACCTTTGAAACTTGAGGAGTAGAAAAATAAACCATTTTTGATGCATTCTTAAGAACGTGTTTTCCAAGATCTGCTTTTTTATTTGCGCCTGCCGGCTTTTTGTTTATGTTTTCTAAACAGTCCTGAAGCGCTGCAACGCGAACTGCTGATAGTTCCATACTCAAATGAGCCGTCAGTAGTGCTGTTAGCATTATAATTTTCATCATTCTATTCTCCTTAGTGATTTCAGTGACCACTACCTTTTTGTACCAGAACGAGCAGGAGACTTGCTACGATTTCTTTCTAAGATAGGCCAAACACTTTAGGGTGGGTGCTGCGACTAGAAAAAAAGATTATTGCACGCTCTTTTTCTTGATTAGTGAAAATTATGCGCCGCGTATTTTTTGCCTGCAGTTCTTTTGCTATTTTTGGAATAAATCTTTTCCTTGCGCAGCTGATAATTAGATTTATTTTTGTTAACCGCGAGCATTAATGCCAATTTTTTATTTATTAATAATTCTTTCTTAGAGGGATTTTGCGATTCTGGCAAATCAAAAGCATGGGATTGAATGTCTTTAGTATGCCCTATAAAGCGGCGCGCTTGTTCAACTGGCAAAACCCCATAATTTACAATCAAATGTGCGGCGTAAATTAATTTTTCCCAATTTTTTTGAGGCTCGATGATACGTGCGCCTTCAGCTCTTCTTTTAAAGATATAACAGGCCACCGATGGATCCATAGTTGGCGATTGAGCTATCAGAGTCATGCATTTGCCAACATGGTTTGTAGTTTGATCTTCCTTTGGATTAGTAACAATTGAATTTTTTGGGGTTTGGGAATAGGGAATAAAAACAATGCTTAATCCATTCCTGTTGGTGATTCCTAAAAGAGTGTTTTCCTCTTTTGATTCCGGCAGCGGCTCATTACAAATGGTTTTCATAGCATCCTTAAGCGTTGAAACGCGAGCTGCAGCTAGTTCCATGCTCAAATGAGCCATTATTGCTGTTAATATTATAATTTTCATTATTCCATTCCTCTTAATGATTTCAATGGCCACTATTTTTATTACCGGAACGAGGAGGAGACTGGCTACGATTTCTTTCTATTATTGGCGAAGCGCTTCTGGAATCTCGTTTTTTCTTAAAATGAGCTCTATTTATTAAGCGTCCTCTGTTTTCTGCAGCTATTGATAAATAAAATTGTATATCTTTTTTTGGCAATCGAATTTCATTAAGAAACTGGATTTTTTCTGAAGAAAGTTGCTCATCTTCTTTGAAGGTTGGCAATTGTGTAACCCATCCGCTATGGCCCTTCAGCATTTGTCTCAATGATAATGAAATACACGGACCGCGGTTCATTATATCAGCTTCCATTTCTGACGATGAAGCGGCGAGGCAAAAGTGGATTATTATTAACGGCATTAAGAAAATATGCTGTTTATTCATTATTCATCACTATTTATAAATTTCATATTGCTCATACACGCGTTTAGTATACATAATTGAAAACCAACACATAAGGATAAAGATACCAATAAGCTGGATGATCGGCATTAAAAATGCTGCAGCGCGCATCAATTGCAGTAATAATCCAAATAATAAGAAAATTAACCCAAATAATAAAAAGTAACCGACTATTGAAATGATGAAAAATGGATAATTATAAAAAACAAAAAGAGTTGCGCGTTTCAAAGATTTTATTATAGAAAAAATGCTCATAGGCGCATCAAGCATAAAAAAGAGGGCCATCGTAATGATGGGCATAACAATGAACGGCAAAATTAAAAAAGAATATATTGAATACGAAAATGATCCCATAGAAATGGTATATAAAAAATCTAAAAGAGCAGCGCAGATCAGTTGAAACCATAATCCTTTATAATAGGCCCCATCTTTCTTGGCAGTTGAAGGCCGGATCGCTGCAATCATGCCAGCGTTAATGAGTGCGAATATAAAAAATGCCGGATAGTAGAGGCGCAAACACCATGCTGGACTTTGCACGCGGCAAACGCTATCATACCCTATCCATATAATAAGGAATGGAAAAAAATAGAGAAAGAATGGCTTAAGGGCCTTAATAAAGGCATTTATAGTAGCTAAAAAGAATATTTTTAGGTTTCGCGGTATAAAAATTATCACCGATTCTTTCCACGAGTGCAAAATACCGTTTTTCATGTTATACTCCTAAAAATAATTCTAAAGTGCAATTTTTATTACGTTTGACTTTTATTTAATAATTAATTTACTATAAATAAAGAACAGATTGAATAATGCAAGCGGCAATTATTTGTACTTTTGTTTAAAATACCCTATTTTAGGTGACTAGTGAACCTCAAACCGCGTAAGTAGGCATGAAGAAACTATTAATTGTAGAATCACCGGCCAAAATTAAAACGATCTCTAAGTTCTTGGGAAAAGAGTTTAGAATCATGTCCACTATTGGACATATTAAGGATTTGCCTCCAAAAAGAACCGGTGTAACGATTAATGGTTCGATCGAAATCGATTACGAAGTAATCGAAGATAAGGATAAAGTAATCGCCGATATCTGCAAAGAAGCTGCAAAATGCGATGAAATCTATCTAGCGCCTGACCCTGATCGTGAGGGTGAAATTATCGCTTGGCATATTGGCCAAGAAATTGCCAAGGTAGCAAAAAAAGGGGCGGCCATCTATCGCATCACCTTTAACGAAATTACCAAACCTGCAATTACCGATGCTATCGACCATCCATCTACGATCGATATGCAAAAAGTTGCTGCGCAGCAAGCGCGCCGCGTACTAGATCGCTGGGTGGGATACGAAGTATCTCCAATTCTATGGTCTAAGATCGCCAAGGGACTTTCTGCTGGCCGCGTACAATCGGTAGCACTTCGCTTAATTTGCGATCGCGAACTTGAAATACGAGCGTTCAAGCCGGAAGAATATTGGACGATCGATGGCACGTTTGGCCATAAAGGCGGACAATTCAATGCAAGCTTAACGCATAAAAATAAGAAAAAAATTGATATAAAAAGTGAAAAAGAATCTAAGAAAATAGTTGAGCAACTAGAAAAAGATTCTTATATCGTCGAATCGATTACCGATAAAGAACGCACGCGCCAACCACTCGCTCCATTTATGACGAGTACGTTACAGCAAGCGGCCTATAATAGGCTCGGTTTCTCGGTTAAAAAGACAATGCAAGTTGCGCAAAACCTGTATGAAGGTATCGCACTCGAAGATGCTTCAACGCCCGTTGCACTTATTACCTACATGAGAACCGACTCGCTCAGAATCTCAGATACCGCGCTCAAGCAAGCGCGTACTTATATTGACGACACGTTTGGCGGCACATATTTGCCTTCTAAATCAAATGTGTTTGTTAAAGGTAAAGCACAAGACGCTCACGAAGCGGTTCGCCCTATTGATGTAAACGTGACTCCCGAATATGTTCGTAAATTTGTCAGCGCCGATCAAGCAGCGCTTTATGAACTTATTTGGAAGCGTTTTATTGCGTGCCAAATGAAGCCAGCGATTTATGCACAGCGACAAGTTGTTGTTCAAGGAAAAGAGTTCACGTTCAAGGTTACAGGATCTACCCTTATATTTGATGGATTTTTAAAAGTTTATATGGAAGAAGAGGAAGAGGATGATCAAAAGAAAGTGTTCATCCCTAAAGAGTTAAAAGAAAAAGATCCAGTCGACTTGAAAAAAGTTTTACCAAAGCAGCATTTCACGCAGCCGCCAGCGCGCTATACTGAAGCATCGCTCGTTAAGGGCCTTGAAAAAGAAGGTATTGGCCGCCCAAGTACGTACGCCACAATTTTAAATACCATCCGTGCGCGTGAATACACCGAGCTTGATACAAAAAAACGTTTCTTGCCAACAGAACTTGGCATGACGGTTACTAAATTACTCACCGAAAATTTGCCCAATATTATGGATACCAAGTTCACCGCCTTAATGGAGGAAGATCTTGATCGTATCGCAAAAGGTAAATTGGAGCGCGATCTATTATTGCGTGAATTCTATAAAAGTTTTGAAAAAGATTTGGCGCTCTTTAAAGAGCAAACCGCTGGCAAACGGCACGCAGAACCTACCGATATCACCTGCCCCGAGTGCAAAAAACATAAGCTTTCAATACGTGTTGGCAAAACCGGCTCGTTCTTGGGATGTATGGGATATCCAGAATGCAAATACACTGCAAACTTTAAGCGCACCGAAGATGGCACGATTCAAATTATTGAACAAGAAGCACCAAAGCTTCTTGATGAAATGTGCCCAAACTGCGGAAAACCACTGCGTCAAATGAGCGGAAAATTTGGCCCGTTCGTCGCATGCTCGGGATATCCTGAGTGCAAATATATTAAGCAAACGAAGGCTAACTTTAAATGCCCGCTTGATAAAGGCGATGTGGTGAAAAAAATCTGGCAAGGAAAACCGTTCTGGGGATGTGGCAACTATCCTAAATGCAAATTCGTGGTATTTGGCGATATCGAAGAAACGCCGTGCCCTAAATGCAAATTGCCGTTCTTGGTTAAAAAAATAGATAAGCAAGGAAATGTAACCCTTATTTGTTCTGACAAAAATTGCGGTTACAAAGCAGAATAGATATCCCCATTCACCCGGCATGCGCCGGGGTCGTAGGGGCCCCAAAACATTTTAAATAAAAATGCTGATCAGCATGCAAAAACCAATACAACTTAGGTACATCACTAAAGAATTCATTGCGCAGTTCCTGCCAGAAAATCCTGTAATTCTTGAAGCGGGAGCGCATAAAGGAAAAGACACGCTCGCTCTCCACGCGCAATGGCCGCAAAGCACGATTCATGCATTTGAACCGGTACCGCATCTTTATGAAAAACTCCAAAGCGCCGTTTGCGCAATTCCTTCAATCTATTGTTACCAAGTAGCATTGAGTGATCACATTGGAATTTCTACATTTTATGAAAGCACTGGAAAAATTGATGCCGCAAGTTCACTTTTAGCCCCGCACGATTATTTTAATGACAAACCAATTCAGTTTACGCAGATAGAAGTACCAACGACGACCATAGATAGTTGGGCACAAGAAAATAATATACAAAAAATCGATTGCTTGTGGCTCGATCTGCAAGGCGGGGAATTGAATGCGCTCAAAGCTGCGACTTCTATTTTGCCAACGGTAAAGGCAATTCACACCGAAGCAAATCTCGTCGAGCGGTATAAAGGCTCGCCGCTTTATAATGAGTTAAAAGAATGGCTAGAGAGTTATGGATTTGAACTGGTTGCTGAAAGTTTTTATCACGGCAGCTGGGGAAATGTATTAATGGTAAAGGGCGCTTAAAATAAGCGCCCTTTATATAGTTGCTCAATAATAATTATTATTTCTTGGTAATTATTTTCAATTTTTGATCAATATCATATTTAATATCAGTTGGTAATGTATTATACGCAGCAATCATTAAAGGATAGTCTTTTATTATTAATTGAGAATACCCTTTATCATGTTTTCTTGCAGCACTAATCACAAAAAGAGATTGATCTAAAGTAAGCTTCGGTCTTTCAAAAGTATATTTAATATCCCAAATTCGCACATCGCCTTTTAGATTACGCACAGCAATGAGATTATTTCCAATAAAAGCTACGCTCATAATATCATTGTAAAAAGCACCAAGTGGCCCAACTAGGATCTTTTTTTCAAAATCCAAAACTTGAATATATCCTTTCTCGCCACCAATGACCGCTTTGGTGCCGTCTTCGCTTATTGCTGTGTCTGAAACAAAAAAGGGTACTTCATGGTTAAAAATTTGTAGTTTACCAGAATGCCAATCGTGTATCTGCACCTTTCCATTCATATCTAAAACGGCTTTTTTCTTCTCCTTATGAGACCGCTTACTATCTGAATCTAGTTTTTGATTGATTTTATTCATATCATTATAGTCCGACCTTAAGATCAGTCCCTTGTCAAAAAGGAATTGCTTGCTAATTTCATTTGAGATGTCAGGAGTAATCAGATCTTTAAATCTTTTCATCATACTTTCTAAAGCTTGATTTTCGATAGCGGGGATGATCGACCAATCAATTTTTCTGGCAAATTCATAAACTGTTGCATCCAGTATTCTTTTAATATCAAGAAAATTACTTGTTTTTATAACTCCAGCCATCTGATCGAAATCGCAATTTTTGAGTTTTTTATGTAATTCATCATCATTCAATGGCAGATATTTTAAGAAATTTTCTGCATCTTGAGCAGTAATCAATTCAAGAGGAATTTCCTTAACACCTTCAAGGATTTTATCATCGACCATATTCTTGAGTGTTCGTGACTCAGTTCGTAATGCCGTGGCAATTTTTTCATTTTTTGGGGTTGAAGGAAGAATAATTTTTTGGTCTGCACACTGAATAATGAAAGAATTTGGGAAAGTGACCAATGATGATCCGATTCGATTGCCATGCAATCTATCATTATTATTGTTGGATGCCTTTTTTATACCCGCTAAAAATGATTTAAAGTTTTTATTGCCCTCTTCCATTGCATGTGCCGAAAATATTGCAATTGCCGAAAGCAATAGTAATTGATTTTTTTTCATTTTTATAACCTCAATAAAATATAAAAGCTTATTCTAAGTATGTTAAATTCGTCAAAATTGTCAATTTGAATAAGTTTTTGAGTTAATTATAGCGAGCTATAATTATTGCCGTATATTTTGATTTATAAACCATAATGTACTCTGCTATGCTCGCCGCTGAATGACGGAAACCCATAAAGGAGCGGCTATGAAAAATAGGGCAATTCTACTCATAATTACCGGCATGTTTGCATCTGCGGTATATTCAATGGAAAAACCAACCCCAGAAAAGCCTTTTTTGCTTATTTTACAAGATGGCTCTAAAGTCGAGCTTAAAAGATCGGTCGTCAATACATTTAAATATTTGCGCGCTGCTTCAGAAAATGGGATGAAAGAAACCTATCAAGATAAAATAGTGTGCGATGATATAGAACCTGCAAGTGCAAAAATCTTTGCACATCTTTTGGGGAAATTCTGCGAAGTTCCAGAAATCTCAAGAGAAGAATCTCTGCTTAAGGAAATACTTGCCATTCCTAATATTCATGAAAATATTATGGGCATTTTGCATAAGGCTGATCAATGGGAAGTAGATGCTTTATACAAAGCATTATTACGCGCAAGCATCCGCTTAGTAAAACAAGAAATGGATGCCGATGAGGCAATCAAGCATTCTAGAGGCAATACACAAGAACTACTGCAACACGCAACAGCTATCATAAGAGAAAAAAACATTTAAAAAATCCTTCTGAGGTTCTTTCGCAAAAAGAATTCCCACTGCATATTCCTGAATTACGAGATCAAATAACGGGCGATTTGATGCCAAAGATTTTTGGCAAAACGCCGTTTGAATTAAATCAAGTTCCTGCCGTTAGCGATAATACGTTGAAAAGTCTTTCATACGACCAATCAAACGATAAATTAATTTTGTGTAGCAATGATCAAATAACGTTGCATGATGCAAAAACTGGAAAAGCTGACATACCAATTAACAACCAATCAATTATTAAGACGGCACTCTTCGACGAAAAAAACAAGCAGATTATAACGGCTGGCTATCATGGAGTCATTAACGTCTGGAATATAAATGGCTCTAAAGCAAAAAGCCTTCAACACTCTACTCGACGCTGCGTTTCTTCATTGGGAGTTGATGGCACGAGCGAAACCTTTGCGGCAGGCGGTCATGATAAATTTGTACATCTTTGGGATCAGATAACATGGCAAAAAAAAGCTACTGTTCCCGTACTTGCCGGATTTCCCAATTCATTTATCTTTGAAAAAAACGGAATATATATAGCACATGATCTCGGTCTACATTTTTGGGATAGCAAAGCAGGAACACTAACTAACTACTGGGGAACAAAATCTAAAGATATCCCAACACCTTTTAAATGCCTAACAAGCCATCCGAATGAAAATTTTATTATTGGAACTGCTGGTAGAAAAATTATTGTTATGGATAAAAGAAAAAAGGCGATTACAAGTACATTCGAGGGCCATACGGGAAATACTTATTCTCTTATCATATGCCCTGAAACACAGTGCTTAATTTCCAGCAGTTACGATAAAACAGTCCGCATTTGGAATCTCGAAACAGCAAATTGTTTTCAAAAAATTGAGAAACAAAATCATGAATTATTAGCGTTCGACTCCAAGCAGATGCGTATTTTCACCAATGGACTCGATGGCACGATTAATATATCCTCCATTCCACACGATCCAAAAAAATTATTAGAACTTTATGCTAAACAACTGGAAGATAAAAAAAATTAATTTTTGGAATAACGAAAAGCACATAAAGAAATTTCATTAAGTTCTTTGTTTGATTGCATCATAATGCGCGTGGTAGCAATTTTTGTGCCATAGGAGGGCGAAAAAAAATCATCAACAAGCGTAAATGAATGAGGGAGGATAAAACGCCCAAGAGTTTTATCATGGCGATAAAATACTAACGAATTTTGTTCCTGCACTGGTGCGATTTCTGGAGCCAGGATAAAATTCCATATCGTTGGGATTTGTTCGCCGCTTTCATCGCTCAGAGATTGCCACCAATCGGTTATGAGAATCTCATTTTCATGAACATCAATTTTTCTGTTCGCACGCAGCGGTGCATACAGATCATGAAATGTATGCAACTCATTTTTCTCACTATGAATATTTTCAGGTAAATCTAAAGTGAACAAGCGATTATCGAGTGCGACTGGTTCTTTTCCTGCGATGCCAAAAGTGTTATGCATCTGCGCTGAGCGGAATTTATTTCTCAGAAAAGCTGAAGGCGTGTAGATATAACTTCCAGGGTCGACAAAAACGGGCACGCCATCAATCGCAAGTGTAAAACTTCCTACATCGTTATGATGATGGCCAGAAGGTTGCCGATTTTGGTAAGCATGATGCCGCAGCGTGATATGAACTCGATCCTTTTTAAAAATCGAAATGCCGAAATTTTTATAATGCATAAGAGTTTGTGCATTATTTTTTTTTAAAAGCGGCAATTGCCCGCTTACAATTTTTCCAGAATCGTTATCACCAATTTGAACTAGTTGATCTGGCACAAAACTGCACCAGTTAACAAATTCGATCATACGCTCGAATTTGCTTTTTTGTACATCTTGAATTTCGAAACCAAACAATTCAGAAACAAAAAAAATATGATGAATAATTTCTGCAATTAATTTGTGATAACAAGTTGAACCTTCGTAATCGGTTCCTTCATCAAAAACTTGTTTATCAAATTCGCGTAAACATTCTTGGAAACACCACTCAGCTTTCTTTTGAACGGGTTTGCCAAACGGTTTAAAAAAATAACAAAGATAAAAATAACCAATCAAATCTGAAAAATAATGATTGGAAGTGCGCGAATCATATACTTCCCAATGATGCTCTAAATAATCGAAATGATCATAAAGCGAACCGATAAATTTCTGCCAAAATACGAGAGAAATAATTTTTGAATCTTTGAAATAATGAAATGCCCATATCCAATTAATTGCTCGAATAGCAACATCCATGGGGCATACCCAATTAGGCCCTAAAAGAACTGGATTATTTTCTAGCCAATCATTGATCTGATCTTGAAATGTTTGTGCATACTTTTCATCGGGTGTTAATTCATATGCTTTTCCAATGGTGGCAAAATGCTGAAAGCGTGATAGTTCCCATGGAACTTTAATATCTTTTTTTTGTTGGTCATCTTGGCCAACATTGATAAGAATGTCTTTGTAGTAGATTAATGGAAATTCGTGATCATCATTTTGTAAAGCGCACCGAAAATCGCTACGCCAAGGAATTTTGGTAAAACATTGTTTTCCTGATCCTAAAAGATCAAAACAATTATGAGAAAAATTGCTTGCGCAGTTTTGTAGTTCTCGAGGATCAATATCATTAATAAATATCTGAGAATCATCTAATTGAAGCTGTGCAGCTGCATGCGCAAAAAAAATTTCAAACGATTCCGCGTAATTGTTTTTTTCTGCGATCGATTGCCATGAATGACCAAGTTCACGATTCAGCGCTTTTTTTTTCTGAGCACGCTGATAGATTTCACGCACAACACGAGCGGCAAAAAGTTCAGCCGATTTTCTTGGCCCGAGTTTATATGCTTTCTTTACGTACCGCCTAATTTTTTCGATCATGTAATTTTTGTTCCGTTCGGCACGCGATGGCCAACGGTCGCCATTATAGCTTTGCCGTTCTCATCTTTTGCAAATAGCATCATGCCATTCGACTCGAAACCAACCATTGCACGCGGCTTTAAATTAAATACAAAGATACCTTGTTTGCCAATAAGCTCATCAGGAGAAAATGATTGGCGCACACCGGATAAAATCTGGCGCGTACCCTTATCACCAAAATCAATTTGCAGGCGATATAATTTATCAGATTTTTCAACCGTCGCGCATTCGACGACCGTTCCGACAATTAACTCAACTTTTGTAAAATCATCAATTGCTATGTAATTCATATTATTATTCGGGGTCCCCGCAACAACGGCCTGTTTGCCGTTTTCGGGGTTATTCGCCGTTTTTTCAGCTGGTTCTTCTTTCACAATAATCTCCGGTTTTTCAAATAAACTTTTCGTGGATGGTTGCAATATAAAGGTATGATTCCAACGGCTTGTTTTTAACTGCTCAACAATATTATGCTGTGGTGCTAATTGCCATTGAACGCTGAGCGCATTTAAAAGTTCTTCCATTTTTTTTGGCATCACCGGCCACAGCAAAAGAGCGATTGTATGCAAACTATGGCACGTTGCAGAGATTACTTGCTCAAATAATTTAGGATCTTTTTTTGCTAATTTCCACGGTTCATTTGCATGGAAATAACTATTTACTTGGTTGATAAAGCGCCACAAACG
Organism: Candidatus Babeliales bacterium; assembly: GCA_036260945.1. Classification (NCBI taxonomy): domain Bacteria; class Candidatus Babeliae; order Candidatus Babeliales; species Candidatus Babeliales bacterium. The sequence continues at coordinate 658,009 of DATALT010000002.1, forward strand.
GCCCAGCGCAATATGCATCATATATTCGTTCATTTGCTGCGAATATTCTTCAATCATATCCCAGCAATCGTTGCGCAGCGCAAGCGCCTGTTCGGCAAGCACTTCGTGCGGGCCAACTTCCGTTAATTGATATTTGTGTGCAAGAACAATAACGCGATTGAGTAAATTTCCTAAATCGTTTGCAAGTTCACTTCCGATTGCTTTTTCCAAATCTTCAATATGAAAGGGAGAATCTTGCGTTACCGCCAGATGGCGCATCAAATAGTAGCGCACCTGATCAGCACCATATTTTTGATAAAGCACTTGAGGATCGACCACATTGCCAAGCGATTTGGACATTTTTTGGTCACCAACTTTTATCCATCCGTGCACGAGCAACGTTTTTGGCAGTTGCAAACCGCTTGCCATCAAGAATGCTGGCCAATAAACTGCATGAAAACGAATGATATCTTTTCCCATCACTTGAAGATCTGCAGGCCACCATTGATTAAATTGTTCTTCACGCTGTTCTCCTTGGCCCCATCCGATAGCGGTTATATAATTATTAAGTGCATCGGCCCACACGTAGACAACATGTTTTTCATCATCCGGAAATGGAATACCCCATTTAACGGTGGTGCGCGAAATACTCAGATCTTTTAAACCAGATTGCACAAAACTAATAACTTCGTTTAAACGTTCTTTGGGCGTAATAAAATGGGGATGCGATTTATAGAATTGAAGCAACGTTTCTTGATAGGCGGATAGTTTAAAAAAGTAACTTTCTTCAGAAATATAATTTGTTTCCCTGCCGCATGATGGGCACAGCGGAGCTCCTGTATGAACTTCGTCCTCTTTTTCGGTCACGAATGCTTCATCCGAAGTGCAATACCAACCGGTATAAACCGATTTATAAATATCACCTTGATCGCGTAGTTTGCGTATCCATTTTTGCACGGCGAGAATATGATTATGATCGGTGGTGCGTACAAAATAATCGTACCCTATCTCATATTCATTCCACACGGTTTTATACGCAGGAACAAAATGATCGACGAACGTTTTAGGATCTTTACCAGCCGATTCAGCAGCTTGTGCGATTTTTTGCCCATGCTCGTCGGTGCCGGTTAAAAAAAATGTTTTTTTACCTTGCAGTTTTTGCCAACGCGCAGCGACATCGGCAATCAAGGTAGAATAAAGCGAGCCCAAGTGAGGCTTTGCAGTAACATAATAAATGGGGGTAGTAACATAAAAATGATCGCGATGCGCCATGAGAAAACACCTAATAACAAAAGTATTCTTTTTATGATCATCGTAATGGAAAAAGAATATTTAGGCAAAAAGACAAACCCCGCGACTTTCATCGCGGGGCACCGTTGTCGTTATTGTGGTCCAAAAAACCAAGGGCTGAAAAGCCCGTTTTTTGGGTTTAAAAGTAAATCATCATACCAAGGTACCAATCGGTATCCTTCATAGAGTTTTTTCCAGCAAACGTATGCATCCAACCACCAAAGATTTCTGCATAATCACTTTGATGGAAAATCTCAACGCGAGCTCGATGAGCAACAACACTTGTACGATTTTCTGCAACCGCTGGATCGAGCAATGCTGGATTACCAAGGAAATCAATAAGCTGGCCGATGGCAAAATTAACATGATCATGGCCTTTTACGTATACTTGATAACCAAGATCAAGCCCAACACGCGGATTGCAAACTGGCAGGAAGGTAAAATCTACATCGCCAACAAAATATTGCCATGAAATATCGGCATCAACGGTAGGCCCGAGACCTTTAACAGTTGATCCTTTAAATGTAGCAGCAATCGCCTCGCGAGAAGGGGCAACATAATAATAGCGACCATCACCTTTAATATGAAGCCAATCAAGCCCTTCCCATCCTGCAATAAAACCAAGATATGGTTCCCAATGCCCATTATTTCCAGTTGGTTGTTGGAGAAGCAATTTTGGATTTTTAATTTTTTTGCCCGTTGGCGCACGTACGCCTAACAAACCTTCTGCAAAGAAGTCGCACCAGTAACGCTGGAAATAAAGCTCAAGGTTAAGGTCGCCGGGACCCGTTGTTTGTTGTGTATTAAAATCAAAACCAAACCCTTGGAAGAATTGTAGCGCTGAACTATTTGGTAAACCTTTAATAATTGCTTTTATCGCGGTTTGAATATTTCTCGCATCATCAGCAATATCAAAAACGCCACCAGTCACCGCAGCAGTAGGTAGTACCCACAAACGTCTTTGATTCGCAAGATTAGCACCAAGAGGAGCATAATTAATACCATTATCAAAATGAGCACGCGAATTGGTTGCCAATCCTGAACCATCAGCTGCAAGATTCGGCAACCCGGCAGCCACAGCTTTATTAATAGTAAAAGGAGCAGTTGGAACAGTACCCACATCTTTTGCTATAACGTTTACTGGGTAGGGAACCATATTAATTTGCGTAACATTATTCTGGTTCATGAGAATTGGTTGCTGGAATTTAATAAGGGGCTCTTGGGGGGCATTTGCCGTTAAGCGCAAACTTGCTAAGAAATCCAAACGATACGCAAAAGCATCTTCTATTACCTGCACTAGAGGGGAAATACCTCCTTCTGAAAGCACTTGCTCACGTTCCATTCGACACACTTTATCAAGTGAACCGTCTTCTAAATCTGCACAGCAACTATCAAGTTCCATTTCAATGTCGCGATATGGAATAGTAGCGCGTAATCCAATGTGCCATTCATTATCACATCCACAAACGGTATCGACCGTTATGCCAAAAAACGCGCCTCGCTCGTTATAAGAAATACGAGGGCTGATTGTTGAAAATTGCAGGAAGGGATTTAAAGGGTCAATCTCACCAGCTGGGAAAGCATTAATACCTAGAAAATCTTCAAGTCCAAAAAAAGCAGCATCAAGATTTTCTGTTTTAGTTGTTTCGCTATTGCGAAACATATTTTGTGCTGATCGATAATAAGCTGCGCCCCAAGTATCTATATTCCAGCAGCTCTCCATATCTTTAGGACGAGGCTGTGGATAATGCCAGTATCCCCACCATAATGGCAAAGGATTTCTAATTTCCCGCGCACCAATCTCCGCAAATACTGACATTCCAATAAGCACCCCCACTAGGAGGTGCTTTGTCATCTGGTTTCTCTTCATTCTACTCCTTTAAACATATAATCATCTAACCTTGTAACTTTAAACAGCGTCATTACGATCCACGTATTTCTGTGACTATGTTTATATCACTTGTCGCATCATCAACGTTCAGGTGGACAGCGCCACGATTAACTGAATATTCATAGCCCCTTGGATCTGCAGAAGTACCGCCTAAAACGCGCGTATATGGTGTACGGTTGATAACATTATTATGAACATACGCAACAGTAAATACATTGAGATTCGTCATTGCACAGTTTGCTTTGGGCGACGCATATGAATCTATTTCTCTTGTTGCCAAATAGGTATACAAGGCTAACGGAGTAACTGCTGTAGGTTGCGGAGGCTGAGTAGCATCATTCAGAATATCTTTTGATGAGAACATACCAACCGTTAAACTGCTGTTCACGACGCCGTTGAATGTGGTCACTGTCGGATTTAATGTGACACCTAAACTTGGCCCGCGAAGGATCGTGCGCAGATCGTTCATGAATGGTTCAGCTGGTGAATCAAATGATCCTGAACGTTTAGGAGCATATGCATCAAAGAGCGCTCGTCCTGTTTTGAAGAATTCTTGATCTGTTGAAATCGTTTCACCTTGCATCAAGATTTCCATCAACTTAGCGATAATTGGCCTCATTTGATCGACAGGAACGAGGAAGGAATCTGCCTGAGAGGTCATCAACTTATCAAAGAACTCACCCGCTTTGCCCGTAAATGCATTGCTAAATTGAATTCTTTCCTCAACGCCTAAACAATTCTGCATAAGAATCATATTAGCGCCACCTTGAATATTTGAAACAACAGGATCGAAGTTAAAGGTGTAAGAGTCAGCAGGCCCAATTGCTAGGAGCGATGCAAGATTGAAGTTTCCTGAGAATATTTGGCGATGGCGGAAAATACCTTCTTGAATGTTTATGCTTACGTTACCAACGTTTGCTAAACAACCAACCACCCAATTATTTGGGAAGGTGCTCGTTTTATCTACGATGCCAACGCCAAGACCAAAGAACCCCTGACGATTGATTTGAAATAATGAGCCGTTGCCATTAATGGTTAAACCAAAATTAACCGAAGCTCCTGGCGTGACAAGCGTATTGCCGACTTGGAAAGCACCACCTTCAAGACTATCGTTACCTATTTCAAATCGCGCTCGATCTTGTAGAATTAGATTAATGTTTGTGAAGTTCGTACATGTTGGATCTGTTTCAACACCAAAGAACGTATCGTTTGGCACAACAAAACTTGATGCATCGTTCATCACGATCGTACCATTACCAATTAATTTCACACGAATTGAATCAAGATCTGAAACTGATAATCCCGCTTCAAGGCCTACGTTAAATACGCGTTCAAGAGCAAGCGACGAGTTATCATTGAAAACGACGGTACCGCCGCCAAGAATCATGCGAGCACCAGGTTCAAATACTAAGCTTAAATTACCTGCAAATTCGATATTTTGCGTAGGAAGAGTGAATTGTGAAAGATCAAGTACACCAGTATTAAGTACTCGAATCTCTTTAGGATCCTGAGAATGGAAGCGTAATGTTTGCGGAGATCCGATACCAAAATTTGGACCTGGCATAATATGGCATACGTTATTAATTATAACATCTTCATTAATCTCAAAGGTGCCACTGCCATTAGCGCATAGTTGCACGCCGTTAATACCAAGAACAATTTGTGCAGAATCGGAATCAAGATTGCGGTGCACCGTGTTCAATCCAACAACACCCTCGTTTTGCACTACGATGAATGCAACGGGAGCTTCTGCCGTATTGCAACCAAGCAAGAACACCAATTCACGAATATTGCCACCATCGCATAGTAAATGCGCTTGATCACCAATGCGTGAACGTTTGATTTGGAACTGATCAACAGTACCTTGTACCGTCGGCAGCGATTGTAAGTTTGCAGCGGTTACCGGTGGGCAGAAACATGCACTTGGCGTAAATACTGGTTCATACGGAACGAAGCTTGGTGTACCGGTATAATCCTTAGTGACAGCACCCCAATCCATCGTGAAATCTGATAAGAATTGGCCTGCTGGAATTAAGATCGGAGAGTTTGGCGGTGTTAAATTAATATTCCATTGCGTAATACCAACGCGATTACGGAAATTCACTTGATTTTCTGGAAGATCAATCACGCCGTTTCTGCTACGAACAACCATCGTTGAGAAGTTTGCTATAGCCAAACGGTTGATAGTAATTGTTCCATTTGCATCGACAAATATTCCGCCCTGGCCTGTTGTACCGCTTGTTTCAGGAAGACCAAGAGATCCGCCATGGGTTTCAAATGATAAATAATCACCAACAATAACGAGCGAAGGAGTCGTTACCAACGCAAACGGAATTCCTTGCGTACTTGTTCCCACTGCCCCGTCGGTACCGATTGAAATATTACTATTGTTGCCCAAGAAAATAGTGTGAACAGAGAATTGACCAGTTATGTTTCCCGTAATTCCTTGCGTAATGCATGATGAATTGTAGCTGACATCTAGAAGCAATTTGTGAAGACTTGCAACCGCTTGTGCGTTTTCTTGAAATATATCAAGATGCGCATCTTTATCAATTAATTGCCCAGCTGCTGATAGAGATCCTAAATTGGTTCCCAAGATTACATAACGACCGTAGGCATTATCAATTGCACGACCGTTTGCATAAAACAGGAATTCACTTACGTTGCCACCCGGATTTATCGGATCGTTTGGCACACGAATATCAACGCCAGTAAATCCTGCGCTCGTGTTGAAACGAATGAACGCATCATATAATGCAATTGTTGGACGCTGTTGGCCAACTGGATTGCAAAGAACGAATGTTTCACCACCAATGTAGGTTGGTTCAGAATTTAAATCGCAACGTCCTAAATTATCTCGCTCAAGAACGATATGATTAACATCAGTATGCATAATCGATGCATTCCCAATGTTCATACGGTTATTAATAATCCATCCAGCACTATTATAATGCTGGTATGAACCATCTGCGTTCAGAGCAAAAGTGCGCATTGGAAATTGCGTCTCAGTCCCCTCTACAAATACGGGGCATCCAGATTTCGTAACCGCTAATGAAAGAACGTTTAAGCCGTTATTTCCAAGCGGGTCCCCATTCGCATTCAACAAGCCTTCAACGTCAAAGACTAAATTACCGACTCCGGGTGTTCTTTCAAGCGGATCGATCGTAAACGAAAGTACGAGCGAACCACCGACTGACACGAACTCAGTATAGCTACCAAGATTATCGCAACCAGATCTGAAATAGATTGCAGAAGAACCGTCCATTTTGATCAGCGCAGGGATTGCGTTTGCGTTCTGGAAACCATCAACAATAAACGCTGATGGATTGCGGAACTTGATAAAATCTTCAGGACCAGATGCTTCGCCATTCAATATGGCCGTCTGAATTAATGGCTGAAGATTATTAAAAGGTGTGAATACTTGAGGAACTGCGTTCGTTGTTGTACCTATATAATTTAAATAGGTAATATTTTGCAATTCAAGTTCAGCGTTTGCACCAAGAATGAATCCTGTTTGAGTACCGGTTACTAAAAATTGTCCATCGCAGAACGGATCCTGTACATAATTAGTCAAGATGTTATTTTGGTTGATCACCGTTAAACAAGCCGGCGTTCCAGCACCACTATTTGCATTCTGTATAATAAAATGTGCATTGCCACCAGCAGGAACTGCTAGATTTATATCCGATATGAGAATGTTTGGATTATTCAACCCACCTATTGCAGTCAGTTGATGGCCCATGATATCAACGTTAGCACCATTGAGCAAACGAAGTATCATTAATCCAGAACCTGTATTAGATGGATCAAATTTGATAAGCGATGTTTCTGTTGCACCACCTGCAGCGATTGGCGTTACTGCCATATAGCTCATAATTGAGCGTGGTCCAACTTGAACTTCAACATTACCAGCAAGATCTACCGCACCTAATGAACCAAGTGGTTGGAATCTGCTAAAGAGAACTGTAGGGCTCGCACCATTTTGCATCGCAACAAAGAATTTCGTTCCACCACTTGTTGGAATCGAACTGAATGCAACGTGCTTGGTTCCTTCTATAAAGAAGTTAACAGTACCACCGCCTGAAACAGTCACCAATAGGTCAAGGAGTGTTGCTCCGTTTGCTGTTCCTCTAAAAAGAAGATCATTTGTTAAAGAGAAGGTAATTGAGTGCCCAGTTGCTGCATAAAGATACAAACGAGCTGGATTGGTTGGAACACCATCCGAACGATTTCCTGAACCGGTAATAACAGCATCACCATTCGTTACAGTAATAGAGATATCGCACGTAATAGCTTGAACATGAATACCATTAACCAGTGCGTTGGTTCCAATAACATCAATATTTTGATCGGTCACGTCGGAAGTGACACCTGCGCTAAATCCGCCAGGTCCGTCACTCAGATTATGCCAATTGACTGTTGTGGCGCATGGCGCGGCAACTAATGTCTTTGATATAAAAATTAATGCAACGATTAATAATCTTTTTGCCAAATAATTGGCAGAATTCTTCATAACTCCTCGCCTTTTTTTAAAATACTACTACTTTTCTTATTCTGAAAATACAATCAATCTTCTAACATACTACTAAAAAAAATAGCTATAATTTTGAATTTTTTATTAGTTGAGTTGAATAAAACATTTTTTGGAAGTAAACGCTAGTAAATTATACTTTGATCGCCATCCAAAGATGATTAAGCTGCTGATCAGAAGTCATTAGTCTAAAAAAATGAAGCGAGCTAATCGGGAGTCGATATGCTTCAATTAAAGAAGACGGCGCACCAGCGTCTTGCAGCCACTGATTTAATTCTTTGGTTGCGGGAATAAATGGATATTTATGAAAATGATGCTTTAAAATTTCTGGCTCAAAAAGAAAATTAATGAAATCATAAACCGCATCTGAGTTCTGGGTGGTTCGAGAAATTACCAAGTTATCAAGCACAAGAAAACCGCCCTCTTTTGGTATTTCAAAATTAATAGCGCGATTTTGTTTGAGCGTATTCATAATGAATGGGCTCGCAACAACCGCAACGTTGCATTGTTCTGAACGCAGCAAATAATCTGCACGCATATCCGCATCAACATAGGCTTGCACATGCGGGCGCTGCGCAACCAAAAGATTATAAACTTCTTTTTGTTGCTCCATCGAAAGTTTTTCGAGTGCACCGTACAAATAATAGGCAGCAATAGCTACCGCTTCTCTGCCACTATTAAGCATCGCAATCTTACCCGGCAGCGTCTGATCAAAAAGAAGTTTCCATGATACCGGCCCACTGTGAGGCAAAACGTCGGTACGCAGACCGAGACCGTACACGGCCCAATGATAGGGAATAGAATAATGATTTTTTGGATCGAAATAAACGCCAAGTAATTCAGGATTCAAACGATCCCAGAAAGAAAGCTTTGCGCGGTCGATCGGCATTATCAACTGATTATCAATAAGCTTTTCCATAATATAATCGGATGGAATAATCAGATCGAAGCCCTGCGCTCTGCCTGCTAATAATTTGATAAAGAGCTCTTCATTATTTTCAAAATACGAAAGACGAACTTTAACGCCAGTTTTTTTCTCGAACTTTGTAAGCAGCTCTGCATCGATCATATCGGTCCATGTGAGTACCGTAATGATTTTTTTTGGTTGAAGCAAACGCATAAGCGGTGAATAAAGAAAAATAATAATCAGCGCACACCAAAAAATAATCATGCCACCACGCACCAATAACCTGAAAGATGCCGTATTGCTCATCAAGTCCCCCTGGAATTAAAAAAGTTTGGTACGAAATCTACTTGTCGCAAGTATCAAAATGATAGCGCTGCTCAGTAGAAATAGAATAGTTGATAACGCATTGAGCACCGGCGACATCCCGGTACGAATCGTCGCAAAAATATACAACGATAATGTTTGCGCAGAGCTGCCCGCACAAAAAAAAGATAATAAAAAATCATCGAGCGAAATAATAAAAACTAATAATCCTGCAGATACGAGCGTTGGAGCCACCAGCGGAAAAATTACTTTCATAAATGTTTGGTTAAGCGTTGCGCCTAAGTCAAGCGATGCTTCAATAAGGCTATAATCTATTTCTGCAAACCGGCTTGAAAGAAGCGGAACCACATACCCTAATCCCAAAATAGTATGGCCAACTATCAAGGTGGTTAGACCAAGCGGAACACCAAAAAAAGTAAAAAATGTTAGTAATCCAACCGATAAAACAATTTCTGGAACCATTAAATTTGCATAAAATGATGCCAAGAACTTTTTCATTTTCGCTTGAACGCTATAAAAAACCACTAAAAGCCCAAGCACTAAACTCAAAAAAACTGAGCCGCATGCAACAATGAGGGAATTCTTAAACGCATCCCAAATAACAGGAGATTGAAAAAGCTCCGCATACCACTTGAGAGAAAATGAGTGCCAAGTATACGGAAAACTTACACTGTTAAAAGAAAAAACGATTAAAATAATAATTGGCAGATAGAGAAAGACGTAAACAAGCGCAAGCATGATCGGCAAAACATAGCGCGAGAAACCTTCATTGATCCACATTGCTTAACCTCACACCCGGTAGATAATTTTTTTTAGTAACCAATTGAGCAGCACAATAGAAATAAGCAGGCATATGCCGCTCATGCAGGTAAATGCTGCGCCTCGTTCAATTTCTAATGCATTGAGCACATAATGCGAAATCGCAGTTCCCACAAAAACATATTTATCACCGCCCATTAAAAGCGGAATTGCAAATTCACCAAATGCAAGAACATATACGAGGAAAAATCCTGTTCTAATCCCTGGCCAACTCAGCGGCAAAATAACGCGCAAGAAAGTTTGCCAATAAGTTGCGCCCAAATCGCGAGAAGCTTCAAGTAGATTCTCATCTACTTTTTCTAATGCACTCACTAATGGCATAATCATAAACGGCATATAGCAATAAAACATAACGATCGATATAGCAAAAAGGTTATGCAAAAGTGCAAGCGGTTCATGAATTAAACCCAGCGAAGTTAATAATCGATTGAGCAAACCATCCCGCTCAAGAATAAAAAACCATGCATAAATTAGAATAAGAAGGTTGGTCCAAAACGGTACAAGCAAGAAAAAAAGACAAAGTTGCTTAAATCTTCCTGCTTTGAATGCTAAAAAATAAGCAACTGGATAAGCGACAAGCAAACAACTAAAAGCAACTACCAATGCCAAAAAAAGTGAATTTAAAATAATTTTGAAATGCAAAAAATCAAGAACCGCTACATAATTTTTGGTTGTTACAATCAATGCAGAAGCAACGCCCGCGCGATCGACGATGCTCATCAAAATCATAACAACTAATGGAATGCATAAAAAAAACAATTGCCAAATAAATGCGGGAAGGCAAAAGAAAAAAGGGAGCTCTTGCAAAATTGCTTGTTTGATCTTATATGCTCTATTCATCGTTCTAGCAGCACCGCGTTTTCTTTTTGCCAATGAAGAAATACTTCATGGCCATAATCAATAACTTCTCGCGCAAAATGTTCTTCGTTCTGTTCAAATACTTGCATCAAATAATCATTTGCTAAGCGAACGTTATATTGCGTGGAACGACCATGATACACAATAGATTCTACGATTCCTTTAACTTGATTTGCAAATCCTTGCACCGATTGCTTTGCGATTAAAATTTTTTCAGGCCGAACGCTCATATATGCTTTTCTACCGGAAACCATCCAATCTTTTTTTTCAGGAACAAACATACGAACGATCGCCAATTGATCGACATCCATGAGCACTTCCTGCCCATTAATGGCTTCAAGCTTACCTTGTAAAAGATTTGTCGTGCCTACAAATTTTGCAACGAAAGTAGAAACAGGAAACTCATAAATTTCTTTTGGTGTTCCTATTTGCTCGATTGCTCCATCATGATTCATAATTGCCATTTGATCTGCCACGGTGAGCGCTTCAAACTGATCGTGAGTTACGTACACAAACGTGGTTTGTAAATTGCTTTGCAGCTCAATGAGCTCAAGAAGCATTTTTTCTCGTAATTTTAAATCGAGCGCTGCAAGCGGTTCATCAAGCAAAAGAACATCTGGTTGATTAATCACTGCGCGCGCAAGCGCTACGCGCTGTTTTTGCCCACCAGAAAGCTGATGAATAGATTTGAACATGTGTTGCTCAAGATGCACACTGTTGAGCATCTTGATAACGCGTTGTTCGATAATTTCGGGTGAAACACCCTTTATTCGCTGGCTATAAGCCACGTTATCAAAAACATTCAAGTGAGGGAAAAGAGCATAGTTTTGAAATACCGTATTTATCCTGCGTTTATTGATCGGCGCGTGAGTAATCTCTTGATCGCCTAAAAAAATATGCCCATTATCAACCGATTCAAAACCGGCAATGAGGCGCAAAATAGTTGTTTTTCCGCAACCGCTTGGCCCTAAAAGAGCAAAGAATTGACCTGAAGGAATCGTTAAATTCAAATCCTCAAGAATTGCCTGCCCATCGTACGTTTTTTTTATATTTTCGAGCCTAATGCTCTTTGTCATGCTTTCTCCGACCGCGCAATCACGACTGGGATAATAATATCTGCAAGCGTGCATGGTATCACAACTGCCATAATTAACAACACAAATAGAGGGCCCATGAATGGATACCAATTAGTAAACCCCTCAGAAACCATATAGAAAAGTGCTGCTAACGAACTGCAAAATATGTGCCCTATATGCGTGATCAAAGAATAAACTTTTTTTGAAGAGCCGTTTTTGCTAATTACTAATCCGTTTATAAGGCCGATTGATAAAAAAGGAATAACGTTGCGCAGTTCTGAGCCCCAACAAATATGCAGCCTCATCGAAACGCCCAATAATCTTCCCGCAACATACGGCAATAAAATATCTGAAAGTGTACAGAAAACTATAGCTGAACACATCGCAACTACAAAGCCGCGCATCATATTAGTTGAATAGCGCGAAAAAGTAATTAATGCACCAGATGCAGCAAAAGCTAAATGTACAAAGTGAAAACTATGAAAAAGCATATGCGTACCGCGGGAAGCTGTAGCAGCATCGCCACGCATAATACCAAAAAACTCAACTAAACTGAGCACTAAAATCCCGACCGCTACCGAAAAAATTGCGTACGGAAAATGGCACATCAATTCGTCCATTAACGATCCTGTATGATGCTCGTGAAGCCCGCATCCTTTTGAATGATCTTCCATTTTATTTTAAACCTTTATTTTTCAATTAAAAAGCAGAGAAAACCCTGAGACTTACACTATAAATCTTTTTTGGAAATTAATCAAAAATTGAATAGTAAAAAAGAGCCTGGTTTGACCTAGGCTCTTTTTATAGTTTTTGCATGAAAATAAGGCTATTTTTTGTGCCACCATGTTAGGTACGCTGCAAAACCCAAGGCGGTAGCAACAGAGCCAATCCCTGCAGCCATCATGGCTTTTTTAGTGAATATTCGCGCATTCATCATATTTTGGTGTGCGAGTTGATTTTGCAGCTTTGTTATCTGTTCGCCTTGGTTTTTTAATTTTGCTTCGCATTTTGCATGTTCGCTTTTAAGGGTGTCATTAATGTTGATAAGCTGCTGCAACTGCTGTTCATATTGCTCATTCTTATTTGCTGAGTGGCGTCGTAAACTTTCATTACGTACGTTTTTTGCATAAAGCTGTATATAGGTTTCATTCAAAGGATCTATACAATTGTAGTCTAATACTCTTTTTTCATATGCCATCATGCCTTCAAGCAAAGCACTATGGTCTTTTCGCGGTACTAGTAAATACATCCCTGAGTTATAAGGTACGACGGTTACTGAATTGAGAGGCATAATCAAATCAAAGACGCGCACATGCTCAACCAATAAATCAAGAAATCCGCCCTTTTCATCAACTCGCAAAAGCTTATGATCCGGATATGTTTTCAGCGTGTCGCCGATGCTTTTGGGAGAAAGTGGAGTAGCATCAACGCTTTCCTTTGAGCTTTTAAGCTTTTCAATCATTGCTAGGAATTGTCGTGCTGGCGAGGGCGCGTCTTTTCGAGGCAAAATAGGAGATTCCATCCCCAAGAGCTCTTTTGAACAAATGCTTAGCATTATCAAACTAATAAAAGCTGTTTTCTTCATACCCACTCCTTTTGAACCATTCATTTTTAGAATAGCCTTAAAGGTGATCGATTTAAAATAAAAAGAGCCCGAATGCGATCGAGCTCTTTTTCAAATGCTTTAATAAGATAACGTTTATGCTTTGTTCATATACCAGTTATAAGCAGCTTTTAAGCCGGTATAACTTGCTAATGCAACAGCGCCACCCACAAAATATTTTCTCCAAGAGTTTTTTTCAGCTTGAAGTAGCCCACTAATTGTGGACACTTCACTCTCAAGAAGTTCTTTCTTATTCTTGTAATACTCAAGAAGTGGAAACGTTAGGGTTAATTGTTTGACACCTTTTTTAAGTTCGCCATTTTCATCTGCAAGCTGGGTCAGCTTCCCTGTCGATTCAAGAACCTTTGCTGACAATTTTTCATTAGTGCTTTTTAATTCTTGTATTTGATTTTCGTTCTCATGGATTTTCTTGCGAAGCTCCTCAGATGCGATATGCAATTCTCTCGCTTGATGCTCAGCCTTTTTATCTGCTTCACTTCCATTTGAATGCCCATTCGCATGGCCATTCTTATTTGAATACTGCAGGTTTGCGTTTTGCTTTGAGAGCTCCGAAAGTTGTTGGGCCATCTTTTCTTTCTCTGTCGACAGCTCAAAAATTCTTGAATCAATATCAGCACTGTTAAAACTGCGGCTGCGGTTATGCGTAGAATTCTTCTTCGATTTTTCAATCACTTGAGCGATTTTTTTGAATTCCTCGTAGCTTTTTTTTCCAACTTGCAAATAAATTTGACCGCCCAATGCAGGTACTAGCTTTATCTGCGCCCTGCTCATGGCAGCAATCATTCTCGCTGCATTCGCATAATGATAAAGCCTCTGAAATTCACCTGTAGGGTTTTTTTCTGAGTCAAAGGTTGCCTGAATCAAAATTTTATCTTCACCACTCGCAGGCGCATTGACCGACTCCACTCCTGGTTTATAAAATTCTTTTGCTTTATCCAAAGCTGTTTTAAACACAATAGCTCCATCTGCATTTTTTTTTACCATGTCGGCTATATGGTTGTTTGCATATCCACATTGCTCTTTCATTACTTCATGTTCAGTTTTTTTTGGTGAATTATCCATGCCAAATATCGAACCAGTAATCGCAGCTATAGCTGCCACAAATATAATTTTTTCTATTTTCTTCATAAAATCACATCCATAGTTTTATAGATTAAATAATCACTTATAGAATGCCCAAAATTAAATAACTTGTCAAATAGAAATTATTGCAAATGGGCCATTTTTATAGGCCACCAGAAAGAAAAACTAACTCCTAAAACGCGTGGCCCAGCGTAAACCAAGCAGCGTAAGAATTTTCTTCAGGATCCCGTTTGCGCCACTTCCAGCCAATATCAAAACGCAAAGGGCCGATAGGGGTTAAATACCGCAAGCCAAATCCGGTTGATCCTAAAAGAGAGTTGCTATCGATCGCGGTTAACGGCGCATCAGAGACTAAAATGCCAATATCCTCAAAAATCGCCCCCCAAAGCCGTTCCATAATTGGTATCGGAAATCGCACTTCTAAGTTTGCGTTAAAAACAAAGCGTCCACCTTGCGGCACTAAGCACTCTTTTCCTTTTTCATCAATAAAAACCCCAAGTGGCGGCGCAAAATCTGGCAAATATCCCCTGAGCGACATTTCTCCACCCAAATAAAAGCGGTCGATGGGCATGATCGTTGCAAAATGATGGGCAAAAATATTTCCGACTCGAACATGCAAACCAAAAATCGTATGCCACACCGGAAAGAAGAGTGATTGATCGAGTAATATTTTTAAAAAGGGCACGCCATTCTTATTAAATGGTGCCATACCTTTACATGAAACGACGGTGAGCGATCCAAACCGCGGATTTGCTTTGTTATCAAGCTCATCAATAAATAGATTTGGCTCAATATAAGCGTACGGAGCTTTCTTATCAATCAAAACTGGTTCAAAATTAATCGCCCGAGCTAAATCTACCGATAAATGATTTGTTTCAAGAAGCTCAAAGCCTGCATTTATGCCCCATTCTCTTTTATCAGCTTTATAGCTTAATCCGATCAGGCCACCTTGCTGCCGCGCTTGATAAAGTGGTTTTGCAGATCCCAAGATAATCGGCTGCATATAGGTACTGTTGTACCCTTTCAAAATTAAATTAATGGGAAATCCTAAAAACCATGGTCGCTTATAAATGCCTGAAACGTTTCTATAGAAACGAGTAACATCAATATCAAGCCGCATACTATCTGCATAATTGAACGGATTTTTAATCAGCAATGATCCGCCTAGTTTATACGTAGTGCCATTGCGAAACGCGAAATTTCTGCTGACTTGCTGAAATCCTGCACGAACCCGCACCTCATAGGGATCATCGTGCACTAATTTTAAAATTACCGCTTTTTCATTATCACATTCTTGCGAACTATCGCCATGTGCATAAATAGTTTCGAAAACATCTAGATCTCGTAATTTTAGAAAAGATTCGCGCACGCGTTCTTTATTCCACCAATCTCCATCGTGATAGCTGAGATTTTTTTCTATAAGCGAAAATGGCAAATGGGTGGCTCCCTGCAAAATCGTTTTGCCAAATTTGAATCGCTTTCCAGGAGAAACATGCCAAATAATTTCTACGCATTCATTATTCTGTAAAATTTCTGCTTTTAATTGAGCATAGAGATAACCGCGCGATTGAAAATAATTGAGAAGAGTTTTTTTGTGATCATTTAATTTATCGAAGGTAAAAAGATCATTCTTGCTCTCTTTATGCAAAAGAACTGCTGCATACTCTTCATCATCATTGCAGACACCTTCGATCGCTATTTTTTCAATTGTTTTATGATTTCCTTCATAAACAGTCAATTCCAAAATGTATTCATGCGCGTTTGCTGCGGGTACAAATTGCTCTCTTTCAATTTTTGCATCCACAAATCCTTGTTGATGATACCACTTTAAGAGTTGAGCGATTTGATTTTTCAGACTTTCCAAATCAACGTGTTTCTTTTTTTTATACGCTTTGAAAAATTTCTTAGAAAGCCATGTTTCGTCTATTGAAGTTAGCCCGCGCACGATAATTGAACATATTTGAGCACGCGGCCCCTCGTTGACTAAAAAAAAATACTTATTGTTCTCTTGCTCGATTTCAATACGAACTTCCCAAAAACCTTTTGAGTGATATCGTTCTATTATTTCCTCAGATATAATCGAGAGCGGCACCATATCAGCAGCTCTTCCAAAACTAAGGCAATGATCTATCAACTCTTTTTTTGAAAAAAACTGATTCCCAAAAAAAATAAATCTGCGCTGATTGGCCACATTTAAATGAAATGCCAAGTTGATTGTACAACTATCTGTATCTATAGTTTTGCGTAACTCAATGCGAGGATTTAAATATCCTTTTTTTGCTAAGTATTCTCGTATTTTTTGTGTTTCATTATTAAGAAGTTGCTGGCTGCATACGGCACGCAAAAGTTTTTTAGCGCATCGTTCTTCAATCTTATGAGCCATCATTCGATGCTCATCATCTACCGCTTCCTGATCAAACTTGATCGACAACGCCTCTATGGTGAATGGCGCACCCGGCACAATTGATACGGTCGGTGTTACTAATTTTGATCTATGATCATAGGTATGATAACTACTGACGGTTGCATTAATATAACCATCCGCAACTAAAGCTTCCTTAATAATGTTTATAAAATGGTGATGACGCTGAATATCAAATTGTTCGCCCTGTTCCATTCCATAAAGATGGCGATATGCCTCTTTACCAAAAAAAACGCCATCGAACTTAACTTTGTGAAACGTCCAAAACCCAACTAATTTAAAATGGATTCGAAAACTTGTTCGATCAACATTTTGAAAAAAAAGATCTATTGTTTCGAATTTATTTTTTTTCTTTAGATAGGAAAGTGCACGCTTAACCTGCATAAGAGAAAGATCGGTGCCACTTTTAATATCAACTAAATAATCAAACTCATTCTGGCTAAAAAAAACATCCGACTCGTACGTGATCGATTCTACTTTTAATTTTTCAGGAAATTTTTCTTCCAATTCTTGAAATAGTAAATCCCCAGATCGCACGACAGTAACATCAAAATCCGATTGGGCAGAAAGCGCCACGAAAAAAAAGATAATAGAATTAAAAAACAAAACACGGC
Organism: Candidatus Babeliales bacterium; assembly: GCA_036260945.1. Classification (NCBI taxonomy): domain Bacteria; class Candidatus Babeliae; order Candidatus Babeliales; species Candidatus Babeliales bacterium. The sequence continues at coordinate 675,427 of DATALT010000002.1, forward strand.
AGTATAACACAGCTTTCCTAGAGCTTTTCCTCGATGCAATTAGCTTATCATAATGAGCTACGATTGGTAGAAAACTCTCTGCTATACTCTTTGCTAGCTTATAAAAACAATTCGAGCGCGCAATTTTCTGATGAAAAGTAGTAAATAGGGAAAATAGATTCGATCATGTACAACTGAAAAAAAGTGAACCATGAATGATTAAGGGAATTGGATTTGGCAGGCCTTATAACGAGCCTGCCACTAAAACTTACTCAATAATCCGGAAAACTCCTCGATAGTCTTTCGACTTAATAAAGGGTTCAATTTGAATTCGATCAATACTTTTGTTTGCCGCCTCTTTATGCAACGTATCTATTAAATCTTGCAAATCGTCTTTTTGTCCGCATGCGATAACTGTTATCGTCGGCTCTGCGACACCCACTAAATGTGCCGTCCCTTCAATGGACAGTTCTCGAGCGCGTTGCGCCACGGTGGTCTGCAAAAATCCCTTGGGGACTTTTAAGACAAAGGTAATATGTAAACATTGCTTCATTATCGTCTCCTTCTTCCAGAGCAATCAACCGGTACTGCTCGGTCTATTTTTTTCGCAGCTCATAGGCACCCAAAACTCACAAAATTAAGTGCAATAAATTTGAGAGGAACCTAACAAAAGGGAATTTCGAATGTCAAAGTAAATTGCTGCCAACTGGCAATGCTGGACTCGAAACACCAAGAACGGTACACTATTCTTAAAGATACGTATACTCAAGGAATGTCAATGAAATCATCACCAGTGCGAGTGCGCTTTGCACCTTCTCCTACCGGCCTTATGCATCTTGGGAGTGTTCGCATTGCACTTTTTAATTTTCTGTTTGCCCGTCACTTCAATGGTACTTTTATTTTACGTATCGAAGACACGGACCTTGAGCGAAATTTCGATCCAGGCGGCGCAATTATTATGGAAGATCTGGCATGGCTAGGACTTTCATATCAAGAAGGCCCTATTGTTGGTGGGCCCGACGCACCATATGAACAATCAAAACGGGGTGCGGTTTATCAAGAAAAATTAACACAACTTATTCAAAAAAATTCCGTTTATCGTTGCTTTTGTACTGTTGAAGAATTAGATCGCAAACGAACGCGGCAAATAGCAAGTAAGCAGCCACCTCGCTACGATCGAACATGCTTAAAACTGACTCAAAAACAAATAGATGAAAATCTTTTAAATAATGTGCCTTTTATTTGGCGCTATCAAATACCTGCCGGCACTATACAGATTACCGATCTTTCACGCGGAAACGTTTCGTTTGATCTTTCTAATTTTTCAGATTTTCCTCTTACACGAGAAGATGGCAGTTTTACGTTCTTATTTGTTAACTGCGTTGACGACATTTTAATGAACATTTCTCACGTGATTCGCGGTGAAGATCATCTTTCAAATACCGCAAATCAAGTCGTCCTTTATCATGCGCTTGATAAAGAAGTGCCGCTTTTCTGGCATATGCCAATTATTTGCAATCCGGAAGGGAAAAAACTTTCCAAGAGAGATTTCGGATTTTCTTTGCGCGATTTAAAGCAGGCAGGATTTTTGCCAGAAGCGATTTGTAATTATTTAGCAATTATCGGCGGTTCATTTGAACAGGAAATAATGACGCTGACTGAACTTTCAAAAGCGATTGATTTTAAACATATTCATACTGCAAGCACGATAAAATATGATCTTGAAAAACTTCGCTGGATGAATCATCAATGGATTATGCGCATGGATAGTCCAACGCTCACCGATGCAATATTGCCTTTTTTGACAGCAACTTATCCGCAAGCCGCACACCTAAATCGCACAACAATTGAAAAATTAGTTTCATCAATTAGCAAAGAAATTCACACGCTCAAAGATGCACCCGCGGCGCTGCATTATTTTTTTGAAGCACCTTTAATTACTAAAGAAAAAATGCTTGAACATATTTCGCCAGAAAATTTAGAACTATGTTTAGCAATAATCGAAGAGAAAAAAAAGCTGTTAAGTAAGCCTGAAGAATTTATTAAAGAAGTAAAACAAGCTGCTTCAGAAAAAAATGTACCAACCAAAGCGCTCTTTGCAACTTTGCGTTTGTTCATTTCTGGATCTGCCCACGGCGCATCGCTTCATGATATGATTACACTTCTTGGTGCCGACGAAATTACAAAACGATTGTCGGTAAAAATATAGTGAATTAAAGATGTATTGATGTTCAAACAACAGTATCTGCTTGCATCAAGCGATTCGGTAATTTGTTCAAATTACGTACGATCTCTTTTTGTTTAAATACTTCCATCAATTCAAGAAATGGCACTTCGTTATCCACTGGAACAAAAAATTCAAAAACACTTTCTTGTTTATCGATCGTGCGTTCAAAAACTAAATGTTCATAGCTGCGCAGAATCGCAGCAAACATCCAAACGCGAGAGCGTTCTATATGAGCTTGATAGTAAAAACAGTACGCCATGCAAAAAACCTGTTTAGGAGAAAAAAAATCACAACCTTGTTTCCTAATGATCGTTTAGTATAGCATAAATGCACCGCTCATGCACACATCATCCAGCTGATTGACGAACGTTATCTAAAGGTGCTATAAAGGAAAAAGAAGCTTTGATTGAAAGGATAGTGATGAAGAAAAAATTTATACCGGTGCTTTTGGCTGCCCTCGCCTTAGCTGTATGGCATCGCACCAGTATGGGCATCACGATGCTCACCAAAAACGATCCTTACCCACTTTATACCACAGCCTATCCGTATCACTATCTCCTTTTTGGTGTAACGAATTATTTTAAAGATATCACCGACTGCGTAAAAATTGACCGCATTTCGTTTCACGTCACTCCCTTCCATCAAAAAGCTAACCGCGGAAGAGATTTTGAGGGGTGCAAAAGATTTCTAGGCGACCTTGAAGGCCGCTGGAACATGCTCGGGCTTCTCTATGGCGCTGTTCCAAGTGGCCAAAGTTTAGCAGGTACGCAAATAGGATTTGCAAAGCAGCAACTTTTTCCTCCATTGGGGCCGAATGATACCGTTGCAGTAGAAAACGTACTGACCGATACGAGTTGTCATATCGGTTATTTTGCAGTACCTCTCAAGTATCGCAAAACGGGTGTTCGTTTTGAACTCGATGTTCAACCATTTGAAGATTTTGGATTCACAATTCAAGCAGGGCTCGCGGATATAAAACAAACACAAACGTGCCCATGTTGTGGCTTTATCGATCTTACCCCCACGGTAAGTTTAGATGATAGCATTTTTCCTGCTGCCGCTGTTCCTGTTATTGAATCGCTTTTAATGTCTTGCACCGCCGCGACTCTCACTTTCAGCCAAATTGGCCTTGAGACGTGCGACTTTGAAGAAGATTCTGTCGAAGATATGCGGTTCTTTGTTTGGTGGCGCCATGTATTTGAAGTAAATGCGAATAATTGCACTTATCCGTATTTCTTATTTATTCCGTTTGTCCAAATTGAAGCGACTGCACCGCTAGGCAAAACACAAAATCGACGAAAAGCATTCGCGCTCCCTTTTGGTAACGATGGGCATTCCTCAGTCGGATTTACAGCAGGCTTTCATTTAGACTTTAAAGAGACGATCGAGATTGGCTTCTTTGGGGGCTATACCGCTTTTTCTTCACGAACGATCGATCTTTTCAGATTGCCAACAAGCCCCGTGCAATCCGGTGTGTTTCCTTTTTCTACGACCGCTAAGATACAGCCGGGCCATAATAGTATATTTGGCGTGCTTTTTCATGCATATCGCTTCCTTGAACGTCTTTCTTGCTGGGTAGAATACGATACCATTCATCACACTGAGGATAAAATAACGGTCGTAAATCCACCGGCCAATAATCCATTTATTCCAAGACAACAAGAATGCCTCTCAAAATGGCGTGTACAGGTGCTCAACACAGCGTTTAATTATGAAATTTCACCAAATTTGACGCTGGGCCTTGCGATGCAATGGCCGATCACACAGAGAAATGCGTATCGCTCAACTACCCTTGCCGGTTCGCTGATTGCAACCTTTTAAGGAGCGCTTTAAATAATACCTCTAGTTGCCTCCAAAAGAGCGCCCACCTTACTAGACATGCCAGGCAAAAACGGATATAGTTAAAGGCAGTTCTTAAACATATTACTTACCCCCGGCTGCGCTGCAGCTTGAAAGGATTGTGTTTCTCTATGACTAAGAGAAAAGCAAATATCGTTATAAACGTTAATGCAAACGTGGAAAAGTCGCTTAAGCAACTTAAAAAGAAGATTGAGCGCGAAGGTGTTGTTCGAGATATGAAGCGATTAGTTTACTTCGAATCTCCAACGCAAAAAAGACGTAAACGCTTAATGCGCGCCGTTAAGCAGAACTATATCCGCATGGCCTCTCTAAAGTTGATTTGATTTCTTAAATCATGGCCAACTTTGAATCAAAACGTGTACGCGATATAAAAAAAGCACAAAAAGAAAAACTCTTTTTCCGTGAAGTATCGCAGCTTTTCTTGCAAATGACGCTTGATGATAATCGCATAAGAGATATTCACGTAAACCGTGTCGAGCTTTCAGCCGATAAAAGTATGTGCTACATTTACTTTTATACGCCAAAAGGCACCGAAGGCTTCAAAGAGAAACTTGATATTCTGAAGCTTTACAAGCCATCTTTACGCACAGCTCTTGCAGCAAAAATTAAAGCTCGCTATACGCCGGATCTTGTTTTTATGTTCGATGAACAATATGAAAAGCAAGAAAAAATTGAGCGGCTTTTTGACGAGATTAAAAAAACTGAGGAATAGCTCATCGAGCCGTTACTTCTTATTCCGATTTTTTTATGCTGGGGTTCATTTCTCAATCTTGCCGCTTATAGGCTGATTCACGGCGGATCGATTGTTTTCGGCCGTTCTTCATGCCCTCATTGTCGGCACACTCTTTCTTGGCCAGAACTTATTCCAATTATTTCGTGGTTTGCACTGCGCGGCAAGTGCTTGCACTGCAAAGAATCTATTTCTTGGCTTTATCCATTCATTGAATTGCTCACCGCTCTTATATTTTATGGAATGGTAACGCAACTATCGTCCGATTATTGGATCGCTTATTCTATCTTTTTTTCTGCATTGATTATTACTATTCGGACCGATATTGAAACGATGCTTATTTCAAGATTTGCTAGCGCATTTTTAATTCCGGTTGGATTTCTGTTAACTATTTTTGATCTATTGCCAATAACCTTTGCGCAAAGCTGTATTGGGGCGATTTCAGCCTATATTTTCTTGTATGGAATTGGCTGGCTTTATTATAAATTTACCCACCGCATCGGGATGGGACAAGGAGATGTTGAGCTCATTGGTATGATTGGCGCTTTCTTAGGAGCTCAAGGCTGGTGGGCATCGCTCATGCTTGCATCTCTAGTTGGGTCATTCTCGGGCGCGATCATTCTTTTTACGCTTTCGGCAAGCAAAACAGAAAAAATCAAACTTCCTTTCGGGCCGTTTCTTGCTCTGGGCGCATTGTGCTACGTATTTTACGCAGGTTCTTTAATGAAACTCTTTCTAGGATTTTAATTTTTCTCTTAAATAATCTGGCATTAGAGGTATTTCTAGTGCAAGCAATCGCGGTGCAGCAAGAATTCGATCCGATTCAAAAAAACCATATTTTGATTTTTCTTCAATAGTCAGCATACTCTTGGCCATCAACCCATATCCATATAATCGCCAATCTGCACGGTTAACATCGGAAGTAAGTGCCCGATCTATAAGATCCAATGCCGCCAATGGTTGGTTATGGTAGGTCAGCAAACTCATAGCGGCCAGGCGAAATGCACTGGTAAAATGCGGATCGAGTTTTTTCATGACCATCATTGATTGCATTATTTCTTCTGCGTTTAATCGCGCGCAATCTTTCTGCAAAAACTGAAACCAAAAAAAATCGGCAGCTATTAACTTCCACGAGCCTAAAAATTGGATATATTCATAATGAGAGAAAGTATGCGCGGTACGCGATTGGAATTGGAACTCTTGTAATAAAACATTTAACACAATCGAGAATGTGTAAACTATTATGATAAAAATAAGAATGAAATAATGTTCACGCCAAATCGTCATGCGTAATTTTTATTTCATTGCGATGATCAACCGTTAGTCGATCGTCAATACCATCGCCATCAATATCTCCGATTGCAGCGGCTAAAAAAGTAGTTGCATCAGCTTTTGTGTCCCCAAGGCTTGACCCGTTAGCGCCTAATTTTCCGGTAAAGCAACAATGCCCTTCTTGCCCATTGAATCCGTACGTATAATAAAATCGTTCGTTTGCACCGCCGCCAGAATATCCTTCAGGTTGCCAGCCAGCACCCTCTTTACCAATAAGTTGCGTGGTATATTTTCCGTTTTCCGCCCAATACGCTTTTTCCGCTAAATAAAGCGTTCCTAAATTCATATATGCTTCTGTTCGCTTTGCTTTTGCTAAAAATCTAAAAAAGCTTGGCATCGAAACCATCGATAGAAAAGCAACAATCGCTACAACGATCATTAATTCAATCAAAGTAAATCCGCGACACTTTTGCGTGATCTTTTTCATAGACTTGTTCTCCCCCTAGCCCCTCATTTATCTGTTATAATTTACGCAGGGAACGAACTATTAAGTCAATGATTGTCAGATAAATTTTTGATCTGCATTAATGCCTATTACCGTCCATAACTATTCCACTATTTCTAAAAAAACCATTACAACTAATACTATTTGAATAATTTACTTTTATTCTTAGGTTTGCGTATAGTTAAAATAAAAATAGGGAGATTTTTTATGAAACTATTTTCTAAGCTCATTATTGGCGCCACGATAATGAGCCCGCTATTCTGCAATGACTATTTCAATCGGATTCCCAAACTTGATCTAAAACAAACTGGCCTTATTAAGATGTCGATCGGATCATTGCTTATGCTCTACGGCAGTGCGCAGTTCGGTATACCGGTGCCATTATTTTCAGAAAATCGATTTGCATCTTTTTCTACGCTTTTCAATGGCGCGCTATTTACTGGAACCGGCTTTACGCTTTTTGAAAGTGGATTGAGTAATTATCGCCAAGAAAAAAATGTGGCTCTTGAGCCTCGCTCAATAATAAAGCACTGGGATGATCATATTATGAAAGCTGCGAAATATAGCGTGCTCATCGCCGCAGTTCCTATAGCTCGTTACCTGGCAAGATGATAGAACAAATAACACTTTTTTACTCGATTTTGTTAAACGTTTATAATCATGTCGCATTATTAATGTTCTACTCGGAGTTATCATGAAAAAAGCATGGATACCGCTCGTTTTGGCTTTTAATTTGACGATTCCCCTTATTGCAATGCACCGCCACAAATAAAACGGTTATTCCACTCCCGCTGCAGGGAGCTCTAAAAATAAGTTACGGGTTTCTTTCTTGCCTTTATGGACTTGCTCAATTCGGCGTGCCGGTCAAAATATTTTCTCCCGTTGAAGCGCCATCCGGTTGGTCGATAGCAAGGATCTTTTGCTTTGTGAGGTGGGAAGCAAAAGCACAAGAACCTGGATAACCAATATGTTAGGAACTGAAACTTATTCTCCTAACTTGAAACACCACATAAAAGAATACGCAACCGTTGATACGCGGGCAGTTACCGTACGCGTTCCTCTTTATGCAACGTTATATCATATGGGTCGCTTGAAAAAATAGTCACCGAATCAATGAATTCAGAGGCCAGCCTTTTTGTATTTGATGATAGTAAAAATGCCCAAAAGCACAAAGGACTATTTCTAATGGCGATTTTAAAAAAAGTTGATATGATAATCTAAAGTAGTTGTCATTAAGCGAAATGGATTTCATGAAGATTTCAGGAAAAAAACCCGCTCTCGCGATAACTTTGCTAACTTTTTTAGCAAAGGGTGGCGTACAAAACAACGCGCAGATACAAAAAACGCCCATTATAGAGCCTAGCGTACAATTACAAAAAATATCCCGCCAAATGCAAGCTGCTCAATTTACCTTGGGTGTTAGCTTAGTGCTTATTTCCGGTTTAATTATTGATCCAGCAAAATACAGCTCATCCACCGAAGAACTTATTCGTTTAGCTACAGGGTTACCTCTTTTTGGCATTGGATGCGAACTGGCAACCCAAAGCCTCTTAGCCAATCGATTTGCTACTCCCAAAGATTATGCGTGGGGAGCAGCGGGCAATACTGCGTTCGGCACTCTCGGGATTCTTTTTACCAAATTCTATATTTCACGAAAATAGATCAGTTTTTTGCTTAAAAAAAGGTATCGTTCCCCATTTTTTTATTTTTTTGTAAATAAAATACCCGCATTTCAGCTTTAATTCGTAATTTGACATTTTTCTGGAATAATATATTCTATATGCATATAAGGAAAGTCTGAAATTTCAGTTTGATATTTTAGACTATAAAATCTGTCTGTAAAATTGTATTAACTAGAGTGCGGCAATTTAACTACCGTCTAGCGGAGAAATCTATGATAAACCAAAATAAGCAGACTCAGGCGCCAAAAGGTGCAATATCTGGGTCCCAGAGAAACTACAACGAAGTTGTGGAATTTTTGGATGCACGTTGGTCCGAACAACGAACAGAGAAAAATCTAGCAGCAGTCAAAGCGCTCGATAAAGCTTTAGGATATCCCAGCAAAAACGTTTCTATCGTTCTTGTTGCCGGAACCAATGGTAAAGGGCTTACCATCAACTTTGCGACAAGTTTGCTCAAAGAAGAAGGTTTAAAGGTAGGTGGCCTTTATAGTCCGCACGTTCTAACGTATAACGAACGTATCTCATTGAACAACGAAACAATTTCAAATAAAGCTTTTACTGAAATTGCAAACGAAGTTATCAATGCTGCCGCAATCAGTGATATCAAAGCTGACTCGCTCGATATCCTCAATATGATGGCCCTTCTTTATTTTAAACAACAGAAGGTCGATCTTGCGCTGTGCGAACTATCTGATAGTTCTGTCAACCACCCACTCTCTCTCACAACGCCACAAGTCGTTGCTATTACACGCGTTACGCAAGATAGCTCAACAATCGTTGATGAAAAAACGCTTGAACAAGAAGTTTTAAACTTAATGAAATTTGCCAAAGAAACAACGTACGTGGTCTCGGCTGATCAAAGCAAAGCGCATCTACAATTAATGCTTGATGAAACAAAACGCATTGGCGGCCGTTGGTCAATGCCAATTCGTAAACTTGCGCCACTTCGCTACCCATTTGAGCAGCTTTTTGGTCGCTGCGCAGCACTTGCTGAACGCATTGCACAAATCCACATCGACCACTTTGCAAATAAAGATTCACTCATTCCTGAAAATAGCTTGCTTGCTAAACAAAAAGGTCAACGTGGCCGTCCAACCTTGGAAAAGAAACGTTTTGATGAATTGAATCCAAAACGTACTATCGAGCAATTCTGGAAAGAAACAAATACAACTCTTCCTGCACACTTTGAACTACTTGATAAAGAAAAGCCAACCATATTGCTTGATAATGCACGAAATATCGATGCATTAAAAAACTTGCTTCTTGGTATTCGCTTATTGCATTATCAACGTCCGCTCAAAGGGCTCACCTTTGTATTTGGCTGCGATAAAAATAGACTTCATGTTGATGAGTTCTTGCGCTTGCTTCGTTATTTTTCAAAGAAAAACTCAGCAAACGTTATCTTCTGTCCAATATCTCACGCGGTTCCTGGTGTTCAAACCGAATCATGGGATGTGGAGCAAATTACGAACGACGTGAAAAGCTTGAAAATCAAAGCACGTTCTGCAAAAAACTTTGAAGAAGCATTCGACGCTGCTAAAAAATCTGTGGATGAAAGACACGGCCTCGTGGTTATCACCGGCTCACCATCGATTATCGCAGAATATTGGCATCACAAGGGAATTAAAAAAATCTAACCAATGATTACTTTTTCTCAAGGCATTTTTGCAATTGCTGCGGGAATTATTGGTGGAACGATTTACGGGCTTTTGTTCTTACGAGCAAAAGCCCTTTGCCTTATCAAACCCCATTTTACCCCCCTCTTAACATTCCTCCGCCTTACCGGCTTAGCAATTTTTTTATTTTATGTATTGCGTAGCTCCATTTCTCATTCTATACTCCTAATAGTTAGCTTTTTTTCGGCATTTTGGTTCGTCATTATTAAGCACTCCCGGCAGCGTTAAATAACTACGCGCTTATTGAGGGATCAATCTAAGGGCATGCGCTCATGGAAGCGTTTGAAAATGGACAATCACTCTGGAATCCACTTGGCTGGTTGGGAATAGAAAACGATCTGTTAAAGTTAAACGGTTCGACTATTATTAATACCTGGATTGTTCTTTTTGTTCTTATAACTCTCCTTATTCTCGTTCGGATTTTCATCGAAAAAAGTGCAATTTTAGCGCATCTTGTAAAAAAAGCGGTACAAAGCCTTATCGATTTGATTGAACAGAATATGGGAAGATTTGTTTATTCCCATTTTTTGATGGTCGCCGCACTTTTTCTCTTCATTCTTGGATGCAATTGGGTGATTCTGCTGCCATGGACAAAAGAGCCTACAACCGATATAAATACAACCCTTGCCCTCGCCGTGATAGCATTTTTCTACAAAGAAATCGCCTGCATACGGGCGCGTGGATGGTGGGGTTACTTAGAAGAATTTTTAGAACCGTTTTTCATTATGGCACCGATTAACGTTATCGGACATTTTTCAAAAATTATTTCTCTTTCGTTTCGCCTTTTTGGTAATATTTTTGGCAGCTCAATTATCATGGATTTGTATACGCACGTTATTTCCACATTTTGGGTGACGGAATTACTTGGCCTTCTTTCGGGCCTTAATATCGTTGTTGTTCTTTTTTTTGGGCTCTTTGAAGGGCTTATTCAAGCATTTGTTTTCGCAATGCTTACCCTTACGTATATTGGTTTAGCGGTGCAAAAAGATCATCACGGCGAAAGTAACTAATGTTTAATCCGTCAATTGTACATTATTCGAGCTTAGCCAGCGTTATTGCACTCACCAGCTTGGGAGCAAGTTTGGGAGGTGCACGCGCAAGCAAGGCGGCAGTCGAAGCGATAAATATCCAACCAGCATCAAAAGCAGAGATAACAAAAGTTACGGTTGTTGGGCTTGCATTAATCGAAACTGCTGCAATTTTGGCACTCATTTTAATTTTGCTTTTATTATTTAAAATTAAAGGATTGCCAACTCCCGCAATGGCCTATGCTGAACTTGGCATCGCTGCTGGAATGGGAATAACAGGATTTATAAGCGGATTAGTGTCCGCTGCACCAGTTGTACAAACATGCTTTGCAATTGCTCGCCAACCTTTTTTTTCGCAACAGTTAATGAATCTGATGATCATCACCCAAACAATTATTCAAACGCCGTTGATTTTTGTATTTCTTATTTCACTTTTCGTAACGCTTCAATGCACACCCGAACTTGCACTTAAATCAGGAATTATTTTAATGTCGGCCGGCATTTGTATGGGGCTTGGATCACTTGGCCCATCAATTGGCTTGGGAAGATTTGCTGAAACTGCATGCAGAAGCGTCGGCATCAATAAAAAAGCATATAGCTATATTTTACCATTCACGCTCATGAGCGGTGCGTTTATCGAAACGCCCCTTATTTTTGCTTTTCTGGTTTCTCTCATTCTACTGGGAAACATTTCAAGCACCGATGCTTTTATTGGAATCCGTTCTATTTGTGCAGCACTTTGCATCGGCGTTGGCACATTCATGCCAGGCATAAGTTCCAGTAAAACAGCAAGTGCCGCGTGCGAACAAATGGCGCTCAATCAAACAAGTTATTCACGTGTTTCTCAAGTAAGCATGTTCGCTCAAGGAATAATCGACGCTGCTGCCGTCTACGCTTTACTGACCGCCCTGTTTATAGTATTTCTTAAATAAGTAGCCCCACAGACCGCTACGCGGTCGTTTGTAGGGGCCCCAGAATGGTTCGATACATTTTGCTCATAATATTCGCAAAACACTCACCATAAGCGGCTATATTTCTTTCTCCCTGTGCTTAAGTAAACACTTTAGTGTTTGCAGCAATGGAATCAGTTTTATGCTTTTCGAGTGAAATGAGAAAAGGAAAAAAAGTATGAAGAAAAAAGAACTGCAAATATTGTATATCATTACAAAGCTTGAATTGGGCGGCGCGCAGAAAGTGTGCTTAGCTCTTTTAAATGGAACACAAGAACAGGGGCACACGAGTTTTTTAATTGCAGGCGATGGCGGCATTTTATCTCAATCGGTATCGCATAACAAAAATGTTTTTTTATTAAACTCACTAAAACGAGAAGCGAATTTCTCATCGATTTTGGCAGAATTGAAAGCATTTAAAGACCTTGTCGCACAGATTAAAAAAATCAGAAAAGATTTTCCGCACCTGATTGTACACACGCACAGCACGAAGGCTGGCATCATAGGCAGATGGGCAGCTTTTTTTGCCGGTGTTTCTCAGCGCGTTCATACCATTCATGGTTTTGCATTTCATGATCATCAATCGTGGCCACTTTGGCTTTCAATTTATATGGTTGAGCTTCTGACAAGTTTTATTACAACTCATTATGTTTGCGTTTCTTCATACGACGTGCGAAAAGCTATTAAATTATTTCCGCGCTTTGCAAAAAAACATTCAATTATTCGCGCCGCCGTTGACCCTGAACCCTTTTTTAATGCCGCACGAAAAACAACGTTAGAAAACAATACTGATCTATTCGTTTTTGGCACCGTATCATGCTTTAAGAAACAAAAAAATCTTTTTGATATGCTTCAAGCATTCTCTTTGGCGCATCAAAAAAACAATTTATTGCGTCTTGAGATTATTGGAGATGGTGCATTGCGCCCCGCTCTTGAGGCATGGATTGCGCATCGCAATTTACAAGAAGTTGTTATTCTGCATGGTTGGCAAGAAAACGTTGCACCCATTATGGCAACATGGAACGCATTTATCTTAAGTTCTTTATGGGAAGGATTGCCGTGTGCAATCGTTGAAGCGCGACTTTTAAAACTTCCAGTACTTGCTTATGATACCGGCGGCATACATGATGTGATATTTAACGGAGAAAATGGATTGTTATACAAACCAAAACATTGGCAAGAACTTGCACAAGGTATGATGGATATAAGCAACAATCAATTATTGTATAAAAAACTTTCGCACTACAAAGATGATCTTTCATTATTCGATCAGAATGTAATGATCAATCAGCACTTGCAGCTTTATCGCTCATTTTAGTGACTTTTTTCGATCATTGCATTACGTTTACATACGTAATTACGTTTGTGGTGAGGGGAAAAATTATGACACAAAATCAAGTTGAAAAAAAAACGTCTGTTCAAAAACTAATTCCTAAAGAATATAAAAACGTTATTGAATCGATCGGCAATACGCCGCTTGTTAAAGTGGATTTTGAAACAGCCCCACTCATGCTTGCAAAACTTGATTACCTTAATCCCGGCGGCAGCATAAAAGATAGGTCGGCTCTTTATATGATTGAAGAAGCTGAGCGACTTGGCCTTTTGAAACCTGGTGGCACCATTATCGATGCATCATCAGGAAATCAAGGAATTGCATCTGCTATGATCGGTGCAGTTAAAGGCTATAACGTTATTATCACCGTGTCGGAAAAAATTAGCAAAGAAAAATTGCAAACAATTAAAGCATACGGCGCACAAGTTGTCATGTGCCCAGCGACTTCATACCTTGAAGATCCTAATTCTTATCATAGCAAAGCGGTTGAGATTCATAAAAATACTCCCAACTCATTCATGCCAAACCAATATTTCAATAAATCGAACGCATGGGCTCATTATTATTCTCTCGGCCCTGAAATTTGGAATCAAACCCATGGCACAATCACGCATGTTTTTGCCGCAGTGGGAACCGGCGGCCATATGAGCGGACTTGGTAAATATTTAAAAGAAAAAAATCCGAACGTAAAAGTAATTGCGCTCGATTCAATTAATTCATGGCGTTCCACAAACGGCAATCCAAAGCCATATAAAATTGAAGGCATCGGCGTAGATTTTGCATCGCCTGTTCTTGATTATTCAGTTATCGACGAATTTGTCGGCGTGAGCGATGAAGATGGGCTTGGTATGCTCAAAACGATGGCACGCCATCATGGTTTGCTCATCGGGCCAAGCAGCGGCGCAGTTGCTTATGCAGCGTGCGAATATAGCAAAAAACTCAAAGCGACCGATGTCGGCGTTATGATTTTTGGCGACTCCGGAAGAGCTTATTTAACTAAGGATTTCTATTAATATTAATCGAGCTCTTCAAGTTTAGATTGAGCACCAAAAATTTTTGCTTCCACTTTAAGAAACTCACTTATCCGGCGTGCATTATCGTACTTGTATGGGGTCATTGCATGTTCTGGAATATTAGCAAATTGATCGTGTTTTGGATTATTCATATCAGGAAATTCAGGGAATTTTTGAGCGTATTGCGCACGTGTCATTCGATCTCTTGATTTGTTTTCAATTTCTTCATTTTCTACGTCTTTCTTTACCCAAAATTGCATCCACTTATAGATTAGAGGAATACCTATGAGACCTGTAAGACTTGCTACTTTTAATGAGTTATATTTTTCATTTTTATCACTCAACGCCATATAATCACGAGCAAAAAAAGCACCTAAAAACGCAGTTGCAAAACAGGTTGGCAAAAAAGTCTCTCGTTGGGTCCTGCTAAGAGCGACCTCACAAGTCGCCGCATTTTTAATGTTCTCAGATGCGAAATACTGATCTGCTTGATATTCATAATGTCGCGCTAGTAGCAGGTTATGCACTTTTTCTTCATCAATCCAAAAATGCTGCGATTCATGCGCCAACTTTGCATGACCCAATTCATGCATTATCATGTTTTCTTGTTGTGCTCTAGTGTAAAATGCGACAGCTGGACTACAGACAAGAAGAATGCCATCTTCTGCTGGCCAATAATAAGCTGGTCCTCTTTTCCAATTAGGGTCAAACCAGTGAAATTTAACATATATTTTCATTTTCTTAAGAGTCTCATCTGAAGAGACAATCTCTTGCAACTTCTCTCTCAATGGTTTGAAGAATTGAGTTTTGATGATCCACGGTGAATAGACTATGCCAGGATTCTTCGAAAATCCTTCCCTGTTCAATTGAACCTCGTTCGACACTGCGTTATATAATTCTCCAGGGGCATTAAACTTATTACTAAAATCTTTTTGCTGTATTTCATCAAAAATTTTTTCCGTGCGCTTATCCAAAAAACCATGCACAAACTTCGTCACCGTCTGATTATTTGCATGAATAGCGCGAACAAAACTTTCTGTGGGATTTGCTTTTAGAGGCAAGCGCTCTCTATAGGCACGGAAATAATTATCAACAGTCGTTGGATTATCTTTTTGCCAAACCGTGTTCAACAATTCTTTTTCATCAAATTTTTCTGTGATATTACTACCAAGAGCTGCGGGCCGCGACGTACTTGGTTGCCTTGAGATTGCTTGTTTGTATGCCAGCTTTTGCAAATCTTGAAAATCAGCATGCAATGCCAATTCAAAACTGTATAAAAAAAGGCAAATAATTATTTTCATTTTATTCATAAAATATCCCGCAATTGATTACTTTATTATAGTATCAAATTTGATATTTTTTTCAAGTTGAATAAAATTGGCAAAATTTATAGCCATTTTAACAGATACGCATCAGCTTGCTTTGATGTGATGATTTTTGGCGATTCAGGAAGAGCTTATTTAACAAAAGATTTTTATTAATAATACCCGAGACATTTCGTAAAGTTCCTCACGATTCCCGCGCTAACAGCACCAGTTACAACCAAAATAGTAAGATTGGCAAAATAAGCTCTGGAAAAAGGATCATATACGCGCGGCCATTCGCTCAAACGGTGCAGCTTTGTCCCTTGTTTTTCGTACAAGGCATATGATCTAATATCCGATTGCCTAATAAGGTCTGTTTTGCCCAAGATGAACGATTCTTCAATTTGCTCAACGTCTTCTTTTTTTCCAAAATGATGAGCAAAAGAATTCGCTTCATAATAAGAATGATATTTTAGCAAGTTTTTGGGGTTAAGCGTCTCAACGCGAACAACTTTTTTTCTTTCGTCAAATTGACTTATCGGAACTTGCGAAAAAACCTCTGGATCATCAAATTCATCCGATTTAATACAAATGCGCACTTCGCCTATTTGAGCCGGCTCGTCTTTTGGATCCATTTCAATGCGTGCAGGATGCGTGTGTTTCTGCGGCGGATTCAATAACCACCGCGGCAGGCATGCATATGTCATAAAATTTAGATTTAAGAAAAACAGACAAAAAATAGTTGTTACAAGGTTCATTTAAGACCGTTAAATACACAAGAATCAAGACAACATAAAATACCTGCAACTGCGATCTGTGTTGCAAAAAAATGGTATGGTTTATTATCGATCAATGGGCTATGATTATTTTCCGGATCGCTGGACTCAATTTGAATTTCGTAATGTTTTTTTAAGTGAGTTCCATTTCTCTTATACAGAGCATAGGACGATATAGGCAACTGATGCTCAGCATCAACACGATCTTTTTTTGATTTATTACACCACTGTGCAAAAAATGGTTCAGCATCATAAAACGATACCAACAGTTTTTTATTTTTATCGAAGCAAAAAGTTTGAACGACTTGAGTATTCTGATTGATTTCCGCTATTGAAACATTTCGGACACGGTCTTGGTATACAAAGTCCTGATAATGCTTACTAAATAAAACATTAATTTTTTTTACGTGTTCCTGTGCACCAATCGAAAAAATCGTAACTAATGGCAAAAGAAAAAAACGTTTGATCATAGAGCCTGCAAGTAAAAAATTAAATTTTTCTCGCAATAAAGATACCAATTTTTTGCAAATAATAAAGGATTGCCAAAATCGACAAACCTTAAACTTTTTTTAAAAAGGTTTTTTTCTTTTTTGATATTCGCGCCAGATGATTGCAGCGCTGATCAGAGCAATAAAGAATATCAGCATGAAAATTCCATTGATCAAAGAATGCGAAGCTTCGTAATTCTTTTTTTCTTTTGGCTGCATTGGTTTGACAGAAGCATTCCCCTCCGCTCCTTCTTCCGTCGGCCCTTGGTAGGGTTCAATTTCTTGATAAGGAAAGAAAGGAACAGTTGGCATGCCTTCTTTTGGGTAGCCAAATGATTGAGCTAAAGGTTTTTGCTCTTCCACTTGATCAGTTTTTGCTGGCAGTGTAGCAGGAACTGAATAGCCGCTATAAGGAAGTTGATTTCGTTCGTCCGTATCAAAAAAACCGGGCATAGATGGATATTGTAAAGGACTGCGAACTACCGATGAATTTCTATTGCGATCTGCCAGAGCAAAGGGCTGATTAAAATCTCGCATTGGAAGAGCACCAGTGGACGCATATGGGGCCTGATCACTTAATCTTGTACGATTGTTCAAAGAAGGGATTATTCTTAATCTACTTGGCTGCATTCTCCATGGCGTAAATTCAATGCTTTCGCTTGCTCTTTTAAGTTCTGGCATTTTATTGTGGATCTGTTTTTTTTCAGAACTAGGCAATGGTGAATCTTTTTCAGTACGGAGCATTTCAACTTTTTTATCAACTATTTTTCTCGGCACTGCTGATTTTTCTTCAAGTTTTTCTGGAAAAAGAATTGCTTGTTGTTTTTCGGTTATTGCTTTCTTTGCATCTTTTTGATCGTCAGCTTTTTTAATTTTCTTGAAAGCATTTTCATCATCTCCTGCAACATCACCAGTTCTTGGGCGCTTAATTATCGGTGGCAGATTTCCGCCCGAAACGATCGCTTGTTGCAACTCAAGAGTTCCTGGTTTTAACTCTATTAAAGCATTCTGGCGCGCAATCTCTTGAGAGACGCCCTCTTTGAGCGCAGCGGATTCTTTAATGATACTATTTTCTTGCCCTTCTTTATTCTCTTGCGCTTTTGGTATGCTTGTTTCTAACTCTTTTCCTATTTGCTCAATCGATGGGGTAGGAACTCGAGGTTCAACTTTTTCTATCGCGTTGTTAATTGGCTCTTGAATATTCTTTTGTATAATTATTTCCGGTTCCGGCGCAATTTCAATGATCGGTTCATCAACGAACGGAATAGGTGGAATAATTTCTGCCGGTGAAACTATCGGTATTATGTAGTTGGATTGGCCATTATTTATTGATTCAGTAAGCGCAGGATATTTCTGCTCAGTAATTTGTGGGCGCTGCTCCCTACGCTCTGCATTAATCGCAAGAGCATTAAGTCTCTGAACCGTGTTACCAAATAAATTTCTTAATATTGCATCATCCGGAAGTTGAATAACATCCTGCCTTGAGTTGTAACCGCTTAAACGTGCAATATCGACAACTAACTTTTTAACCAATTGCTGTACTTGAGGTATTTCTAGCCCTTTCAATGAGCCAATACGCATTGCAATTTGAGCAACAGATTGGGATCCGTATCCTTCAAAAGGAATCATTTCTTGTGATTCTTCTTGCGGCAATTGCTCTAAAACGTGCTGAGCAATCGTATCAAAACCCGCGAGTATTAATTCAATTTTTCTTCTCTCTATTTGGGGCTTTGTAAGCGCTCGTTGATCAAAACGTTGCTGCGCGATCTCTTGTCCCTCTATTTCGCTTGGCGCGGCAGGAATAAATTCTTCCGGCTCCAGTTCTGGTTCTATAAGAGAAGGCTCTTGATACATCGGATAGTCGATTGCTGGATATTCTTTTTTTATTGGCTCAGCTTTTTTAATCGTTGCCTGTTTTTCGGCTTGGCTTTTTATTTTTTGTGCCATTTGAGCGGGAGTTAACATTTTTTCTTGAGAAGGTTCTGGTTCAATCTCTTGCTCTACTTGTTTTTCTAGAGGTGCAGAATAAACAGGAAAAAATGGCTGGGTAAACTTAAATGATTTAACTGATTGAGTAAATTTTTGAATAAAAGAAGGCTGATCCGCTTTTTCTTGCTCAATCGATGGAGCTATTTTTGCTTCAGAGAATGCGGGCGTCACTGTTTTAGTTTGGGTTGGCCTAATTATAGGAGATTGCTTAGCTTTGGGTGTTGGCTGTGCAGGCTTTTTAAACTGTATACGGCTAGCGGCAGTACCAAATATTCCTGCAAAAGCTTCTACGCTTAAAAGTGATAATAAACTAAGGAATAATAATTTTTTCATCTTTTTCAAACCCCTTTTAATTCAACTATTAGTATAACCGATTTTATAAAATTTTCAATCAGTCATTAATTAAGGTTTGAAAAAACGATATTTTTTATAGCATCCTATAAAAAAAGCTAATTATCCCCAGGTTGGCTAGCGCAAAAAAATAAAGAGAAAAGACCTAAAGGATGGGCTCTATTTATTGGCTGCGGACGCGTAGAGCTCGTTTCTGGTTTTGGTTCACAACGGTATTTATTTTTGCGGTTTCGCAAACCAGTATTTTCATTGTCTTTTGCTTTTTCCATTGTTATTGCTTGAGGTTGTTCAAAATGTAAGTTCGAGCACGGCACCTGGCCATTTTGTGACTGTTCGGCGATCTTCTTAACCTCAACTTTAACAACAACTGGTTTGCTTAACGGCCAATATTGCGTTGCTTCACTATTTAAAAATATTAATACAGCGACATATTGCAATTTCATAACTCTTCCTTTATTACAAGAGTAGAAAATCTTAACTTCGCTAACTATCCTAGCTGTTTTACAACGCAGAGCAAATCGGTTTTTAATTTAGAAATAAGATTGAGCGTCCTGCTAAAATACTACAAAGGTAAAAAAAACCCCTATCCAGACAGAACGTCGTGGACAGGGGAAATGGAGGTTATCTAATTAAATTGAATAATAAATTATTCTGTGTTGATGATACATCAAGCACACACAAAAATCAAATTTTATTCCGATCGCGCTTGCAACTGCATCATCAAGAAAAAACATATCAAAATATTATTTCAAAATGCAAATATTTTCTACTTTTTCCCAGAAAGTCTTTCATAGAGCTCAAAGTAAGAATCTGCCATTCGCTCAAATCTAAACTCGCTTGCTATAGTAGCCATTCCAGCCTGCCCGAGTGCAGCAGCCGAGGACCTGTCGGCCATGAGCGCACATAGATTATCGTAAAGAAGGGGGCCATCATTTGAGGGTAAAAGAAGCCCATTTTTTTTATGTTGAATGACATCGTGCTCTAACTGCGCGTTGGTAACCACACAGGGCACCCCAATACTCATCGCCTCCAGGAGCGCGATTGAAATACCTTCTTTTATCGAAGGTTGAACGAAGCAGTCAAAAATAGGATAAAAGCCGATCGCATTTTTTCCTATGATAAAAATAGTAACCTCGCCTACATTCAATTTCTGGGCAAGAGAGCGAAGATGGGCTTCCTGCGGGCCACCGCCAACTAAAATTAAGCGGGTTAAGGGATTATTCTTGTGAATCTTTGCAAATATTTCGATCAAGAATGAATAATTTTTGAGTGGGACAAAACGGCCTACTGAGCCAAATACAAAATTGTTTTCATTAAGGCCCAAACTTTCTCTACAGACAAGATTTTTTTCACTTTTATTGCGTATTCGATCACTGTCAATGCCGTTTTTAATAATGCGAACACGATGCGCGGGCATAAAGCGATAATCGTTCATGGTGCGGCAAATTCCTTCTGAAACTGCGATAATTTCATCTGCCAACCAAAGGGAGAGCGAATCGATCGCATTTCGCACCAAACCGTTTTGATCATGGTTATTGTGAAGCACACAAATGACCGGAATACCTTTAAGTTTTCCGATTATTCGGCTTGCCACGTTTGCAGCCCAAAGCGATGCGTGTATGCAAGTGGGTTTTTCTAAATCAATTGCTCGATAAAGCGCAACCCAAAAAAACGGATCGAATGCGCAAAAATAGCCCTTAACATGATAGGTTTTTATGCCGAGCCCAGTAATACGTTCTACAAACGGGCCTTCGTGAAAATAAATCGCTGCTTGCTGAATGTTTTTTTCTTGAAGACGCTCCACTAAATCATAGAGCAAACTTTCAGCGCCCCCCATTTTCAGACTTGAAATGATATGAAGTACTTTAACTACGCTCCCCATTTTTTAGTCTCTTATCGTGTGATTTGCTAATTCAGCGCGAAGCTTCTTTTTATCTATTTTTCCCAGCGCGGTCATTGGTAAATCGTCCATCACAATAAATTTTCTCGGAATCTTATAAGGAGCTAAATTGCGGCCACATAATTCTTTCAGCTGCTTTTCAATATCGGCCACTTTTTCTTTCAGCGCTATAAACGCTACCGGAATCTCACCTATTGCTTCATCTTTTTTTCCTACTACCGCCACCTTGATCACCGCCGGATGGCCCATAATAATATTTTCGATTTCCTGCGGATAGATAATGAGCCCTTTATTCTTGATAATATCCCTCTCGCGCCCAAAAATTACGAGGCGACCTTGATCATCAAAATAGGCGCAGTCGCCAGTATTCAGCCATCCATCCTGCATCACTGCTGCGGTTTGCTCAGGCGCGTTATAGTAACCAAGCATCACGTTGCCGCCCTTCACCCAGAGCAACCCTTTCTTACCGTAGGGAACTTCGTTATTCTCTCCGTCACGAATCGAACAATCGATGCCAATCGCCGGACGGCCGACTGTATTTGGATCGCACAATTCCTCGTCAAAGTTAATCGCGATTAATGGCGACGTTTCGGTCATTCCATAGCCGTTACTAATTTTTCGGCGATAAATAATTTCAAAACCGGTACGAATTTTATCGGGCATCGCATCGCCACCCGAAACAAAGTATCGAACGGAACTAAAATCTATGGTGCGCATCAAACAAAATAGGCCGTACATTGCAGGAACGCCAAGCACCGCGGTAGGTTTATGGCTTAACCCATGAAGAATGTATTTGCGGTCAATTTTGGGCACAATAATAACGCTTGCACCAACTACTAAGTTTCCCCAAACACATGCAAATTGCGCAAAGCTGTGAAAAAATGGCAAAACGCCAAACACCCGATCTTCTGGGTGAACGTCTAAAATTGCTAAACCTTGCATGATATTGGTCAGAATACATTTAGTGCTCAGCATCACCCCTTTTGGAACGCCGGTCGTTCCGGAAGTATAAAGGAGTACCGCAATTTCATCTTCTGCCCGTTCAGGAATTTCAAGATTCTTCAATTGATCATCGGATGGAGATGGAAATTGCGCCATTTGATCTGCGGATATGAGCGGTGGAAGTTCTCGAGCAATGAGTTTTATTTTATCAGCAAGCTGGGTGCCTGCAAGGAGCGCTTTTGGTTGTGCATCGCTGATAATATGATCGAGTTCTTTTTCATGTAAATAAGTGTTGAGTGGGGCCACAACCGCGCCGGTTTGCCATGCACCATAATAAGCAATATAAAAATCAACCGAATTTTCAAAAAGTACGCAAACCCGATCCCCGGCTTTTACTCCCATTTGCGTTAGCGCAAGAGTAACGGCAGTCGCTCGCTCATAAAGTTTTTTATAGCTAACCACTCCCTCATCAGCAATGAGCGCTGGCCTATCGGCAAACTTAGTTGCTGCTCTTTTTAATAAATGCCCCGCAAAAATAAACGAACCGTTACGGGAAAATTCAGACTTTAAATGATCGAATCGGCCAATTTCGGCCCGAGAATGGCGCACCTGCATACTCATTATTCCTCATACTTAATAACGGCAACAGGACATGCAAGCGCAGCTTCTTTAATCTGCTCTTTGTGCGCGTTAAAATTAGCTTCTTTTTTTACACGACAAATATCGGTAACCTCAAAAACCTCGGGCGTTATAAATTCACAGGCGCCACAGGTAATACATCCGGGCTGAATAGTAACTTTTTTCACAAATATTCCTTCGGATAATCAAGCCACGACAATGGCTTTTTATTATTTACCATAAAGTTTTTTTCAACATTTATCAAAAAACTCGTGGCTCGTGGCAAAAGTAATCGAACTGTTTAAGGTTTTTGCTATACTTTGTTTTTAACTGAAATCGTAAACAATCTGCCTATTTAAATCTTTTGGTATATCAACCGAGGATAAACTGTGAGAAAGTTTTTCTTATTCGTTTTGTGTTACGCATTTTTTCAAACAAATGCAATGGAGCTTACTCCTAAAACTCCGGCTCCGATCATTTTTAATAAACTTGCATGGCAACTTATTTTTCGCACGATTATTGATACAACTAATGAACAAGAGTTTGCAAAAAATACCCGCCTCATTAAAAATGAGATGCACAAAATAGCCCTTTGTTGCAGCGAGTTGAACAAAATGGTAAAGGATTTAGAGTCTGATGATTCTTTGAATAACTATTTTATTTCACAACTGGCGCCAAACATCAAATTCAAGAATTCCCAGCTTAATGATCTAGGATCCAAGAAAATGCTAGCGGCGGCCCATATCGGCACACCTTCAGCATTAAAAACCTTGGAAAAGCAACTCAAAGAGGGACCGCTCACATCGATCAAGCTCCTTTTGGATGCGAAATTTAAATCGCGACAATGTTTCGTGCCTTGGTATTGGCATTGCAGTAATATATGTGGTGGTGAGTATGAAACCACGGTCTCCATAGCTGAAGCGTTAGCGGACGTTTTGAAAAACTTTCCTAAGACAACTCAATTATTTTGCCACAACGTTTTGAAGGAGCGACAGAAAGAAACTCCATCATTTGCAAAAACGAATAGTGTTGCTTCAGAATTGGATAAATTGGCGGCAGCGTACGACGAACAGGGAGAATCATGATAACAAAATTAAAGCGTGGCCTTTTTATTGCCATCGAAGGAATTGACGGATCGGGCAAGTCAACCCTAGCACGAACTCTCGCGACACAATTTGAAAAAAAGGGAATTCCAACGCTTTTAACGCGCGAACCGGGCGGTAGCCAATTGGGAAAATCGCTGCGCGCTATTTTGCAGCATCAAGAAAAGCCGCTCTCGCCAATCGGCGAATTTTTGCTTTTTGCCGCGGACCGTGCTCAGCATTTTCAAGAAGTGATTATTCCAGCACTTGATGAAAAAAAACTTGTAATTTCTGATCGCTTGAGCGATTCATCAATCGTTTATCAAGGATTTGGGAAAGGAGTCGATCGCACCATGATTGCACAAGTAAACCAATGGGCAATGCAAAATATCAAACCAGATTTAGTAATTTATGTACGCATTGATGCACAAACGGCACACGAACGATTAATTTCGCGCGGCAAAAAACTCACCTCATTTGAACAACAGGCAAACGAATTCACACAGCGATTGATCGATGGATTTGAAACTCTTTATGCAAACGCAAAAAATGTTATCATAGTTGATAGCAAGCTCGCGCCGAATGAATTGGCAACGTTCACCTTTAACCAGATTAACTTATGGCTCACCTCCAATCCCCGCATCACCGACTCAGCGAAGTCTTAACGCTGCATCCAGCTCATCTGGTTGTCGGCAACGAGTATGACGCAAAAGAAGCGGCAATGTATGCTCTTAAAAACTATTGGTGCGCAAAAAAAGGATGCGGCTCGTGCGTAGCCTGCATTCAATTAAAAGAAAATCAGCATCATGGCGTTTATTGGGCTTACCCAGATCCTAATTATACGCTTGATCAGATTGATGAGCTTCTTGAAAAAACGCTTCTTTCGCTAGAGGAAAATGAACATTTCTTTTTAGTTTTAAAAAAAACCGATTTTTTATCTGCAGCATGTGCTAATCGCATGCTTAAAATTCTTGAAGAGCCACCACGCGGCTATCATTTTATTTTGTTAGCTGAGCGAACCGATGGATTGCTGGTTACAATTCGTTCGCGCTGCTTGATCACCGATCTTAAATCGATAGCAGCAACGGCCGTTACCCATCCAATCGCATCACTTTTTGTTTCACTTAATTTTAAGCATCCAGATGTCCTACTGAAACTTCTTGATGAGCATGATTTGCATGATCGGCAAACGCTGGAACTTATTGATCAATTGCTTGCTTATTGGCTGGAGAAAGAACAAACGATATATCGAACCAAAGATAACAATGAAAAAAATAGTCGTACTGCAAGCGTTATGGTCGCTGGCTTAAAAGATGCACTCTTACATCCGCCAATGCCGGGAAGCAGTAAAATTTTCTGGAAAAACTTATACCTTAAAACGCAAAAAAATTACTCTTAATCCTGGGCATTAGATCCTGTTGTGCTTATAGCAAATAAATGTTACCCTTAATCACGCATAATAACTCGCCTAAGCGCATATCAAGAAGACCGTTATTGGATTTATGACTTTTAAATATTGGTGAAAAAATATGAAAAAAATATCATTATTGACAGCACTTATTCTTTGTAATGTCTCCATATTTGGAGGCGGCACTTACAGTAAAAACTCTGAGTTAAACGCGAACCATCAAATTTCAGAAACTGAATTTAAGACCTGCAAAGAAAATCTTCCTGTAAAGTTAAAACAATTTGTTGAAGATTTTTCAAACTGGCCTAAAGAAGATAAAGATAAAATAAAAATAAACGGATTAAGCTTTATGATAAGCGGATTAAGCAAAGAAAAAGAGGCCGCTTATGATGGTAATCTTGGCTATTGGATAGATTGCAGAACTATAACGCAAAGTCATAGAGAAAATCTTATTTTTTGCTTGCAATATACCAAACAACAATAAATTGAGCATAAAGTAACGTAAATTAAGGTAGGTCGAGTGTTTGTCACTTAATTAGTGTATACGCTCGGCCTACTTTTTTACTTACCGATTTGAGTAAAATATTGCTATTGTCGTATGCTCAGATCCTTCTTGAAACAATACCGATTCTTTTAAAGTAAATATCAAAACGGTAGAGCACATTTTTTCCGGCTGTTGCGTATGTAAGTACGCTTCAAGTCTTTGCGGACCAATAAGTTTTTTGACACGCGCTAAAGTAAGATGCCTGTAAAAAGTTCATTGTGCTTCATTTTTTTTGAATCACGGCAAGCTGCTGCCGAATTGATTCAGAAAGTTCAATGCTGACAAATAAATGAACACCTATTATCATCCACCTTTAATTACTGCGATCGGCACTAAACGCGCTACTTTTTTTGCGATGCCTGCATCATGCACAACATTTACTACTTCTTCAACATCTTTGTAGGCGGTTGGCGCTTCTTCTGCAAGTCCTGCATCAGAATCACATCGCACAATAATCCCTTTTGATTCTAATTGCCCCCGAAGTGCAGATCCACGAACCGATTTTTTTGCCGCAAAGCGAGACATTTTTCTTCCAGCCCCATGGCATGAGGAACCAAATGATAATTCCATTCCCTTATTCGTGCCAACGAGTACATAAGACGCCGTTCCCATTGTCCCGGGAATTAAAACAGGCTGCCCAACCGGACGATATTTTGCAGGAACCTCTGGTCTTTCTGCACCGAACGAACGCGTAGCGCCTTTTCTATGAACTAAAAGATCAAGCATCGAACCACCAACCTCGTGTTTCTCTTTTTTTCCCATGTTGTGCGAAACATCGTACACTAAATTAAGATGTGCATTATCTCCGAGAAGTTCTTGCCATGCTTGCCGCACCCAGTGGCCAATCAAATGTCTATTTGCCCATGCAAAGTTTGCTGATGCTTGCATTGCTGCAAAATATTCTTGGCCTTCAGGTGATTTAAAAGGAGCGCATACTAACTCCCTATCGGGCAGTTGTATATTCCATTTTGGTAATAAGGGCATAAATTGGCGTACATAATCTGTGCACGTTTGATGGCCCAAGCCGCGAGAGCCACAATGGATCATCACGGTCACTTGATCTTTGCGCAAACCAAAAATCTCTGCCGTTTCAGGATCCAAAATCTCATCAACTTTTTGCACTTCAAGAAAATGATTACCAGAACCGAGCGTTCCTAATTGATCGGCTCCCCGTTCTTTTGCTTTATCGGAAACGAGATCTGGATTTGCACCGTTCATGAATCCACGCTCTTCGCAATATTCAATATCAGCAGGCTCGCCAAATCCCTTTTCAAGCATAAAAGGTGCGCCGCGAGCGAGAACGTTATTAAGATCTTTTCCTTTCATCACGACGTTGCCGCCCCGGCCAACGCCTGATGGTACTGCGTTAAAAAGTGCTGTCGCTAATCGCTCAAGATCTTTTGCAATTTCTTGTTCAGTGACATTTGAACTCAAAAGGCGTACCCCACAATTAATATCGTAACCAATTCCCCCCGGCGATATGACACCGCCATGATCAATAGCGGTCGCTGCAACGCCGCCGATTGGAAACCCGTATCCTTCGTGAATATCTGGCATGGCGAGCGCATAATTAACGATACCAGGCAATGTCGCAACGTTCACTAATTGCCAAAGAGAACGATCAATGCCGATATCTTTCAGCATGCGTTCAGTAGCGAAAATGCGTGCTGGTACCAGCATATCTGCGCGAAAAGTACGAGGAATCTCATAAAGATATTTTTCGATTTTTATCAAATCGGCTTGAGTTATTTTTTCTGCCATAGCTTCCTTTTTTTACGAACAGCAGGAGGGTTATTTTTGTATGCGAATGTTGATTAAATATCAAAAACGAGTTCTGTGGTCCACCGGCCATCAGCCATTTTAGTAATATGGCATTCATGATAGGTTACAGCTTTTATTTCTATTTCAAAACCAGAAACCGGAACTCCTTTGAGCGAAGCTTTTAGAGCCTGCGCACTCAATTCATAAACCACAGCGTCAAGATATGCTTCGTTATGAACATCTGAAAGGTATAATGCCTCAGATAAAAAATTGATAAGAACGTCTTCTAGATTTTCGCCATAAACATTTAATTCGCGGCTGATGGGAAGATCGTTGCAAACAAGGAGATTATTTTTTTGACTACAATTTGGTGCCGAAGGCCCAATTGATTGAAACATACCAATAAGCGCATTTTTAAATAATTCTTCATACGTCGAGCCAAAAACGCGAATTTTCAAATCGGCTGTATGCGACTCTACCTGAAATTTTTTTTGCACTTCGCTTACTCCCCTTTTTTACAAAAAAATCTCTACGAAACGGAACAACCTGAGACGCTAACGGTTATCGTGTCATCTGTTTTTTTGGTACCTCTACTATCACTGGGTTGGGTGCAATTTAATTCATTATTTTCCGAACCAACGTATGGGTAATAATGTGCACCTTGTGAGGCGCTACCAAAATCGAATTCAGGATTTTGAACGGTTGACAAAATTACCTTCGTGGCAATGGAGACCGCATGTTGATTGTTTTTTTTAGATTCTTTTTCATTTTCAATAGGGCCAACCGCATTTACCAAAACGGATGAGCCAAAAAATACTATTCCTAAGAGATTATATTTCATCGAAGGGTCCTTTGTTGTAAGGAGATGTGCAGAGTGAACGATCGATAAGTATACTGGCAAATGCAAAGAATCTGTAGCACTATTTGGCTGAACGAAATGTCATAAAGCCTCAAGAATTACCTGAGCTGGGGGTTCTTAACTGCAAGCGCATGAGTTGAGTTGCTGCATTTGGAGTTTGATGCTGAAGCGGTGCGATTTGTGCCAAAGATTGAAAATTTGGAGTGCTGTAATTAGTCCCTGGAAAATCTGCCCAGTATTGTCCAGTTTGTGTAAAAATAACCCCATAACCAATCAGAGTAGTAACAGTGGGCACCGCTTGATTTAATCCTGAGGCGATTGGGCTCGAAACGCCACTCGCCGTCCATGCAGTTAGCATTATAAAAGTTAATAATCTCAGTTTCAAAATATGCCCTTTTGAAAAAATAATAATTTATTGAAATGAAAAGTATGGCAATCATTATAAGATAAATTCATCGGTTATTCAACTCGGTGCTTTTGCATAATCATTGATCTGGAAGCCATAAATATCTAAACTACATGAACGGCGAACCACTTTTTAAGGATTCCGAATCGATGCCAACGCATATAAAAGAACTCCTACCACATTTACTCCCTGCAGACCAATCGTGGAAAGTGACACTCCTGGCACAGTGGCAAAGTATTGTTGGCAATCTTAAAGCACATGTCACGCTCCTCAAAATTACTGACGATACGATCACCCTAGGCGTCTTTAACTCAAGCTGGCTTCAAGAAATGTATCTTCTATCTCCGGTCATTCTGGAAACAATTAATAAAAGTCTCGACCAGCCCCGAATAAAAAATATACGATTTAAACAGATTGCGCAGAAAAAAAAAGGTGGCTGCACGCCTTCTTTTAAGCGAATTACGGCTGTCGCTCCATTATCACTATCACGAGAGCAGGAAGCTGCACTTTGCAAAATAAATGATCCAGAATTGCGCATCGGTTTATTTCACTTTTTACAACGCTGCAATAGGGAGAAAGAATAACATGAAGCACTTAACTATTTTGGGAAGTTTTCTCTTCATAATAGCACTATCTTTAGCGTCAACGCCGCCCCCACATCTTGATGATGGGCCTACGAATCATTTTCATCTTTATATTTGGGGCTATTATAATGATTTATCAGCAGAGCATAATGTGGCAAAAAAATGTTTTGATACTATCATGCGATCTGGCGGATCGCTTTATAGCTATCCAGGCTATATTCACAATCTCTTCAATACAAAACAATATGAAAAAATAATTTCGATGATTCCTCAGATCGAAGCAAACTTTCCGCAACAGCTTGATCTTCAAATGATTATTATCAAAGCGCTGGAGTTGAGCGGCAAGCAATCTCAAGCTGATAAACGAATCATGGCGTTAGCCGATTCACATCCAGAAGATGCAGAATTAGTCTATTATGCGGCAGCGGCACATGTCCGCGCTCGGCATCCTGAGCAAGCGGTCGCAATTATGGATCGTTATTTAAAAATCCGCGGTGAAAAAAGTTCGAGCTTTATTTTTTATTTCTTGAAAGCGCAAATTTGTTTGCAACTCATGCAAAAAGATGCAGCAGTCTCAAACATCCACAAATGTGTTGAGTTGAATCCAAATTTTGAACAAGGGTGGCTACTTTCCGGTTTGATAAACGAACTCACTGGTAACGTAGACAAAGCAATGGCAAGTTATCGCAATTTTCTCTCAATAGTGGGGCACGATGCTAACGTCGAGCGCCAAATATTAAACCTAATGCTCAAGAAAGAAAATGCCAAGCTTATGCCGCTCAATGATTCTCTTTTTGATCGCGCACTCGATTTATATCATCAAAAAGAATTTCTTGCAGCACTGGAACTCATTAATGATCATTTATTGATCCATCCCTTCGATGAGAATGGTCGGCTCTTTAAAATTGAGCTTCTTGGTTCTCTTAAAAGATCGAAAGAGGCAATCACTCTCTTGAAGAACTGGATCGATGAAAATCCGAATAATCCTTCTTGGTATCGGATTTTGCACCTCATGTACATGAATAAAACCGAGCAGCGGGCCGTTGTAGCGACACTAAAACATTATGCGCATTCAAATCCTTCGATCACCTATCCATTTTTTTATTTGATCGATATTGCGCTTAAGAGAAACACCCTTTCTGAAGCTCTGTATTATCTTAACCGAGCAATTGCTTCGTCAAAAGATGTACTTACCAAAACACAGATGCTTTATCAAATCGCGCTTATTTATTACGAGCGCCATCAGTGGCCCTCAATGCTTGAAACGCTCAGCGTAGCACGTAAAATTAATCCAGATTATGCACCGTTAAATCATCTACTAGCCGATTACTATCTAGTTAAAGATAAAAATTTTAAAGCAGCGCAATTGCATATCGATGCTGCGCTTAAAAAAGATCCCAACAACCATCTTTTTCTCAATACACAGGCCCAAATTTGGTATAAAGAAAAAAAATTCTATAAAGCACCGGATTTAATTCCTCTAGGTAACTATCAGATCACCAAGAAATTACCTAAGCTAAAGTATGTTCAAAAGCTGACCAAAAAACACAAAGAACTTTCATTATCATAAGGTTGTATTTTGTATGAATAATCCTATCTGTTTTGTTGCGGGAGGATCGGGCGGCCACGTTGTGCCGTGCGTCACGATCGCACAAGAATATCGCGAACGCACGAATGCCCCTTTTCTTTTTTTTACTTCAGATCGCGCACTCGAGCATTCTATTCTGAAA